>JABXJW010000345.1 GCA_013375395.1 Desulfobacterales bacterium
CCAGAAAGGGGGTATATGGAACAATGAAAAAATTACTATTAATGGCTTTAGTCATTTTTGTCTTTACAGCCGGTCTGGTATTTAACAGTTTTGCTGAAAAGAAACCACAATATGGTGGTATTCTTAAAGTAGTCACCGCAGCGGGACCGCGTACTTTCTTTTCACCCGAGGGAGGTCCTACCGATTTGGGTGCTTCGTTTCCCGGCGTCGAAAGTATGCAGCAGTATGTGGGCAGGGATCTGGTACCCCAATTAGCCGAATCCGTGGTCCTGGATCCGGACGCCCTGACCATGACCTTTAAAATCAAAAAAGGCATCAAGTTTCATGACGGGTCGGACCTGAACGCCGATAATCTGATCTGGGGTATCAACTTTTGGAAGGAACATAATCGGCTCATGGATGCGAAGAGGCTCAAGTCGATCGAAAAACTTGATGACTACACAGTAGTCCTCCATTTGACCGAGTACACGAACATGCTCATGCCCAACCTTGGCTGGGCATTCCAGGCTTCCAAACATCACTACACCACCCATGACATTGATTATCTGCGATCCCACTTTGTCGGCACCGGGCCCTTCAAGATGGTCGAGTGGAAGCGAGACGTCCACATGATCTGGGAAAAGAACCCGAATTATTGGCAGAAGGGCAGACCCTACCTTGACGGGGTAGAGTTCTACTATGTCCCCGATCCCGTGACCGCTTCGGCCATGCTCCAGGCAGGCGAGGTGGATATGTGGCAGAATGTCACGCCGAAGTTCCAGGCCGAATTAGAGAAAAAGGGCTTTATCAGAAATTCAGGCTACGGAGCACTGCCCACCATGATTTACTTCAATACCACGGACCCAAAAATGCCCACGGGTAATGCAAAGGTGCGTCAGGCGATCGAGTACGCCATTGATAAGGTGGCCATATCCAAGGCCATCGGTTTCGGCTACTATGATCCCTTGAAGATGACCGCGCCAGAAGGCGAGTGGGGATATGATCCCGATTACAAGGGCAGGCCCTACAATCCCGAGATGGCCCGAAAGCTGCTGGCCGAGGCAGGGTATCCAAAGGGACTTAAGTTAGAGCTTCTGGCATTTATGACTATCGGTGGAGGGGCTCAAGCCGGGGAGGCGATCAAGGCCTATCTCGGCGACGTTGGAATTGATTGTAAAGTGGATCTGGCAGACCCCGGCAGGTATTGGGGCAGTGTCTTCGGTACCGGGTGGAAAGACATGGTCCTCTGTTTTACCGGTCTTGACCCGACATACATGGTAACCATCATGCGATGGTTCAGCCATGAGCCGGCGACCAACCTCGCCAGTTTCAAGAGGTCGGACGCATTTAGCGCCCTGTGCGAGGAGGCTCTTGTCACCAGGGACGAGGCCGGCCAGAAGGCCATGGCCAAGAAGCTTGTCAGGAAGTTAGCGGACGAATGCAGTGTTCTTCCTCTGTGGAACATGCCGGCCGCCGATATGTTAGCGCCCTATGTGCACACTACCTATCGTCAAGATGGTTTCATAAACTGGAGGGTGTGGGACGACTGGATGGAGAAACATTAGATAAACCTAAATTCATTTTTTATAATGGTGGGTGATTCACTCTCGGCCATGATCTCAGGGGATAGGGGTG
This sequence comes from Desulfobacterales bacterium, assembly GCA_013375395.1. Lineage (GTDB taxonomy): Bacteria > Desulfobacterota > Desulfobacteria > Desulfobacterales. The sequence goes on from JABXJW010000345.1 coordinate 1,615, forward strand.
AATCGCCCTGCATCAGGGTAGAGGCGTAGTCCTTACCGGGACACAAAGTGTCCTGTTGCATGACATTCCGCGCAGGGTCAGTCATAGAGTTATATAAAAGGGTATTAAGAGGCGAATTTCCCGCACTATTGCGGAGATTCAGGGAAGAAGGTACATTCTCTCTAAGTAAGGAGGTGAAATAGGGTCTTTAGAATCCAGAAAAGGAGGTAAAAGAAGAATGAAGAAGTTTCTGATAATCACTTTGGTCGTTTTTGTTTCAACAGTAGGTCTGGTTTTAGACAGTCTTGCCGAAAAGAAACCACAATATGGTGGTATTCTTAAAGTAGTCACCTCCATGGGTCCGCGTTCTTTTTATATGCCCGAGGGTGGTCCCACGGATCTAACCGCGGAGTTTCCCGGAATCGAAGCCCTGCAGATGTATCGGGGAAGGGATCTGGTACCCCAGTTAGCCGAATCCGTGGACTTGGATCCGGACGGCCTGACGCTTACCTTTCGCCTCAGAAAAGGTATCAAGTTTCATGACGGGTCGAGCCTGGACGCTGATAATGTGATATGGGGTATCAACTTTGCCAAGGAAAAAGGTCGGCTCATGGATGCGAAAAGGCTCAAGTCGATCGAAAAACTTGATGACTACACGGTGCGCCTCCATGTGACCGAGTACACGAACATGCTCATTCACAACCTTGGCTGGGGATTCCAGATGTCCAAGCAGGCCTACACAACCCATGACGTTGATTGGCTGCGATCCAACTTTGTTGGCACCGGGCCCTTCAAGATGGTCGAGTGGAAGCGTGACGCCCACATGAAATGGGTAAAGAATGAAAATTACTGGCGGAAAGGCAGACCCTACCTTGACGGGATGGAGTTCTACTATGTCCCAGACCCCGTGGTCGCTTCGGCCATGCTAGAGGCGGGTGAGGTGGATATGTGGACGAATACCCCCGTGAAACACCAGGTCGATCTGGAGAAAAAGGGCTTCATCAGGAGCGCTGGATACGGCGCCCTGCCCGGCATGATTTACTTCAATACAACAGACCCCAACATGCCCACGAGCAAGGTTAAGGTTCGGCAAGCGATCGAGTACGCCATTGACAAAGCGGCCATATCCAAGGCCATTGGTTTCGGCTACTATGAACCCCTGAAGATGACCGCGCCCGAAGGCGAGTGGGGATACGATCCCGATTACAAGGGCAGGCCCTACAATCCCGAGATGGCCCGGAAACTGCTGGCCGAGGCGGGTTATCCAAAAGGCCTTAAATTAGAGCTTCTTGCCTTTATGACTATCGGTGGAGGGGCTCCAGCCGGGGAAGCCATCAAGGGCTATCTCGCCGATGTGGGCATTGATTGTAAAGTGGATCTGGCAGACCCCGGCAGGTATTGGG
>JABXJW010000346.1 GCA_013375395.1 Desulfobacterales bacterium
AGTCTTATGGGCCGGTGCAGACTGAAATCCATCCCCCGGGATAAAGAACCCAACCGCATGGATTGGTACACACTATCGTAGTGGTCACAAACCCGAGTAATGTTCTCTCCGCAAGCTTCACGTTTTTCGATTTGTCCTAAGTCAAGGGCCGATCCCAAATCCCATTTGCTCGCTGTCCTCGGAAAAGGGGAAGTAAAACGGTTATAAAAATAGCCACTGCATGACCGATCTGCTCTTTTTCTCTATTTCTACTACCACCTCAAGCAAATTTTTTCCCAAGACTTTCCACTCCAATAATAATACCAGTATGTGCACGTTGGGTTGTCTTGTCTAATCAAAACCGTGGTGGCCTTCGCTATGTTTTCGCCGATTAACTCTTTAAGAGGTGTAATCACATAATTCTCCGGCTTTATCGGCTCAACGCAGACGATTCTTCCCCCTTTGATATACAGTCTCAGTTCCATTATCTTCGCACCTTTCTTCAGCTCCTCTAGTTTTTTCAACTCAGCTAGTTCCCTCCCTGCTGCATGTGCAACAGGGAGTATAGCTAGAGAAAACAACACAGCCAAAGCCAGAATACGGAACGAATTTTTCATTTTCATTTTCATTTTTTCCCCTCCTTCTTTTTAATTGTTACAATGTTCTCCTCGCGCTCCCTCTGCTCCAAAAAGCATGATAATCCCACCTATGTTTAAATCCCAATTTACCACCCCCTTTCTTCTTGTCTTTGTCACCAGTCACGAACATTTGGCCGTAATTGTCGGTTCATCTAGTGCAGTTTGTCTCACTGCACTCTTTGCCTCGATGAATGTGCAAAAGGTAGTCCTGTATCACAATGCAACGAGATCGGTTCGACCATATTGTAGGCAAACTCAAAAGCTCAGCGTGAACCTCAAGAGAACCAGCCGCTCTGGTGAAATCGATGGGTTGGCTGGATCCGTGTCCTGAAATCTGAAGTCTTCGTCAAAAATGTTCTTCACTTCGATATTGAGAACACCATAGCGCTTCGGCAATCGGTAACCAACGGAGGCGTCAAAGACCCAGAACTGATCTTCATCATCCACAGGGGTCGGTAATGATGGATCTACGAATTCACCATCTTGGTCTACGTATGTACCTTTCACACGCGCAAAGAAGCCCGAAGGGTGGAAGAAGTTTCCTCCCAAGGACACTCGCTGCGTCTCCAGATCAGTGAATAGTCCAGTTCCGGGAAATTCGGCACTTCTGTCAAAGTTCTCGTATCGATACTCGACGCTGGTGGCCAGCCAGGGGTGCGCTGCCCAGTAAAGGTAGACGCGACCCAACCACTCCTCCCAGTCTGTGCGGCGTATCCTGGGTGGTGCGGGGGGTGGAGGTGTCTCACGAAAGGGAACATCCAATTCCCGGAGGCTAAACTGAAGGCCACCATAGACGCTTGCACTCAAACTGTGATCTAGACCCCCTCCATAAAGCCATGTATCTGTGCCGGAAACATCATCAAAGAACTGATTAAATCCCGCAACCTGTGTGGGTTCCACCGTTTGGTCTGAAATCAGCGTTCTCGTCAATACTCGGAATATGGCCAAGCGAAGTGTTGTGGCAGGAGTGAAACCCCAGGTCAGGCCGAACTTGGGGTTGACCTGGTCACGGTCGGTTCGGCCATCATCAAATTCGTCGTAACTGAGCCCTCCAGTGACCGTTATTTTGCTCGGGTTTTTGAGTTGTGCATATGCATACAAATTGGTATGACGGCTATCAATATCTTCTAAGGTCAGAGTGTCTGGGATGAAGGGGAGCGCAAAATCGACCAATCTCTCTCTTTTTAAATTTCCATCGACGTGCCCCAGCCCGGTGATTATATTGAAGCGTTCCGAGCGGAAGAGATGCTGGAGTTCGGCGCTAAACCCTTCGGTATCGAGTTTATCATCGATCGTTGCCATAGAATCTATCGTATCGCGAAAGCTTTCATCTATATCCTGTGTAATAATTGAGGCAATTACCTTGGAATTGGGCTTGAAAGCATGATGAAAACCTAGACGGTAGGTCTGAGTGTCCAATTCCCTTTCTAGGTTCGGGGAAAACTGATTTGGGTCAAAGAGAATTTCCAGATCGCCGCTTTCGATGTCCCTTGATCGAAACTCTCCCTGCACGCTTGTTTTGTGTGTGAGACTGACCTGGGCGAACACGTTGTAAAGTTCTTGATCCAGGTCGTTGTTTTCTCGGAATCCGTCGGTCTTATATCGGAATGCCCCTACGCTGTAAGATGCCCTTCCCCACACGCCTGACTGGACGACTTCACCACCCCGGGTATCATTCTCGCCAGCAACTCCGCTCGCTTGCAGTGCCAAACGGTTTCTGAGAAAGAGGGGATTAAATTCGTTAAATGCCGGATCCGCCGGGCCCGCTCCTTCCACTATAAGGAGATCACTCTCCGCAAGTCGGGGCTGAATCGGAGTGACGTTGATGGGCTGTAACAATTGGGATTGGAGCAATTCACTGACCCTAGCTATCTCGTGACGTGGGAGTGCGGAGTAAGTATCAGCGAGAAAACGATGGCCAGAATAGTCGCTCGGAGCCGTATTGACCGATTCCCAACCCTCCACCAAGGCCCGTTGTTGAAATCCGAGATCACGGTAAATTCGACCAAGACTTGCGCTCCTTGCTGCCAGATCTTCATCGAGGAGCAGGCGGGACCGGTAGACGGCCCGATTGTCATTGAGCTCGATGGATTTCTGCAGGTCTTGGAGCGCCTCTACCGGACGATTCACGCTTTGTTTTCGAATTGCATCGTAGAAATAGGAGGTAGGATCGAGTGAATCAAGCTCCTTGGCAATGGCGAACTCGGCCATGGCCTGCTTATCGCGTTTTTCCTCGAAGTAGGCCTTACCCAAATAGCTGCGAATGAGCGCGTTATTGGGGTCAAGACTCGTTGCGATCTCAATTTCAGCGCGGCCTGGTTTCAGGTCACCCTCGCGGATCTTTGCCAATCCCAGACCGAGCAGATCGGAA
>JABXJW010000347.1 GCA_013375395.1 Desulfobacterales bacterium
CTTCATCATGTGATCATACGCGGTATAGAACGCAGAAAGATATTCAGAGATAACAGGGACCGGAACAATTTTCTTGAGGGAGACAGGAGGGTCACATCTTAAATCTTAAATATTCGGGTTGAATTTGGGAACCCCTTTTAGTTTTTCCAGTTTTTAAGTAATCCTTTTAGAGCCGGTTCATGATGACAAAAAGTCGAGGATAGATGAAGATTGTGAGGCATTGAGCGTCGTAGCGGACCCATGGAACCTCAAACTGAACCGCAATAGCGAGCTCATTCCCCGCAGGTTCTGCCTGACGGTAGTGCTTCGCGGGCGGCAGGGTTAGCGAGCGAATCGAAAAGGGAGTTTTTAGATGTTTTATAATAACCCTTGCAATAATACATATTCTCTTGTAAATATCCTTTGCATTGTCACAATGACGAATGTATTATGGCCATGTATTATTACAAGCCGGGGGTGTTATGTTTCCAAGAGAGTTTTTATTAAAGCTTGAACAGTGGGCAGGTTCTAAAAATCGAAAGCCGCTTGTTGTCCGGGGCGCCAGGCAGGTTGGGAAGACTGTGGCCATCAAGCTGTTTGGTGAGCGGTTTGAAAGGTTTATTTACTTGAATTTGGACCTTCCGGGGGACTCGGATATCTTCCGCCGCAGATTGTCTGTTCAGGAGACATTTCAGGCAATTCTTATGAAGCAAAGGCTGTCTCCAGTTGAAGGGCAAACTCTTCTTTTTATTGATGAGATCCAGAATTGCCCTGAAGCAGTCGAAATTCTCCGCTACTTTTATGAAAATTTGCCTGAAATACACGTTGTCGCCGCTGGATCTCTTCTGGAAATCGCCCTGCATGAAAAGCACATTAGTTTCCCTGTGGGGCGGGTCGAACATCACTTTCTGTATCCTCTGACTTTCAGAGAATTCCTGACTGCCAGTGAAGCAGGCGAGGCTGTCAATGCCTTTGATACTGTACCGATGCCGGCCTATGCACACGAAGCTTTGATGGACTATTTTCATCGGTATGCGCTTATTGGCGGTATGCCTGAAGTCGTTGCTGCGTACATTAAAAAAAATGATGTTACGGCTTTAAACGGTATCTATGATTCTTTGTTGGTTTCATATCATGATGACGCTGCAAAATACGCACGTAATCCCTCAATGGCGACAATTCTTCGCCACTGTATTGAAACAGCGCCGTTTGCTGCCGGCCAGAGAATAACCTTTTCAGGCTTTGGGCAATCGAACTACCGGTCACGAGAGGTGGGTGAAGCACTACGGACATTACAGAGAGCAATGCTGATCAATATGCTGTATCCTTCAACTTCCGTTGAAATTCCCATCATACCTGATCTAAGGAAGTCACCTCGTCTTCAATTGCTGGATACGGGACTGCTGAACTATTTTGTTGGCTTGCAGGAACAGTATTTTTATCATGATAATCTGCATGCCTTTTACAAAGGCATACTTGCGGAACATATTGTCGGGCAGGAGCTTATCGCCATAGAAACCAATACCCGAAAAAAGCAATGCTTCTGGGTGCGCGGGAAAAGCCAGTCACAAGCCGAGATTGATTTTCTTGTGCAGTATAAGGGCTATGTGATTCCTGTTGAGGTCAAGTCAGGCAAGACAGGCAGGCTGCGATCATTACATCAATTTATGGACAGATGCCCCCATCTTTATGCTGTCAGAATGTATGCAGGTCCTCTAGAGATACAACTGGTAAATTCTCCGTCCGGCAAAAGCTTTTATCTCTTGAATCTGCCCTATTTTTTAGCCTCTTCTGTTCATAAATACCTGGGGTGGATGATTGAAAATATGGGGACTAAGGGGGACCTCCTATAGCAAAGTGTGAGCGAAAGAAAAACCACTAAGCTAAAAGGGCAGTCCGGGGTCATTATGTTCATTTGTCATTTGGGGTTGACAGGAGTGTAGGGGAGAGGGGTACGCCCCTAGGGGGGCAATCGGGGTCAGAGATGAATTGGGGTCGCCAACTAACGGACATTACAACACAAAAGATCAGATTTCGTGCCAAATAAGGCCTTAGAGTGGCATTATTGGAGCCGAAATCATCCTTTTAAGAAAAGTCCAATCCATCCCCTTACCTAAGGACCCCCCAAACCACCTTCAAAAAAAGTCATATTTCTTCCCGAACCATGACCGAATCTGTCACACCCCTCTGATAGGGATTAGCCACCCCGGTTAAATATGCTTCGCATTTAACAGGGCAGGCAGACAGACGCAGACGGCCACAGACAAAAACAGCTTTTTGGCTCGTTCGGTCCTATTCGACCGAGCAAAACACCGTGTTGGCGTTACAACAGTCCACGTGAGTCCGTGTATTTCCGTGGCTAAAAACAGGAGGAATAATCATGAAAGCACAAGTGACACCTTATCATGCGAAAAAGGCGCGGCCCGTAGTTAACTGCGACTGGATGCGTTTTGAACATGAGGTCGAATCTATTGAGATCGCGGTTCTGGGAACTGTTGCTGCAGGGGACCTCATTGAACCTTTTCCTTATCCGGAAAGAATCTCGATTCCCAAGAACATGGTGGGGCGATTCGAGGCCTATGCCCTTCGTGTGGAAGGCCACTCCATGATCGATGATAACATCCAGCACGGGGATTACATTGTGATAGAGGCAAGAGAGACTGCCGAGAATGGCGAGACTGTGGCGGCCATGGTCAACAACGAAAAGGTCACTCTGAAAAAGTTCTATATCGAGCCGGACCACATCCGCCTGCAACCGGCCAATCCCCAAATGAAACCGATCATTCTCCATAACCACGAGATTAGAATCCTCGGGGTGGTAGGCGCAGTGATCCGGAAATACAGGTATCACTAATCAGCCATAAAACAATCCCTCTCTTCTGCAAATCCCCCCCAAATCTGTTGACAATCCAGACGGTTAAAGCTAACCTCCCCAAAAGATCAAAAAAGGAGTGCGCTATGAGCCTCACCAAAGCCGACATTATTGATGCCGTC
>JABXJW010000348.1 GCA_013375395.1 Desulfobacterales bacterium
AAAGGTTCGCATCATAAAAACACTTAGCAATGAGGCATGAGTATTGAGCAATGAGTGAGTAATGAAAATAAAGGGTTTTGAAGACCTCGTGGCGTGGCAAAAGGCCAGGGAGTTGACCGAGCAAATTTATCTTCTCACGAGCAAAGAGCCTTTTTCGAAGGATTTTGGACTTCGAGATCAAATCCGGAGAGCTTCAGTTTCGGTCATGTCGAATCTTGCTGAGGGATTTGAACGGGGAAGCAGATCAGAATTTCATCGTTTCATAGTTATGGCGAAGGCTTCATGTGCTGAAGTACGATCACAACTCTATGTATCGCTTGATGTTGGGTATATCACGGAAAAGGAATGCCAGGAAGTGATGGATTTGGCAGTTGAGGTTTCTCGAATTATTGGCGGACTTCGTTCGGCGGTCAAAAAACAAAAGGAAGGTAAAAAATGACCCAGTCCTCAGTACTCATTGCTCAGTCCTCAGTCCTTAATAACTTTCGGAACTAACCCATGTACCTCGATTTCTACGGTTTTAGGGAAAAGCCCTTCAGCCTTCTGCCTGATCCGGATTATCTCTTCCTGAGCACCAAGCACAAGGCAGCCCTGGACCACCTCGACTACGGCCTCACTGACCAGACAGGATTCATAATCATCACTGGTGATGTGGGTACGGGCAAAACCACCCTCCTCAAACACCTGGTCCGGAATCTGGATGAACGGGTCAAGGTGGCCATGATCTTCAACACCAGGGTCGGCTCCCTGGAGCTCGTCCGGATGATCCTCAGGGAATTCGAACTGAACGAAAATCGCACAAGCAAAGTTCGGTGTTATCGGAGCCTTTATCATTTTGTTGCCCAACAATATGCCCTGGGAAATTACTGTCTCCTGATCATAGACGAGGCCCATAACCTCTCCCGCCAGACCTTGGAGGAGGTCCGTATGCTCTCCAACCTCAATGAGGGAAAGAACAACCTCCTCCAGTTTATTCTGGCGGGGCAGCCGTTGCTCAAGGACAAGCTCGAACGGGAAGATATGAGGCAGTTTGTCCAGCGAATCACCATGGACTTCGTCCTCGAGCCCTTGGGACCAAACGAGACGCGCGATTACATTGTTCACCGCATGAGGGTGGCAGGAAGAGTCGACGGAGGCAATCTCTTCACCTCCCAGGCCCATGAAAGGATCTATCAAGCTTCCCGGGGGATCCCAAGGCTCATCAACATCCTGTGTGACGGGGCCCTGGTCTATGGATTTGCCGATGAGCTTAAGAAGATTGATGCCAAGGTCATAGGCGAGGTTCTCGAGGATAAGAAAATCAGGGGCCAGTTCTTTCGAGAGGAGCCGAGGGCAGAGGAGGCCGACAAAGCGCCGGCCTCGAGCGCCGTTGTTCGAAAGGTCAACGCCCTTTCCAAGCGCGTGTGGCTTCTGGAAAAACAGTTCAAGGAGTTTCAAGATGTGAAAAGTGATCAGACCATCCAGAAGCTGGAAAAGCTCCTGGCCGAGGAGAGTAAGAGGGCAAGCAAGGCCATTCACGAATGTGGTCAGAAGGACCTTATTATCAGGGGATTCAGAGAGCGGATCAAACATCTTGAGGAGAGGCTTAAGATCCAGGGGCACAATCGGGCAAAACACCAACCCAAGAAATCATGAAGGCGAGATGGAGTATTGGAATTTTGGAATAATGGGCCACCTCCAGTCCCCAGAACTCATTGCTCAGCACTCAGTCCTTTATTCTTTTACCTTTAGCCTTTTGCCTTCAGCCCTGTGCCCTTAGCCTTACGCCCAAAGCCCTAAGCCCTTAACCTTTAGCCTTTTGTCGTTGGCCGTTAGCCCAAACAGCCCAAATCAAACCAAATGACCAAATAAACCAGATAGACGAGATAGACGAGATAGACGAGATAGACCAGATCATGCTTCGCTGGTACGTCGTTCAAACAAAGCCCAAAAAAGAAGAACTCGCCAGGTTCCACCTCGAGCGCGAGTCCATCGAGGTTTTCTTTCCCCGGATGGAGGCTTTTGCAGCGAAAAACCAAAAATCCAGAAAGGTCATCAAGGCCCTCTTTCCGAACTACCTCTTTGCCCGTTTCGATCCGTTTAAGAGTTACCGGTTGGTTCGGTGGTCAAGGGGGGTAAGTCAGGTCGTTGGGTTTGACGGTGGTCCATCGCCTGTGGACGACGAGGTCATTGCAATTATAAAGAGGCGGGTGGATAAGAACTGCGTTGTCCGGCGGGCTTATCACCTGGCGGCGCGCGACCGGGTCCGCATCCGTTCAGGCCCTTTAAAGGATCTCATCGGCATCTTCGACCGCTGGGTTTCAGACGAAGGACGAGTCAGGGTGCTCCTGAATCTCCTCAACTACGACGCCAGCGTAGAATTGCATTATTCACAGGTCGAAAAAATCGCTTGAATTTTCTAAACCCTACGCCGTTCCCCTGACCAAACAGATGAAACGACGAAACAGACCAAACAAACGAGATTGGTTAAAGAGACGAGATCAATCAACCAAACCAACGAAACAGACCAGATATCACCAAATTAAACCTTGCGCCTTAAACCTTATACCTTGAGCTCTAACCTCAGTCCTCATTGCTAGATTCTGTCTTTGAACCTAGGCCTTGTTTTTACCTCATTTTTGCCCTATCATTCAATTGTATAAAATAACCAATTTTTAAGAATAAAAATTTTACCCCTAGACTTCATCGGGCCGATTTCAATGGAATGAAAGGAATGTGCCATGATAAATATCGTATTTAATTCCCGAACATTTAAAGAAGGGGAAGTCTACGTATCTTTGTGTCCAGAGCTGAATGTTTCCAGTTTTGGAGAAACAATTGATGAAGTAAAAGCCTCATTAAAAGAGGCAGTGGAGGCGTTTATTGAAGAATGTGAGATAATGGGAACATTAGAAGAGGTACTAGAAGAAGCTGGTTTTGATAAAAGATTGGAACCCTCTGAAGCCTGGGTACCCAGGGTGCCTTTAGAAG
>JABXJW010000349.1 GCA_013375395.1 Desulfobacterales bacterium
TCAGGTCGTGTCAATCCTTAAAGGTTTTGAACAATGGATTGAAACGACCTTTCAGGTCGTGTCAATCCTTAAAGGTTGGGTTTACAGCCTATTTTTCCCTAATCGTTGTTCTCTATCTGTTGGTATTGCGGTGACTTCTTCAGTCCAATTCTTTCCAAAAGTGTCTGATTTCATCGAGTGGATATGAAGGCTATCAAACAAACTTGTCAATGTGCCATAAAGACATTTGCTGGCTGGATCAGTATGCTTGTATTGTTTAGAAAGCTCTATGCCCCTTCTCCATTCCTCGATGATTTTTTCGGGTTCAATGACCAGAAGGCTCGAAAAATTCACTAAATGCAGTTCGGTACCTTCTCTCCAAGCCATTTTAGGCGCACGATTCCCGACCTTTTCAAGATGAAGTTTGTTGAGAAATTCAGTGTAATCGTCTCGTATAGCATCACCATCAAATGAGACGGAAAAGATCACGGCCCAAAAAGGACGATATTTTTCATCCAGGTCTTCCCCGCTTATTTGTTCACACCATTCTTGAAAAGTATCGACTCTGTGTTCAGCACATCCGAAAATGGAAAAAGCGATTATTACGAGACAAATTTTTAACATAATTAACTTAGTCATTATTAGACCCAACATGAAATAGACGGCCTAAAAAACGTAAACTTTTAGGACATATATCAAGAATTTCATGAATCATCAACAGTAATGACTTGCGCCGTATTTTTGTGCGGCGCTTTTCCCATGCTGAGAATGGATAATTTTTTCAATTATTCTCAATCTGGAAAAAACAAAATGCACGACATTTGGGGTCACCGACCCCATTCTGTCAAGAGTGTAGACGCGACCCCGACCTTTTTCCCTGATTGACAGTTTTTTTGTATTTTGTAATTCAATGGAGAAGCCGGACGATTTAGTCCAGTCCCCCTTGATGTCTGTCACTTGATAAGAGCCGAAGGAAAAGGGCTTAGTAAAACCTATAGACCAGCGCCCTTCTGCCCACATCACTTCTGTTGCAGCAAGAAGTTCAGGACGTATCCTCATTCGGGCCATTCTACAGCCTGTTAACAAAAAGCATATGAAACTCACAAAAAGCATCACCATTCTTAATTTCCTGGAATTCATATCATTTCCTCCAATAATAATACAATGAAAGCAATCATACAAAAAAGCTTATATTATTCTTTGATCATAACGCCCTGCGCGTCAGCCGCGCCGCGACTTTTCCGAAATCGGCTTCAATTCGAAGTGCGTTACATAACCAATTTTCGCCCCGATACCAGGCAGCGGCGTCGGACTGCACGCGCTTGTTGGGCAGCGCAACGATGCAAGGAGAGAGATGATACATCCAAACCCCTCCACCAAATCGTATCGCGGAGGTGAGGCTCCTCAGTAAATCCCCGGAATCAACCGATAGCGCACGCGTCGCGCATAGTCGCGATAGCCCGGCAACTCGTTCTGTAGAGTCTGGTCTTCCAGCACCGTTCTAATCACCGCAATGATTAGCGCCACCGCTACCGGAATAAGTGTCCACATCGAGCTTAAGGCCAGCACCATACCTGGGAGTGCCAACATATTTCCCGCATACCCCGGATGCCGCACAATCCGATAGGGACCACTGTCACACACCACATGCCCTCGATCTGTCTGAATGCGCACCACGCTGGAGAAAAAGCGGTTCTCTGCCAATGCCCATGCAGCGAAAGCGTATCCCAGCGAGATCAAGAGGAAGCCGAGCACGATGAGCCACAACGGAAATATGGGCGACCAACCAAAGCGATGATCCAGCCCGGCCACAATAACCAGTGGGAAACTCACACTCAGCGCCATCAAGGGCGCAAGCACTTTGTCCCAGGCTTTAGCACTTTGAATCTTCTCCATATTTTGTCGTTCGGCCAACAACCCCGGGTGCCGCCGTTCCGCCCAAATGCGTCCTCCCGGGCCGGCGGCAACAATCAGCAGGGAATAGACCCACGCTTGCCACCAACCGAAATCCCCTCCGCACAGCAAGAGAACCAGTGGTATGAAAAGATACGCTACAACCAGATTGATCCACTGGCGAGGGGGTGCTGCTTGAGCTACTTTTGGATCATCTGCATTCGATGACATGCCATTCCCTCAAATCACATGACTTTTACTGAGCGCCCAACGTGGCTCTTCAGCGGGCGCGGTTTTTTGCGATCCGCTGCAAGAGCATGGTTAGGGGTGTAAACCTCGGATTATGAAAAAAGCCCAAATCGCTGAGGCGGGCCAACCTATAAAAGAAACCAAGCTCATTCCAAGCAAGCCAATCTTTACGTCCAAAAACCCGAACAAAAGCCCGCCAACCAAACTCCCAACCAAAAATAGCACAAGCGGCCAATACCACGATACTTGAGTAAAATAGTAAACCAAAAGGGCAAGGCCAACCAAGCAGCCAAGTATTACTGAAGCATAAAGAGCGAAAAGGTAGCCTTGTGATGCTCCTTGGAAATGGGTCGCATGCCGTTGATGTGTGTTAACAAAACCAAAAAATAAAACCCAGGAAATCATGAGCGGTATTGGAATTGAGCTATGCATTGTGAGTTCTCATAAATTCTTCTTGGGCGATTTGATATTCCGGTACTCGGCCAAAAATAGTAACGAATTTGTTTCTTGAAGGGACATGCAATCTAAATGGACCATCCCATTCACCAGAGGGCAAATTCGCTCGAAAACCGTCCGGCGGTTTACTATCTATCAAAAACCACAAAACTGTCATCACCGGTAAAAAAGGAATAGGCCTCTTCAGGATGATTCTTTGCTGATTTCCAGAAATTTAGGTTCCCACGTTTAACAAGTACGAATCGATAGTACAAGAAACCAGCGACAACTATGATAATAAGCCATTTCATATCTTACCCCTAACCAACAAACCTCGCAGTTAGCGCAGTTTGTATTGTATTGATCGACGTTTAATGATGAAGCATGATCCAATGAT
>JABXJW010000350.1 GCA_013375395.1 Desulfobacterales bacterium
GACCATTTCTATGTTACTGAGGCTGGATGGTTTCAGGCCGGCTGGAAGGCTAAAGAGAAAGCTAGCGTATAAGGCTATTAAACGCAAAACAACGTTCCGAGGCAGAACGATAGAAAGGAGAAAAATGGAAACTGACACTAAAGAAAGAATCATAGATTGGAAGCATGTCTATCTGCTAGCTTGGTATGGTTCTGATGGCCGCCCCTACTTGACGACATGGAGGGATAGCGAATACACCCGTAATAACTATATCGCTGTTGTGGTCACTGGTCCGGATGTTCAAAAGTGGGGTCCGCCAATCTGGGATGCTCCAGCGAACTGTAAGCCAAACAGGTATGGCTTCCCATCCCACCACTATAGTCTATTTAAGCTCCACGAGGTTAAAGAGGGCGAAGATGGCCAGGAAAAAGCAACGAGTCTTGGTGGCGTCAGGGCGCTAGGCTGGTATTTTGAGGTCCCCTTTGAGCGGAAGTGGCACGAGGAAAAGGCTAGCGTATAAAAAGCGTTCTGAGGGAGAACGGGTGGAAGGAGGCAAGACATGATTAACTGGGTGTTTTTAGTTCCGGCATTCTCCATTGGTTTCGCGGTCGGCTATGCCTTCCTTTACTGGATGGCGAAGCTCGCGGCGCAGGTGGAGGGTGCCATAGAGGATGCGTGCAAACAGGTGGCATTGTAAGAAGGAGCAGTCACAAAAAAGGTGCGCTTATTGTGGGAAGATCAACCCGGCGGCTGGTCCACGAGGCAAAGAGGCTAGCTGGAGCTAAAGTTACAACTGGGGTTACAAACAATGAAGGAGGCAGCTAATGGAACAACATCAACTTTTTTCGCCCTTACTTGAAAAGAGGGCAATAACAAGGGCCGCTAGGGCTAAAAAGCCCAGCAGGGCAGCCCCTCCTGCCGTAAACCTTTCATATGCTTCTTCCCTTAATAATGCTTCTAGTTCATTTGCTTCAGCTTGGTCAAGTCCAAAGGCGCGCCCTTTGGTCATTAGCTCATTTCGTCTTTGGGCTTTCTCAGGTGTTAGAGGATTAGTCTTGCTCACTGGAACTATTTTGATGATATCGTCAAGTAGCCCCGCCTGCCTGTTTGCAAGGTTTTCAATGAGAGAGAAAGAACGCTCACGTATATCCTTGATGTCTTTGGCGATAGAATCCAAAGAACTCAACTTCCCATTAACATACCCCCTAGCCTGCCAAGTAACAAAGAGGACGGTTAGTATAACACCAATGGTTGCCCAGAAAGTAAGCTCCATTTGTACCCCCTTTCTCTTTATTTTGCATCTCCCCCATCTACTTGTCAATGGCCTTAGAGAGAGAGGAGGTTAGCGATGACAACCTGGCTTAAATTACTACCGCTGGAGCTGCAGGATATTACGCAGTTTGTCGAACCATTCGGGGAGACCAAGCGAGATGAAAATGTGGCGGGGGTAATGTCCGAAGATCTAAAGAGGCTTTACACCCTCTGGATGTCTTATCAGAGAGAGGCCGAGCAGGCCAGGCTCAACTATAAATACTCCGCGAGAGAGGAAGACAAGAGGACAGCCGTAAAAAACAAATTTAAGGCCGACGCCCTAGAGCGTATCTTCTGGTGTTGTGTCAACGAGGAATTCGACCTCTGGGACAAAGGCTGCACCAGTGTCCGGACAGGGTGGCAGGTATGCTGGGCAGAACGCAGCTCCGATGATTTTCCCCCCTTCTTCAAGCACCTGTTTGGAGGCTTAGAATGAGGCAACAAATGGATAAAGAAGTACAGAAAATCTGCCCTCATTGTGGGAAGCTCAACCCGGCGGATGTTACGCGGTGTATTCACTGCGGGAGAACCTTAGGGAGGAGAGTAGGGTGGAACGAGGCAAGATAGCACGAGGCAAAATAGCACGAGGCAAGATACCACTGGAGAGGGCGCAGAAGGTGGCAACCGCAATTTTAAAATATCTCAGATCTCATTGCCAGAAGGATAAAATCGAGGTTGTCGGCAGCATCCGGAGGCGCAAGGCATGGGTGAACGACATTGATCTGGTACTCATCCCCAATGACCTGTGGGAGCTGCACAACAAGATAATGGGATTGGGACCAGTCAAAATGAGCGGCAGCAAGATTGTGCGGGTTACGGTCAGTGGCATCCAGGTAGACATATATTTTGCCACTGAGGAGACATGGGCAACCTTACTCCTTATCCGCACCGGATCGGCCGAGAACAACATCCTCCTGGCCACCCGGGCCAAGAAGTGGGGCTGGCATCTGGCGGCGAGTGGAGACGGGTTATTTAACGAGAAGGGCGAGAGAGTCGCCGGCGATAGTGAGAAGTCGATATATCAGGCTTTAGGATTGCCTTACCAGGCACCCTGGGAGAGGGAGTGAGTGATGGAACGGCGGGACGAGATCTTTAAGTTGAGACAGGCTGGCCTAACCTACACCAAAATTGGTCGGAGACTAGGCATAAGTAAGGAGCGGGTGAGGCAAATTCTCAAGGGGAATCAGAGACAAAAGCCTGAGCTCGACTCCAAGGTTATGCTCACCACAAGTGAAGCTGGGAGGCTCATTGGCGTCCATACTAATACTGTGCGGCGCTGGGGCGCCAAAGGCATACTTAAGCCATACCGTATTGGCTCCCGGGGTGATAGGAGATTCCGGCGCAGGGACATTGATAGATTCCTGGAGCTGAGCAGAGACTGAGATTCACTAGCGTTCAATGGGTATTAAACGCAAAGGGGGCTAGGATGAAAGTTATAGACTCAATGTGGTTCAACACCATGCAAGGGCATTTTGGCCTTGTCGTTGGTGAGAATGAAATGGGAGAGCGCAAGCTCTATGCCGGCGTCATCGGTGGTCTCGACCAAGAAGCTGATGAGCAAGCAATCCTATCTTGGGGCTGTAAGGTTAATATCGGCATGATGGAAGGTCTGATAGCTAAAACGAAGAAGAGCTAAGCGTGTAATTGCTGTTAAA
>JABXJW010000351.1 GCA_013375395.1 Desulfobacterales bacterium
GGATCCTGCTGCTGGATGGTGACCAACATGTGGTCTGGCGCTCGCGGCGATGGTATTGCCGCCGCCTATCGCGCCGGAGCGGAAATGAGAAACGCAGAGTTTTCAAATTTCTACAACCTCGGCGTCAGAGGCAATATGTCAGCCCTGGTCGGGAGCCAGTACGCCCTTTACAACAGCGATGGCGAGTACCTGGCTCCGAAATACTGCAAAGACTTTGAAGTCGATCTTGATATCGGCATCCTGCTGGGAATGGAAAAGGAGGTCATGGAGGGCAAAGGGCCTATTGTCTATGAGGAAACGGAGATCTTCGCCAACAACCCCATAGCCGCCGGTGGCTTCTTGTTCAGGTGGAACCGGCCGGCCGCTGAGCAATTCTGGCGCACACTCATGGGAAAAGAGGCCAAATACAATGCGGATCATGCCTGGAGGCCTGAGGTATATCCGATGTTTATCGGTGAGTACGCGGCCGTCAAAGTAGATCATGATATGCGAACTACCATGGAGGGAATGTGGGCCCTTGGTGATACGAGCCGTACCGGTGCAGGCTGGGCAGGGGCTGTACCTGCTCCAGCAAGAATCAGGGGGTCAGGCTTGACATCGGCAGCAGTCTCCGCTCTTCTCAGTGAGAAATCCTTGGTAGAATATGCCTCAGGCGCTTCCGCGCCAAAGATCGACGAAGACCAGGTAAAGCGGTTCAAAGAAGAGATCTTTGCCCCCATGAAGCGTAAAAAGGGGAGGAACCCCCGTGATGCCATATGGCGGCTCAAAGAGGTGATAGCTCCGCCTCGATACGGCGTGCGCAAGAGCAAAGAGCGCATCGAAGAGGCATTGGCTGTGGTAAAAGACGTCTGGCATCAGGCACAAAAAAAGGTATCTCCGGAGAATGACCTGCACATGCTTGGCCTCTGCATCGACGCCAAGAACATGGCTGAGTGCGCAGATGTCTACTATAATGCCTGTCTGACGAGGACTGAAAGCAGAGGGTGGCACTACAGAGAGGACTTTCCGAGTCGCGACGACGAGAACTGGCGTAAGTGGATCGTCATCAAACAGAAAGGCGGTAAAATGGCAATTTCCACGGAAAAGATCCCCTTTGAGCGGTACAAAACGCAACCGGATAATGAGTAGATTGCCCCATGGGTCAACAGATTCTTTCCGTTTATCCACAAACAGACGCTCGACAAAAAGAGTATTGAACAGAATTTTTAGATTACTACAATCAACGGAGGTTTTTGCAATGAGTGAATTGAAAAGAGACCTGACTCCCGAAGAAAAGGCAAAACCCTATTCCAAGTATTATTACAGGAAGCCCGCCCCTCCCGATCCGGAGCGGGTTGCCGCGATGGATAAATCCATCGATCCTTCGAAGGCGCTGCCAATAGAGAGCATCAACGATCTTTTAAACCCCGGCTATTTTGAAGTCGAGGCCGGGTGGTGCATCCTGCCCAATGGTGCAGGCTATATTGCCAATTACACCCCCATGCCGGGCGTCACCATGGACATGATCAACTGGTGGTTTGCCTGGCACAGCCTTGAAGATCTCCGTTACAAGATCTGGTGGCCCGATGGGCACTTTGGTATTTCTTTAAGCGATAGAGACCGGGCTAAGGTGCTCGACCCCAACCGCTCGATGACACAGAAGTTTCAGGGGTTGACGCATTTCGTCTTAGAAGATGTCGGGGGGCCCAGTGCAGAAAAGATTGCCATCAGCTGGATGACCCCCGAGGATGTTGGCTTTGACATGAGCCGTTTTAAATCTCCCAATGTGGGGACCATTGCTGCGGCAAACGGCGTTTCTCTTATGTTAAACCCTCCACCAGGTGCCCCCAATTTCAAGGCGCCGGCTTTTATGATCCATTTCATTCGTGGAATCCCGGGCGGCATTGAATTCCGGACCCGTTTTTGGATGGGATACCATATCCTGAACAAGAAACCGTATCTCTTGCTCCCTCACGGCGTTAGGCTTCCTGAGATGGTTCCCGCCGGCCTGGCCCGTCATAATGTGTATGAGTATGCCAATCTGGCTTCTTTCCTCCCGCAGATATACGAAGAGCAGAAAGGTGTTGTGGCGTAATGGATGCCCCCTGCTGATTTTCTGCCTGATCTCTGTGCAAAGAGGGCACCGAAAAGGAGGCTCATTGGAATCGGTGAAGAATAACAAACGGGATCAAAAGGACAGTGCGGCGGTGAAGATACGAGGCTATAGCTACATAGGTATTGAGCACCCGGCGAGTCCTATATGCCCGTGTTTCCCTCAAAACCGAGAAGGAGGTGTATCATGGCACAACAGGAATTGGAACGAGAGGTTCAGCGTCTAAGGTCAGATCGATAGCTCTCATGAGTCTCTCTATATCGACCTGTGTGCCGAATTCCAACTCCATGTGGATCATCTGATCAGACACATAGCTCAAGTAATAGATGGCGCGATCAATGAGCGTTGTTCGGAAGCGCTTTGGGATCTTGTCCATGCTCTCAAGCGCCACTCCGTTGGTAAAACGGATTTACGGGACGGGATTTACGGGACGTTGTTGATTTTGTTGAATTATTTCCAAGGTTTTTTAATGCTTTAAGGTCCCGGGGGCATCAAGCCTTGCCTGCCCTGGCATAACGATTAACCCTACCTATCCGTTGCACTACCAGTGCCGTAGTTACTCATCAAAGTCAACAATGTAGCCCACTCCTTTTTTTCATCGTCAAGAAGTTTTTGCAACGTGGGTAACAACGTCCCATATTTCAAAGATCTTGATGAACGCCCTTCTCTCGATCAATGAACCTTCGCCGAGCACGCTATGCAGGTCAATATCGGGATCCAGTACTACCGGTTCATCAATGCGGCTTGAGCTCAGAGAAGCACCCCATCAGTCAAATTGGCAGTATGTATGTAGGTCTCTATCTTAGGTTCTCCTTGGCAAATATCCAGTACGGTAGTTTTATACTCGTCCGA
>JABXJW010000054.1 GCA_013375395.1 Desulfobacterales bacterium
CAGGAAACCGCGGTGTGTACAAGGGGGACCCATAGCAAACATTTTTAAGCCCAGGGGAATCCCCGCGAGAGAACTGGAAGAGGTGGTTCTTCCTGTTGAAGGCATTGAAGCGATTCGCTTGAGTGATCTTGAGAAGCTCGACCACGAAACCGCAGCAGGCCGTATGAATGTATCTCGTCAGACCTTTGGTAGAGTCCTTGCCGAGGCAAGAGATGTGATAGCTGAAGCGCTTGTGATGGGAAAGATGA
The DNA here is from genome assembly GCA_013375395.1 of Desulfobacterales bacterium. Taxonomy (GTDB): domain Bacteria; phylum Desulfobacterota; class Desulfobacteria; order Desulfobacterales. The sequence goes on from JABXJW010000054.1 coordinate 249, forward strand.
TAAGGATTCGGGGCGGCTCTTACACCGTGTCTGGTGTTGGCGGAAGGTGCAGACTTGGCCGCGGTGGTGGTCGAGGCGGACGAGGACGAGAAGGGCTCTGAAAAGTCTGAAAGGCAAGGAGGTGATTTACATGCCAGGGCTAAATGGAACGGGTCCCGCTGGCGAAGGCCGGCCAGGCCGAGGGCTTGGTAGGTGCGGCAAGGCCAAACAGGACAAAAGATCGGATATTGGCCCGCGTTCAGGGACAAATCGGGACACCGACACTGCCAGTGGTAGACGTGCCGGCAGGGGCCGCGGAGGTTTCGGGCGCTGCCGTCGTACGTGGCGATAAGCGGAGATAGAACTGGAAGAACGAAGGTTGAAGGCGAAATAGCGCACACACCTTAATTCGGAATACTAATATGATTATCAGTGTCGCAAGCGGCAAAGGTGGCACGGGAAAGACAACCGTAGCCACCAATCTCGCCATTTCTCTTGAATCTGACGTCCAGATCCTGGACTGCGACGTAGAGGAACCAAATTGTCATCTCTTCATAGCCCCGGTTATTGAGGAGGTGAGAACTATCACCACACCTGTTCCCAAGGTAGACGAAGAAGGATGCACTCTTTGCAGAAAATGTGCTGAGATATGCCAATTCAAGGCCATTGTTGTAATCGGAGAAACCGTTCTGTCGTTTCCTGAACTGTGCCACAGTTGCGGTGGTTGTATGGAGGTCTGCCCTGAAAAGGTCATCACCGAGGCCGGCCGGGAATTGGGAGTGATTGAAAGAGGGCACAGGAATGGTCTCGATTTCGTGCATGGGAGATTACGGGTCGGCGAGGCCATGTCGCCTCCTTTGATCAGAAAGGTCCGATCATTTGCCCGCTCCGATATGCTTACCATCATCGATGCCCCGCCGGGGACATCATGTCCGGTAATCACCGCTGTAAAGGGGACGGATTTTGTTTTGATGGTAACAGAGCCCACCCCTTTTGGCCTGCACGACCTGAACCTGGCCCTTGAGGCGGTTAAAATACTTGGGATTCCGCGCGCCCTGGTCATAAATCGCTCAGATATGGGTGATGATCAGGTAAGGGCCTATGCCGAACGTGAAAACCTGCCCATCCTGATGGAGATCCCCTTTGATCGGCGGATCGCAGAGGCATATTCAAGGGGGAAACCCTTCGTTGAGGTGATGCCTGAGTGGAAAGAAACTTTCTTGGAGTTATACCGTCATATTGAGGAGATGGCCGGATAAGGGAGAGCGGTTCTTGATAAAAGAGTTGGTTGTCATAAGCGGCAAGGGCGGCACAGGAAAGACCAGTCTAACGGCTGCCTTTGCCTCACTGGCTGAAAACAATGCCCTTTGTGATGCTGATGTGGACGCTGCCGATCTTCACCTTCTCATGAATCCCAAGGTAAGAGAACATCATGATTTTCAGGGAGGCGGCACGGCAGTCATAGATCCGGACAAGTGCACCGAGTGCGGCTCATGCAGGGATCTGTGCAAGTGGAATGCAGTTAGTGAGGGCTTTGAGGTCGATCCAATCGAATGCGAGGGCTGTGGCGTGTGTGTCTATTTTTGTCCTGAACAGGCCATTGACTTTCGTGTAAAGACCTGCGGTGAGTGGTTTATCTCCGACACCCGTTTTGGTCCTATGGTTCATGCGAGGCTGGGCGTTGCCGAAGAGAATTCCGGCAAGCTGGTGACCCTTGTCAGGCAGCAGACCAGGAAGCTTGCTGAAACGAAGAATCTGAATCTGATTATCACGGACGGACCACCCGGTGTGGGATGTCCGGTTATCGCCTCAATCGGGGGGGGCACTGCCCTGCTCATCGTGGCCGAACCGACTGTTTCGGGTTTGCACGACATGCAGCGCGTGGCACAACTGGCAGCCCATTTCAAGGTTCCGGCCATGGTGTGTGTCAATAAGTTTGATCTGAATCCTGACCAGGCACAGGCCATTGAGGAACTCTCAAGACAAAGAGGCATAAACGTCTTGGGACGGGTCCCTTTTGATCCTGTTTTTACAAAGTCCATGATTCAAGGACAAACCATCTTTGAATACAACACGCAATCAGAAGCAGGCCGGGCGGTCAAACAGATATGGGACAAAATTGGCAAAGCACTTGTAATCAATAGATAGTGTCCATCCAGAAATGAGATAGTTTTCGCAAGGTCAAGGAAGACGAAGATTTTAACCGGAGGAATACATTGAGTATTTTGAGGATTAGAATCTGAGTCTGACGCAGAGATTGCGGAAAATGGCCATTTCTGGATGGACACTAGATAAGGAGGATTTTTACAATGGAAGAGGGAAGAATAGCTATACCTTCTGTAGGGGAAGGCGGCCTGGACGGCCAAAGGTCGGGGCATTTTGGCCACTGCGACGTATTTACCCTGGTGGATGTGGAAAGAGGGGAGATCAAAAAGGTCACTACAGTCCCCAACCATGCCCATGTCCAGGGGGGATGCATGGTTCCAGTCAATCTTCTGGCAGGCCATAAGGTCAATGCCCTGATTGTCGGGGGTATCGGCATGCGCCCGCTTATGGGCTTCAGACATGTGGGCATAGATGTCTACTATGATGCAACCAATCCTGAAATAAAGCCGGTTGTGGAAGACTTGATAGCCGGAAAACTACCCATGATCGCGGACAATCAGGTCTGCGGAGGCGGCGGAGCAGTTGGAGGATAAAATAATGAAAATAGCCGTCACCTCCAAGGGCACAAACCTTGATTCGCAGGTTGACCCGCGCTTTGGAAGGGCTGCATATATACTTGTTGTCGATTCGGAAGACTTCGGTTTTGAGGTGCTGGATAACAAGGAGAACGTAAACGCCCTGAAAGGGGCCGGCATTCAGGCTGCCTGCATGGTAAGCGATAGGGGAGCTGAAGTCCTGCTTACGGGATTTTGCGGACCAAACGCATTCAAGACCCTTAAAGCTGCAAAGATAGGGGTGGCAAACGATGCCGGCGGCTCTGTAAGAGATGCCGTGAAGGCTTACCTTGATGGGAAGTTGCCTCTGTCCAACAAGGCAAATGTTGAAGGGCAGTGGTAGTTGAGTATGATGGCAGCAATGGCGATAATGCCCAAGGAGAATAATCATGCCATTGTTTGAATACCTGTGTTCAGATTGCGGAGAGCGCAGTGAGGTCCTCATTACCGGCTCAGGCGAACAGCCGCAGTGCCGGGCGTGCGGCGGCCACAATCTCAAGAAGCTCCTTTCCGCGCCCTCCTCGCTGTCCGGGCCAACCAAGCACGATGTGCCCGGACCCGGTGATACCGCTTGTTGCGGCTCTGCTCCTGGCCAAGCCAGCTGCGCTGGCCCCGGGAGCTGTTGCGGGAAATGACACGTTAGTTTGCCAGCAGAGAATTTCACCATTTCATGCGTATTCCAACGTATGATGAAAGGAGAGAGTCTTATGAACATCGCAGTATTGAGTTGTAAAAGCATCAAAGATGAAACCTGTATAGGCTGCCACCGCTGTTTGATGGGCTTTGATAAGAAAGAAGGAGAATTTGAGAGATACATAGACACCGGTGCCAAGCTCAGGGGCTTGGTTCATTGCGGGGGGTGCCCGGGTACGTCTCCGGTGCTCCGGCTGGTTAGCCTGAAGACATGGATGGCTCCCATGGGAGAGAGCATTGATGCTGTACACATAGGAACCTGTCTCCTGGACAACTGTCCCTATAAAGACACAATCATACAAAAAGTGAAGGCCAAAGCCGGTGTAGATGTCATTGAAGGCACCCATCCATACCGACCTGTTCAGGTATTCGGTAGTTGAGGGAAATGGTTTGATCGGGCTAGTAGCCAGGTTGTAAAAAGAATGAAAAAGATGAAAAAACCGGCACGCCAAAAGAAAGAGCTCGAACTCGCAGATCATAACTCTAATATGCGCTCGCGGTTTGCCAAGCAAATCATCAGGTTCTGGCAAGAGTCTAAGAAAGACACGATGGAGACTTCCAACGAGTCAAGGCAGTAGATCTGATGGCCTCATTGGCGCGATCATCGCCGAGCCTACGGTCTTTTGTGGCAGCATTTCATTTGCTCCCGTCAGAGAACATGCTCGAAACTAGTTCAATGACCGTGGAGGTAGGCGGGCTTTGTGAGGGTGAATTCATTTTAATGAAAAGGAACGAAGAGTAGCAGGAATGGGTAAACACGGACCGCTCGTGATTCGTCGAGGCTTTGTTCATATTCTCAGGGTGTTGAAGTATGCCGGGCATAGATCAGGGCAGGAACACGTTCCAGAGGCTGCGGCGAGCATGGCCTTTTACTCACTCTTTTCACTGTTTCCCCTTTTTTTGATCCTTGTTGCCGTAAACAGTGTCATATTAGAAAGCTTGCACGTCCGGGAACAGATCCTTGACACGATCCTCAAGCTTTTCCCCGTTGCCTCCCACCAGATGATTACACAAAACATAGAGCAAATCCTCCAGGCGCGCGGCACGGTTGGCATTGTGGGGGCGATCGCCCTCCTATGGGCTGCAACGCATGTTTTTACCACGCTGGTTCATAATCTGAATCGTGCCTGGCCTGATGCGCCGACACAAAATGTTTTCAGGAGCAGATTAGTTGCGCTCATCATAGTAATCTGTCTTGTGGTGCTCCTCCCTGTATTTTTGCTTGCAAAAACCGTGGCTAACCTGGTTGCTGATTTTAACGTGCAGTTGATAGGAGACCTTTCAGTTTCATCCTTTCGACACATTCTTTCCAATTTGCTTCTCTACGTGTTTATCTGTACGACATTCATGTTTCTCTATCGCTGGGTGCCCAATACGAGAGTTCGGTGGGCTGAGGCATTTGGTGGGGCACTCGTTGCAGCGATGGCAGCGGAAGCAGCGACATCTGCATTCAGTTGGTACCTCAGTAGCGGGCTGTCACGATATAACATAGTGTATGGCTCGTTAGGCGCCCTGCTGTCTTTCATGACGTGGATATACATCATTAATTTCATCGTGATATTCGGTGCGCATTTGAGCGCTGCGATTGCGCAGTATACCCGCTTGGCAGGCAAGGTGGCGGCTCCACCTCCAGGCGAATGATAAATGTGGCGGGGCAATTTGCGGATGAATCATCAGCAACGCATCCGGCGGTGTAAGCTATTTCCTGCTGACGGGCAACCTTATCATAAGCAGGACTTTGGTTGTCTTCCCATCGGAGTCTTTTATGGCCTTTGCGCTCAGACTAGCCCAGGTTGGGAGGCCATCTTTCTTAACCATCCGGACTCGTTCATTGTGAACGGTATCATCTTGGAGAATCCTATCAAATATTGCTTCGCTCTTTCCTCCACTTTCAGGGGCTTCGGCAAAAAGCTCTCTCATGTTCTTGCCATGTACTTCCTCCATGCTGTATCCAGACAATTGTTCTGCCATCTTATTGCAGTCATCGATTGTTCCGTCCATCCCGACACGGAAGTAGGCCAAAGGCGCTTCTTGATATAGAGAACGTACTTTGTCCTTGCCCTTGTCGAGTGCCCCACTCTTGCACTCAGTGACGTCTGTAAACTGTGACTCATCAGGCAGATCGCGTTGTTCGAATTCAGGAAACGTTGGTTTCTCGGCCATTACATGATTCCCAGCCTGAGTTTGTTTCACAATTGTCCTTGGTCTGCCTTGCCAAGAAGCACCAGATTAGACTCTCCATACCATGATTGCCTCGAATATGCGTAGTCTGTGTCAGGCATGGAACATAGCTACAACACCTCTGTTCCGCACATCAAAGATAATGAGCATTGACTTTCAAAAGAATCGGGGTGGTTCCTGATAATCTATCTTTTGAATTGATTCTGAGATGAAAATCTATATCTTATGTAGGGTAGTCTACATGAAATATAGGGTATGTCAACTAATTTCTACATCATCTGTGGTTTTATGATGCCTCCAGAAAAGTTAATGAATAAATATGAAAACAACAAGAGAATTACTTGGTACTAGGATAAAGGAATTACGTAAGGCAAGGAGATTGTCACAAGCCCAACTCTCAGAAAGAATAAATATAGAGCCAAAACATCTTAGCCGGATAGAGGTTGGTAGAAGCTATCCATCTCTCAAAACGCTCGAAAAAATCGCCGAGGCGTTGGATGTAGAGATGAAACACCTTTTTGAGTTTATGCACTTTGTCAGTGACGAAGAACTCAATGAGAATATAGACAAGTTGATAAAAGAAGCCGATAAGGACAAGCTGAGACTTGTATTAAAAATTCTAAGGGCTATTATCCGTTAGCCCACCTCTACCTTGGGTGCAAAGACAGCGGTGTCGTGGGCTTCCGGGTAAGGAAGGGGGACCGGCATGCGTTTGTGCGTTTTTATCGATGGCGAGAATCGGAGTGGATAAAGGGAAAGGACCGGGGCGTTCGCTAAACTTTTACCCTTTTTTGTTCAAAGCAATTTTGGGTAAAAATGATTGTTGGCAGTGGTTTCGCTATAGGAGATTCAAGTCCCAGTTCCAGAGACCGGGTCTTTTTTTCAGCTTCACATGCCCCGGCAACGGCTCGATCAGGTGGACAAACAGGCTGTAACCCGCCCTTTGAAGCTCATCCTTTTTCGCCCTGATATCCAGCGCCCAGTTGGGATAGACCCAGAAGTCGGGGCCGTGTTTTCTGACCAACGCCTGCTCGCCCCTGCGGCTGGCAAACAGCGTGTCTGTTTTGAAGTCTTCGGAAAGTGTGCGGGAAACGGAAAGTGGCCAGTTGCCTGATATCACGACCCCCAAAGGAAGTGGGCTGTGCTGTGGCAGCGACAGATAATCATTGCGCCCAAGTTCCGGGCTGACAATGGCGCCTGCAAAGCCGAGAGAGGCCATGGTGCTTATGGCCAGTGAGTTGGCCAGGTTGCAAAATGGGCCGGCCCAAAGATTCAAGGCTCTTGGACGCCCAAAAAAAGCCGCCTGCCAGGGGGCGTTGAGCACGAAATTTCGTCCCCCCTTTTCAAGGGCAAGGTTGACAAGCCTCTTTAATTCTTTCTCGTCATCAGGCCATATGACAGGAGGAAGCCACCACCATAGCCTGCCCCCGAGGCCCTTGGGTACTTGCGTTTGGGCTTTTTTAGACAGCCAGAGCCCTGTTGGACCCTGAAGGGTTTTTCTGCCAAGGCTCCTGTATACGTGAAGCTCAAGGGGCTTTTCTCTTTTTCTTGGTCTGTTCGGGACTTTGGCATTAAAGGTCGATCGGGAAATTTGCGCCTTTGGTTTTTTACTTAGGTCACTTTGAAGTTCGGACAAGAGTTTTTCGAGCTCTTGTTCCCGCCTGTCTATCAGAAAAACCGGTGTCCCTTTCCGAAGGGTTCTCGCCGGAGGAGGCTTCAAGTCGAACCTCCCCCTTTTTGGTATGTATTTCCTGATCTTGTGTGTGCTGTGCCACGGCTCGTCCTCATAACCCACGCGCAGCAGATCGCCTGGCAGAATTTCTTCTCTGGGGGAGAGATATGGCCTTTGCTTTGTTCCTTTGATTCTTCCCAAAAGTAGCCCGGAGCCGGTTTGGACACTTGAGTTTACAGGTTTCTGCGGCCTTTGGGATAAGAAATTATAGTGGGTTGCAGTCCGGCCCAATGCCTGCGCCAGGAGTGCGAGCGCTTTCTTTTTCATCTGTGGATCTCGGCCAAGGTCTCTCAAAATCCGGTAGGCTTTGACCGTGTGGAAGACATAGTGGGGGGATTTCTTGCGGCCTTCAATCTTCCAGGCTTTCACTTCAGGCACAGACAGAAGGACCTTTGCCAAAACATCCAGACTCAGATCCTGACACGAAAAAAAACGCCTGGTTTGATTGTCCTGAGTATAGAGCCTGCGGCAGGGTTGGACGCACCTGCCCCTGAGTCCGCTTTTTCCTCCAAGATAACTGCTCCAGTAGCACCTTCCGGAAACACCGTAGCACAGTGCGCCGTGGACGAAGACTGCCAGTGACAGGCCCTGTGGGCAAGCCTGTGCCAATGCCTTTATCTCGTCTATGCTCAGCTCTCTGGGGACAACTACACGGTCGACCCCGAGGTCTTGCCGAACCAATTCCAAGGCCCTTAAAAAACTTACATTGGCCAGTGTGGACAGATGAAGCTCGCCGGAAAATCCCGTCTGCCTTGCCAGTTGCACAAGGGCCAGGTCCTGAATGATGATCCCGTCCGGCTTGACCAGCCGGCTTAGCTGCTCCAGAAGCCATCCTGCCCGGTCAAGCTCATCAGGCTTTATGAGAGAATTCAAGGCGACATAGACCTTGACGCCCTTGTCATGGGCCACACGCGTGAGAGGGATTAGTTCTTCAATGGTGAAGTTCCTTGCCTCCATGCGTGCGGACAAGCTCTTGAGGCCACAGTAGACGGCATCTGCGCCGGCAGCAATCGCAGCCAAAAAGGAGGCGCCGTCTCCGGCCGGAGCCAAAATGGAAGGGTGTGCGTTTGTTGTTTGCTCAATCATAGCCCCGATCGCTTTCCGCCCTCAAACAAAAATGTATGCCATGTTCTTGTTCAACACAATAGGGCCTTCCCTGTCAATTGTTTGCAAGCATCAAAAATGGGCTGCAATTCAAACTGTCGTGATTAGGGCAACAGCCTGTCGACCAAGGTCTTTTTGTTTTGCTTGACTCAGAACGTTGGGCTTTCTATGATTTTGACCGTCAAGCTACAGAACTTAGTTCGCTTCGCTCACAATTGGGCACGCAGTGAAGCTTTAGCGCTATGTTGGAATAATGGAGTAATGGAGTAATGGAATAATGGGCTGAAAGGAATTAGAACAATTTAAAAATGCTTTTTTTTCGCTTTTATCCCCAATATTGCACTATTCCAACCTTCCACTATTCCATGTGGTTGGCAAAATCAACGCCATTGAAAGGCTCGTAATTTCAGTGGGTTGTAGAACTTCCGAGACGTAAAATTACAGCGATGCATTCAGATACATTGAAACGGATTTCCATCATAGGAAGCTTTGCTATCCTGCTTTGGACCTTATGGTTCTGCCGACCCTCAATGGCCCTGGCCGGTCAAGCGCCTTCCCTCTTGAGCTGGATCACTTCCAAAGACGCTCTCCTGGTGGCTGGGCCTGCCGGCGAGATCCTCTATAAGAAAAATGAGGCAAAAAAATGCGTTCCCGCTTCCACCTTGAAGATCCTGACCTCGCTTGCCGCAATTCATCACCTGGGAAGATCGTACAGGTTCCGGACCGAATTTTATTTGGACCCCGAGCAAAACCTGAAAGTAAAAGGTTACGGCGACCCCCTGCTTATCTCCGAGGTATGGGAAGAGATAGCACAGGGGATTGCCCCCCGGCTCCACGGTTTCAAGGATCTTATCCTTGATGACACCTATTTTGCGCATGACATCCATATTCCGGGGGTCGTCGCCTCCACCAATCCGTACGATGCCCCCAACGGGGCCATTTGTGCCAATTTCAACACGGTCTTTTTCAAGCATAACCAGGCGGGAAGGCTTGTCTCGGCAGAACCCCAAACTCCGATGACTCCCCTTGCCCTTGAAAGGGTGCGGCTGCTCGGCTTAAAACCTGGCCGCTACACCTTTTCCCACGACCGCCGCGAGGCGGCGCTCTACGCCGGGGAGCTCCTGGTCCATTTCCTAAAAGAAACAGGCGCGGATTTCCAGGGCAAGATTCGAACCGGGGTTGTGGGCTCGCAAGACAGGCTTGTCTACACCTATCGATCTCTTTTCCCACTGGAAGAAGTATTAAGAAAAATGCTTGAATTTTCGAACAATTTTATGGCCAATCAGATCCTCATCGCCCTGGGCGCCCGTGTGCATGGCCCCCCGGGCACTCTTGCCAAAGGGGTAATAGTGCTTTCCGACTATACCCAAGGAGTGCTCCATTTGAAAGATGTTGAGCTTGCAGAGGGCTCCGGAGTCTCAAGAAAGAACCGGCTGACAGCCGTGGATATGCTCTCTGCTTTGAAGGCCTTTGAGCCGCACCGCGGTTTGCTGACGCGAAAAGGGCGCTTGTTGTACAAAAGGGGCACTTTGAGCGGGATTAGGGCGAGGGCAGGATACATAGAGTGCGGGGACGGCAGGCATTATTATTTTGTCATATTCATTGGCAGACCGGACCTGGATGCTGACGATTTGATGGTGCGTATCGAAGAGAGCCTGGACAACAGTTTGCGATTGATACCGGAATAAATGGCAAAAATCTTGCACTCTTGAAATATTTAAGAGAAAAGGCCAAGGGAGAACATGCGTGCCTGGCCCTCAGTATGGTGGATATGCGAGTGAAAAGACAAGACAAAAAGTCTAAAGATCAGAACCAAAAAAGCTCCACCTCATTTGTCCCCGAACAAGCCTACCGCCCTGGTCAGGACCCGGCTGTGGATGCCTGGTACACGGCATTTTTTATAGAAAATCACTTAGACTATTATGCCTACCCGGCTCACGTCTCCTCCCCCGAGCAGGTCCGCTTCATGGTCTATACCGAGGAAAACGAGCGGTACTATCCGTGCTCGGATCGCATGTTCCGGACGATCATGAGGCGGGAAAAGTCCTCCTTTTTAACGGAAAGGTATGAGGAGGCGCTCAACAAGATCGTCGCATTAGTGGAACATCAGATCGAGGATGCATGGGAGAAGGACTACCTGAAGGCCCTTATAAAAACAAAGTACCAACACGAAACACGGGACGGGATCATGATCCCGTCCCGCTTGGAGAAACGCCTCCTCAACATCTACCTCAACCGCACGCAAATTGAGGACCCGTACCTGTGTGAAAAAGCACAACGAAACATGCGGGCCTCCCGGGTACTAAAATCCGAGGCGTTTAACAATGCCCTGGATCATGTTGACGATTCGGTTATCCTTTCCTCGCCGGTCAGCCTCGAACAGATCAAGGCGCGCGTGGACTATTTGAAGCTGCGGCGTCTTTTTTCCCTCTCGGTCGAAAGTGCCGTGTGGGAAGATGATATGTCCCGATACACAGCCGAAGACTACCTGCGGCTATTTAGCCGCTCTATGACGGGGGACGGCATTGAGCGGCTGTGGCGGTTCATAGAGGTTCGCAAGGGCAAAGACGCCTCCCATGTGGTACAGCCTAAAAAAATCCTGTGGCTTGCCAATGAAGCAGGCGAGTTCATGGTAGACCTGGCTATCGTACGATACCTGTCGCGACTCGGGCATAAGATAATCATCGCCTTCAAAGAGGGGCCTTTGTTTACCAAGGTTGACTTTTATGATGCGCAACAAGATGAAAACCTTTCCGGGGGACTGGAAGGCGCCCTTTTGATCGATGAAAAAAGCTTGGAAAAGAATGAATTGGTCAACATTTTGAAAAGCGATAGGAATATTATGGCGGTGTCCGACGGTACCCGCGAAAACATGAATCTGCTCCTGGCATCTACAACCTTTGCAAGGGTCTTTAGGGAGGTGGACGGTGTCATCTCTAAGGGGCCCGAGCAGAGGCGCCGTTTTTTTGATACGCATTTTCGCTTTACCCAAGACATCTACAGCATTGCAAAAGACGAAAACGGCCTCGTTTCAATCTGGTACAGAGCCAGGCACCCTGCGGTCATCAAGTTCTCACACAAGGATCTTGAAAATAAAGCGCAGGCCATAATCTTGAAGATGGAAGCAGCCAAGAGTAAAGGCATGACGGTGATATTCTATAGCGGCATCATCGGATCTATACCCGGCAAGGAGACCATGGCCAAAAAAATCATGTCAACATACGTCCAGTTCCTTAAAGAGCAGTTTGCCAGCACCTTTATTATCAACCCCCCAGAGTATTTTGAACCCGGAATGGATGCCGACGACCTGATGTTCATGTGGGAAATCGTCCAGCGAAGCGGGTTGATCGACATATGGCGGTTCCAGACATACGATGATATCGTGAAAGCCTTCCAAATTATGAAGACCAAGGTTCCCCCCGAGTGGGTGGGCAAGGATGCCACCTTCAGTACGGGTTGCACGAAGGAGATGAAGATTGCCCTTGAGGTCCAAAAGGCACACCCTGAAATGCAGATTATAGGCCCGTCGCAAGAGAGGTTCTTGAGGCGCAGAGACTACGGAATCGGCAAGATGTACGACCGCAGGTTGGACGAGATATGCATGTTGTAAGTTAATAGCCCCATACCAGATTCTTGTGGACCCACCCGATATCTCCGTCTCCGTGCCGGACCTTGAGCCATTTCCCTTTTGTTTTTAATAGCTTGAAGCTGACCCCCTTTTCTGCCTGAAACAAAACCGCAGAGCTCGTTCCCGGGCCTTCCCGCACGTTGGCTATGGGGCCTTTGACAATAACCGAATGGATCTTTTTGAGCAGCGATTTGTGAATCCAGCCGGTGTCCCCTTCAAAGTCACGAATTCGATACCAGTTTCCGGACTTCTTGATGATGTCGACCGGATAATACTTGCCGGCAGACCACAGGATCTCGTGATTTGTCCCCGGGCCTGAGCGTATATTCGCTTTGCCGGAATTAACGCTTAGCCGCTTTGCATTGGCTGCTCCAGTCCAGAGTATGAAAGACAGCAATGTAAACAGGAGAACTTTTTTCATCAGCCTAACAAAACCACATCACAGGTTCCGCGCAGGGCCTCGCCAAACCGCCGCGCATCTTGTGCGGAGCCCACAATGGCTCCATAATGCATGGGAATGGCGACCTTGGGCTTGATTATTCTGGCGGCTTCTACCGCCTCTTCTGCCGTCATCACGTACGTGCCCGACACGGGTAGCAGCGCAATGTCCACATTAAGAGTCCCCATCTCGGGTATCAGGTCGGTGTCGCCTGCATGGTAAATCCTTGAACCGTCCGCTGTGACGATAAACCCCAACCAGCCGTTCTGTTTCGGATGAAATTTCTTGTTCGTGTTGTAAGCCGGAACGGCCTCGATCGGAATCTCCGACACCGTTAGTTCGTCTCCGGGTCCGACCACCCTCACATCTCCGGAAAGTTTCTTGGCCGAATCAGCCTCGGTGACGATGACCGTGGAATTCTTCCGGATCTTATTGACGTCCTCGGGTGAGCAGTGATCATAGTGTTCATGGGTAATCAGGATAATGTCGGCAGGATCGCATTCCTTGAGCTGGAAAGGGTCGATGACGATGGCCTTTCCGTCGGCCTTGATAAGAAAACCATCATGCCCCAACCAAGTGATGTTCTTAATGACATCGTGTACTCCCATAGCCCGTTCCTCCCCTCGTTGGTTTACAGATTGAGTGCCCAAACTGAACTAAAGTGATCTAAGGTGCCTAAAGTTACCAGGATTAGACCTACCCTTACAAGAAGATACTTCAACTCATCAACTTTAGCTCACTTTAGACACTTTAGCCATTTTAGATCACTACCTATACGCTGTAAAACTTTACGGCCGGCAGTTCAACACAGGTGAGCTTGTTGCCATAGACGGCGCCAGTATCAATGCCGATCTTGTTGTCCAGAATCAGGGGCTCTCGGAAAGGTGTGTGACCGAAGATCACACGTTTTCCAAAGTCAAAATCAGAGTAGATAAACTCCTCGCGTATCCAGAGCATATCCCATTCGTCTTGTTCTTCAAGGGATATGTTTTCCTTCAAACCGGCGTGGACAAAAATGTACTCGTCTGTTTCATAGTACAGGCGAAGATTGTCAAAGAAGTCGAGATGCCTTGGAGGTATGGGGTTGTCTTCAGCCCTGTGTGCGCTTTTCAAGTAACTGTCCAGCGTTGCCTGTCCACCGTTTAACAGAAATGTGAACTTGTCAGATCCACTAAGGTAGTGCTGCAGCATAAGTTCATGATTTCCCTTAAGAAAAACCATGCCAGCCCCCAGCCGGTCCAAATCGATCAGATAGTCCACTACATCCTTTGAATTAGGCCCGCGGTCGATATAGTCTCCTATGAAGGCAAGGACGTCCTTTTCAAAATCAATATCGATGATTTCCATTAACGACAGCAGCTTATCAAGACAGCCGTGTATGTCTCCTACAGCAAATATTCTTTCCATTACATCCATTGAAATACGAAAGTCCGTTTCCTTTCATCCAGCCGGGTGATTCCCTCTTTTCGGGCCATCTCAATCGCTTCCCTGTATTCTTCATCAGTAATACGCCGCCGCAGCTCCGGCACATCGGCAGCCCGACCGCACGGTCTGTACTGTGCCATAATGTTTACATAGCTGTTGGCAGAGATCTCCTTGGCCAGAAAATGCATCACCTCACGGGTCCCTGTCAGTCCCTCCGGAAGGACCAAGTGACGGATCAACAGCCCTCTTTGGGCAATCCCATGTTCATCCAGGACCAAATCGCCTACCTGCCGGTGCATCTCCCTGAAGGCATTACGGGCCACTTCCGGATAGTCCGGCGCATCGCACAACTGCTCGGCTACCCTTGGGTCCCAGAATTTGAAGTCAGGCATGTAGATGTCAAATACGCCTTCAAGGACGGCCAAGGTCTCGGACCTGTCATAGCCGCCGGTATTGTAGACCAGCGGGACTCTGAGGCCGAGTTCAACAGCCGTGTTAACGGCAGCCAGGATCTGCGGCACCACGTGAGAGGGTGTGACAAAGTTTATATTGGGACAGCCCCTGCCCTGGAGGAACAGCATGGCCTTGGCGAGCTGTTCCGAAGAGAACTCAACTCCTTCCCCTTCATGGCTTATATCGTAGTTTTGGCAGAAGATGCACAGGAGGTTGCATCGGGCAAAAAATATGGTGCCTGAGCCGTGGTTGCCGACCAGTGGGTCCTCTTCTCCAAAATGAGGGCTGTAGCTTGACACGATGGCATGTTCGCCAGTCCGGCAGATTCCCTTTTCGCCCGAGAGTCGATTGACGCCGCATCCCCTTGGACATAGCGCACATGCCTCCAGGATTTCATAGGCATGATCGATCTTTTCCTTCAAGAGCCCCAGGTCGCGAGTTTTTATATATGCAGGTGTAAAGGAGGCCATGGCTCCCGGACAAGTCTCCGATTTTTTCTTTTGTGCACAACGGACATGACACGAAAAATTAGTAAAGATTCGTATCAATGTCAATCGATTTAATAAATGCAAAATCGAGTGTTGATAGAGACTGAAAGGTCTGATACAAGGCGATAACCTCAATCATAGAGATCATGACGTCGCCCAAAGTAATGACGGTCTTTGCCACACTGCTGACTAAGGCACGATTCTTGTAGGAACTTATTTTTTAGCCGGCTCCAAGCGGACATGAAGACGGACGCGCAACTGACCAGAAACCTGAAGAGCGCCTTTATGGATACTGTATTCTGTTTTGGTATTCAAAAAGACGCGGTCTACATGAATGGATAGAGCGTGGAAGGGGATATGATTGTCAAATTCTGGGGCGTTAGGGGCTCTGTTCCGACACCCTTGGACTCTCACGAGATCAAAGCGAAAATCGAGTGGGCACTAAAAAGGGCTTCGGAACACGATTTTGGCGATCAAGGTGCAGTGGAACGCTACGTAGATGGGCTACCCCAGCATATTAAGGGAACGTACGGAGGCAACACCTCGTGCGTCCAGTTGCAGTCCGGGGGTACTACGATCATCTTTGATGCGGGTTCAGGCATCAGGGCCCTTGGCAAGCACCTGATGGATGGCATGTTTGGCGAGGGGGCCGGAACCGGCCATTTGTTCTTGAGCCACACCCACTGGGACCACATACAGGGCTTCCCTTTTTTTCTTCCTGCCTATGTCCCGGGAAACCGGATCGTGATCTACAGCCCTCACCCCGACATTCAGGAGCGTATCAAGGCACAACAGGTCCCTCCATATTTTCCGGTTTCACTTGAAGCCATGGAAGCCGACATTGAATTCGTATCTCTTTCCGAAGGGGAGACCATAACGATTGATGAGCTGAGTATTTCGAATATTGGTTTGAAGCATCCTGGTGAGTCCTTTGGCTACCGCGTTGAAAAGCAAGGAGCCTCTTTTGTGTATGCCACCGATACAGCGCTAAACAATATTTCGGGAGCCGATCTGGAAAAATTCGTTTCATTCTTTTCTCACGCAAAGGTTGCGGTGTTTGATGCCCAGTACACGACGAGGGAGGCGGCAGGCAAGGAAGATTGGGGACACAGCTCTCCGCTCACGGACATCGACATGGCCCTTCAGGCCGAGGTCAGAATCCTCGTGCTTTTCCATCATGAGCCCACCCACGATGATCATACGCTCTATGAGAAATTTGAAAAAGCGCGTAAGTATCTCGAATCGAAGCGGCAGGATCAGACTTGCACCGTGGTCATGGCTTACGAAGGTTTACAATTAGTGCTTTGACCGGCTCTCTCCCCGTCGTGCGAAGCGAACTCCGATGTTGATCTTCCCTCATGTTGAACTTGCATTTTTATCTTCACCGTACTAATTTGGACTAGCATATCCAGATTCCTGCGCGGTTTCGAGATTATCGACGTCCAGATTTCCTTACCCCTTGAAGTGCCCCACATTTGGGAACCAGAGCATCAGGGAGACAAGACCCATGTGGCAAACGATTTGTAGTAGGTTCATTGTCTGCGGCGCCTGGGTTGCGCTGTTTGTTGTTCTTCCGGTGTGCTCGACTTCGTATGCCGGAAACAGGGTCAAGAAGCGCCAAGGGCCGCCACCGGCCCCGGTTCGGGTTGCCACTGTCACAAAAGGCGCGGTTTCTGAGCAAATCACCTTGGTCGGGAACACAGAACCTGTTGTTCGAAGCACCATTGCTGCCGAGGTCGAAGGGCTGGTAGGGGCATTTCCTGTCAGAGAAGGAGACTTTGTCAAGAAAAGGGCTGTTCTTGCGAAACTCAGGGCCACCGACCTCGAACTGCGCCTGAGGGCGGCTATCGCAGCCAGGAAGAAGGTGCGGGCGAGTCTCGTTTTTGCCGAAAAGGAACTGGCTCGATACACCAAACTAGAGAAAGCCGGCAGCGTTGAGGCGAGAAAATATGATGAAGCCCTGTACCAGCATCAGGCCCTCAAACAGGAGCTGTTGCGCAACGATGCCGAGATCGAGCGCCTTGAGGACGACATTAAAAAGAAGACAATAGTAGCGCCATTTGCAGGGTTTGTTGCCAAAGAGCACACGCAGGTAGGCCAATGGTTGCCGGTCGGCGGCGCGGTAGTGACGCTCCTTGACCTGAAGAGGATACGAGTTACCGTGGATGTTCCTGAGCGACATGCGGTACAACTTAGACCAAAAGACAGGGTTCTGGTCCTGGTGAAGAGCTTGTCGAACAAGCCCTTTGGGGGTGAGATCTCTGCTGTCCTTCCTGAAGGAGACCCAAACGCCCGAACATTTCAGGTGCGGGTCAGGCTGGACAATCCCGGCTTGAGGATCAGAAGCGGTATGGAGGCCAGGGTCACCTTTGGTCTCGCTGCCAAAAAGAGCGCCCTTTTGGTGCCAAAGGACGCTGTTGTAGCTGCCGGGGCGAATCGACTGGTGTTTGCCGTGGCCAATGGCGCGGCCAGGCCGGTTAGTGTTCGAATAACCGGCTACTACGACGGAAATGTTTCGGTCGAAGGCCCTCTCAAAGCCGGGGATCAGGTGGTTATTCGTGGAAACGAGCGCCTCCGGCCGGGCCAGCCCGTGAAGGTACTGAAGTGATCTAAAGTGAACTAAAGTGCCTAAAGTTAGCTAAAGTTAGGGGCCTGCACAGAGTGGATAATAAACAATTCGCCAAGCAACTTGAGAAACGTACTCGAAAATTTGCGGTGAAAATCATTCGCCTGTCAACAAAACTCCCCAATACACCTGAAGGGTGGGTAATACGTAATCAAATTACCAAATCTGGCACTTCAGTTGGCGCCAATTACCGCGAAGCAAATAGAGCCAGAAGCAAGGCGGATTTCAAGAACAAGATTGATATTTGTGAAAGTGAAGCCAGTGAAACGCAATACTGGCTGGAGGTAATCGTGGAAGCAGAATGGCTAACCTGGGAAGAAGTGAAGCCAGAATACGAAGAATGTAGTGAATTGCTTGCGATCTTTACGTCTATCGGGAATAAATAGACTACTAAAATGGAACAAACTTGACGGCTTCGTAAAAAGTCCAACTTCTGCGTTGCGCTGCATCCTTCGTCACTGCTGCGTACGATAAGTACGCCTCATTCCTCAGGATTGCGCCTGGCGGCTTGAAAAGAGGTGCGCGCCTTGAATTTGGAGCTTTTTAC
>JABXJW010000352.1 GCA_013375395.1 Desulfobacterales bacterium
GATTAAAGAATAATACTACTCAGAAGAATAACAAAGAGAAGAATAACAAAGAGAGTAAAAAAGGGGTTTTCAGGGTTCCTTTAGGCCCCCAATTTTCTTATCTTACGAAGAGTTTCCGTGGAGAGGAGTTATTTTGACGCTAAAAAAACATTCAACATTAACTAACAAACACCTGAATAGGCTTCTAAAAAATGGCTCTAGCAGATGCTATAAATGCCATGAACCCTTTAAGGTTGGAGATAACATTCGGATACAGCGGAGTGGAGGAAAAAGAAACAAGAATTACCATCGTCAATGTTATGAGAGCATGTTTATTGATTGCTGATTTTTGGTTTACGAAGAATGATTGTGCACCGCGGTCTGTTATTTGGAGCCTAATAACAGCGTATTGTTGAAAACAGTACTTTTTCCATTCATTTTATATAACATGAATGATAACGTTCTATTGAGCGTTGCGAGATGAACCCCTATATGTCGGCTTCTTGCTGTGCAAGAGGCATTTCATCGCAACGCCCAACAACTAACTCTACGGAGTTAGGCGCGAGGGGGTAAGCTACGGCAAAAGCGCAATATAAAACCCCCCATTACGATCCCACCCTAGGAAGAAAATCAGAGTGATGGATCATGGACTTTGAGGAGTTTCTGAACCTTTGCAGAGACGCTGACAAACTGCTTGACTCACTAAAACTTAAAAGACGAATATGGGTTAGATTGCAGGGAAGAGCACCTAGACACCTGAAGCCCGCGGCGATCCACTACTTAGCCAGAAAGCGAGGACAAGACATTACCCTCCACCATCTATACACGATCTACGGTATTCGTCAACCCAGACTAAGTGAGATTGAAAAGCTGCTTAAGCGTTTAATCGAATAGGGCGACCCGATTATGAAAACCAGCCTTTTTCACCCCTTTTTCGTTGGTGCCACTTGAGAAACGCATCTATGGCCCCCTTTCGTGGATTCAGCTTTATCTCTTTTTCCGCTGTGTCTACACGACGCTTTTGATGTGGTCGACGATGACCTGTTTTGCATAGTCGGCGACCCCTATCTCCTTTTCCTTTGCCAGTTTTTCCAGGGTCTTATAGTATCTCAGGTCGTCTCTGCTTCTCTTGTCAAAGATGGAGCGAACAACAATGTATATGCCGGCTGGGATTCCCCTCTTTCCCTTTCCGGCCATGTGCCTCGCCAACTCTCGCTTAAACGTGTCGACTCCTTGGGTCTCGGCGGTTTTCGCCAGTTTGGTTTGCACCTCGTCTTCGAGTTTAAGTCTCGCGGTGGCCAGGCCGTCTCTGAAACTAACCTGTCCCTTTCGAACAGTTTCCTGCATGGCAGGGTTGAGATCTAAGATTTTCAGGTACTCGCTGAGGGTGCTGTGGGATATGCCCCAGGATCTGGCTAGTCCGCGCAGTCCCGTCGGCAACCTACTTAGGTAGGCGCTTATAGCCTTAGCCCGACTTATGGGATCCGGCGTTTTATGAAATTCCTCTAGGTTCTCCTTTAGGCTGGCGTCCATGGCCTCTTTGTCACTCATCTCCGCTATCAAGACGTGTTGCCCAACCGTCAGCTCCTTGAGGCGGCCGGCCTCCTTGAGGGCTAAGAAACGTCTTCTGCCGACCACTGCGCCGTAGCCATCCCCCTCAGGTCGGGCTTTAAACGGCTGAACGATCTCTGCGCGGCCCCGGAAATGCTTAATCAGCGCTTGGTCTTCCTTGCTCTCACCGAAGGGCTCGTCAACCCTCATGTTCATCTTGCTCACGAAAAACTTCTCTACGGGAATTTTGTCGCCTATTTTAGGCAAAACATGCTTCTCCAAACATCTCACCTCAAATACAATGCAAAATATTTAAGGCGTTAAGTCTATAAAAAGCTTGTGCTAAAATGTGTCAGAATGGTCGACACCCGACCAACGGCTCTTATGGTTAAGCAGGTTTCTTTCTTCTTCCACATTCCTTTCTGCTCTTTCTTATTCTAATCGCCGTCGGAACGTACGAAGGCGACACAGTAGGACCCTCTTAAGTCGCCACTTCTCTGTTGCCAAGTCGTATTCGATTAATCCCTCTTCCTCAAGTTTCGACAAGAGATAATGCGGTTTCGCTTTCATCCCTAGCCTTTCAGATAGCTGTTTCAGAGTCAATCTTTCTTTTTTCAGAGCTTCTAAGATTCTGTCTCTTAAACTCTTCGCCACGCTTTCACCCCTTTTTCTTTACAATTTGCAGATAAGAATATTAACTGAAAAGGGGGAAATTTAACCCTTTAGGCTAGAGCGTGGAGTAAGTAGCCGAGAATCAATCCGGGAGCGTTTAATAAAACCACAAGTCTTATATGGCAAAAAACCACAAAATGTTGCTTAAAGTGGCTAAAATGTTTTCGACTGAAGCGGCTGGGGGAAAGGCTGCTTCCACAGGCGCCGAAAGGCGTGTATTCGGCAAAGCGGGTTCAAAAAAGGGGAAGTCCGCTCTAGCCAAGCGGCCCGCACAGCTCCCCAAATGCCCTGAATGTGGATCCGGCAGAGCCTGGCGTGACGGCCTCCGTAAAACCGGGCGCGGCGACGTACAGCGGTGGCTATGCAGAGACTGCGGACTTAGATTCAGCGAGTCCACAGCTAACCTTAATGTAAAGATCAACGTCTCCAGCCAAAGCCTTAAACAGCCGAACTCTGGAGAGAACCTTCTGCAATCGGATGTCTTTCAAGGTGAGTGTCCCGTTGAGCCAACGGTTGAGAACCCGCCTCTCGAGAGGCGTGAAGATGTAGCTCCTCATATCACATCGAAAAAGACTATTGCAGAGAAACACTTATATGCTTTTCCCGACTATAATAGAGAACGCCGAATATGCGTCTCGGAAGTCGAGATGAAAAACTTGGTCAAAGTGGAGCCGCATCTACAGAAGGCCGGAGCGGGGGCCACACTAAAGCCGTCGGAAGCA
>JABXJW010000353.1 GCA_013375395.1 Desulfobacterales bacterium
GAATGAGCATCGGTCAAAGACGGCCTGAAGCCGAGATGCCAAAATGGTAAGTTATTTTTGCGCGAGCCCTAAGGAACTAATACTAATGGGAGCATATCAGTAGTGTCCAGGATGATTCCATCTCTATCACTCCATTACTCCAAGGTCCCATGCTGGATAAATACCGTTGCCGGCTATTATGGGTGAGCTCTTTTTGATGGCGGTGATCCATGGCAGACAAAGAACCAAAGAATAAACTTTCCGACGACAGGTATTGTTTTGCCTGTGGCCCCATGAATCCCATCGGCCTCCACATGGAGGTTTCCTACCTTGACGGCAAAGCTGTCAGCAGACTTGCGCTGAGGCGAGAGTTCCAGGGATGGAGCGATATCGTGCATGGCGGTTTGGTGGCGACGATTCTTGATGAGATTATGGCTCACGCAGTAATGCATTACTTGGGCAATGGGGTTACAATTTCACTTCAGATTACTTATCGGGCCCCCTTGCATGTAGGAGAGGAAGTTCAGGTGGTGGGTTACGTGGCCGAGCAAAAAAGCCGGGGTGCTGTGGCAAAAGGTGAAATCAGAGGAGCAGGCAGCAACAATATTATAGCTACAGGAGAGAGCCGTTTTGTTTTGCTCCCATAATCGATATTTGTATCATTTTAGCCTTATGAAACAAATGGGTTCGAAGGAGCTCGTTGGAGCTGCCGTGTTTTCAAAGACCTAAACTGTTACCGATATTTCAGTTTTCTTGAGTTTGTCCAAGATAGGCTGTAATTTGCTCTGATGCTCCGGCGGCACCACAAGGGCCGGTATGGCCCTGTTACGGGCAAGGCTGCCTGAATAACTCGTGCTTGCCTGTGTCTCATAATCCCTGCGTTGCGTCTCAGATTCCAGAAATAGAAGCACATCGGTCATATTGCCAAAAAATCCTCCGGCGTCAATGTGCTCGATAAACTGCAAAAAGACGGTGTTTACGGTGACAACGAACGGATCAACTACAGCGCACTCGGCTTCCTCACACTTTTGTGTAGAAAAGAAACACCTGCACCCGAAGGGTCGCACCTGGTAGATAAGACACTCTTTGTTGGAGAGAAACTGACACGGGCTTCGGGAATAATCGCTCCGTTCTTCGGGTGGATCTTCCCCTTGCAGGCAAAGGGCTGCGAGATCATTGGTCGTGATGGCAGGTTGAAAGCGGCTTTGGTGCGCCGTGCTGCGAACACCTTCCAGGAGATCCATCTTGCCTGCATCAATCAAGTGCCCAAGGATGCAATACCCTTCCAGCGCAGTCATGATGACGTCATCGGTGCAGCAAGTGGCGCATCCCCGCTCGCACGCCACGGTCAGGCCCTTTGAGAAGGCGTCATAGATATCGTATATCTTACTCAAGGCATCTATCTTGGTTGCAATCTGCATTGAAAGGGCCTCCTCATATACAGAAGGTTTTGATCGCCGGCTATCGAAGTATGACACCCCGAGAAAAGATGCAGCGGGTCAGCGAACTCAATCAGGAATACAACCAGTAGATGAATCGTTGAAAAATGGCAACAACATTCGTCAGAGCGAGTGGCCCCGAAGCATAGCAGTGGAAGCGAAGGATTTGTTAACAAGACAACGGAAACACTTGGCATCAGTGCCAAGGGGCGAAAGGTACTTGATATGGGGCTTGCCTTTCAACTTCGAGAGTCAAAGGTTTCCTATTGTGCCGTTTATGACACCGAAAATGACGATATTGGGGTTGAAAACGGCTATTTCTGGAGTACTAATCAGATATTTCAGCAAGATAGCGTGGCCCGACCCTCAAGTCCCCTCCTTCAAGCACTTATTATGCACGAGATTGCTTCGCTCCGCTCGCAATGACATGTCTTTCGACTTTTTACGAAAGCGTCAAAGTTAGCCTTGAAAAAGACTTGACACGATCCCGTGAATAGCGTACGCTATACCGTGCGCAATTAAGGAGGGTCTATCATGCCGATTATTACTGCTACTGAAGCAAGAAAAAAATTATACCGACTTCTGGATGAAGTTAGCGAATCTCACGAACCGGTACATATTACTTCCAAGCGTAGTAAAGCCGTGCTTGTCTCTGAAGATGACTGGCGTTCTATCCAGGAAACGCTTTATTTACTCTCAATCCCTGGTATGCGAGAGTCAATTGTTAAAGGATTAAAGACACCGATCGAAAAATGTGCAAAGGAGCTTGACTGGTGAAATGGAAGCTTGTGTATACCAGACAAGCCCAAAAAGACGCCAAAAAACTTGCAACTTCAGGGTTACGCCGCCAAGCAGAACAGTTACTTGAAATCTTACGGGAAAATCCTTGTCAACATCCTCCACCTTTCGAAAAACTGGTTGGAGATTTAGAAGGCGCTTTTTCCCGCCGTATCAATATCCAGCATCGCCTCGTATACCAGATTCTCGATGAAATTAAGACCGTAAAGGTAATTCGAATGTGGACACATTATGAGTAGGTGCAAGGCTAACCAGTCGTTCCTCGTGCCAAGGTAAATCTGAGGCATTGGAATTGGGCGTGAGCCCATGAAATTTGTTATTGTACCCCGAAGAAACGGGGTCGGCCAAGCCAACCCATTGTTATCAAGGCATAACCAACCATAATCTGCCCTTTATTGGGCGCCTTAGAATGGGTTTTTTGGGCCTGAACAGACCCCCCCAACTCACCCTGGAGAAATGCTGTTAAAAATCTACAGCTCAACATGTTACTACTTGATTTATCCACTACCTTGCTGAAATAGCGGAGATCAAGGGTGCCCCCATTTCCCATATTGAATCTAATAGGCAAGACGTGATCCTAAAATCTCACACGAAGATTTTTGTTTTAGCTGGTGCCCATCCATAAATGAATCTTTAGACGATTGGCACTAGCGTAAGTTTCCAATTCAGAAATGAGCAATTTTTCGCA
>JABXJW010000354.1 GCA_013375395.1 Desulfobacterales bacterium
CGATGCCGTATAATCCTATGATTATGGCGATGACAACTGCTGCTATGATGGCCAGGTCTATTGTCAGGTAGGCAGGTGTTTCTGGAATTTCTGGCATTTCTGGGTACGCTGGAAGCCTGTTAATAGTTTCTTGCGCAACTTCTGAAGCTGTAGGAACGTCAGGAAATTCTGGATACGCTGGAAGTCTGTTTATTGTGGCTTGAGCAATCTCGTCAGCGCTTGGAGGCACTGGATATGTTGCATCTTTTGCTTCGTCTACAGTAAACATAGTTGTTGCCTGTGAGGCGTAGTAGGATTTGGAGCCTTCAAATACGACAGTTACGTCATAATCGCCGACAATGGCGGGAGCCCAGCTGTGGCTGAACACACCATTTCTATCGGTTGTAACATAAGTACCGTAGTAGTCGCCATTAGGATCACGGATCTTCAAAAAGACTTGCACGCCTTCTGCATCGTCTGGACGTGACTGCTGCATATACACATATTCCATCCACTCACGCATGTCTCCATCTGCTACTGCTGGTAGTCCATTTGGGAAGCGTTCAATCACTCCCTCTTGCTTCGCGCCTGCAGAAATATCTGTCACTTTGCCTCGAATTATGACGCTTCCTCCCTGCGCTATAGCAGTCATTGGTGCTTCAACAGTTGTTTTAGTTGGTCCCTTGCCGATGCAGTATATCTGGGCGTCATATGCATTGAAGGCTACGATGTATTCGTCTGCAATAACTGCGGTTTCTATGCCACCTGTCCCAATCGCTTCACGTGCAGTTCCGAAATTAGCAAGTTTCCATATTTCTGCTCCGTTTGATGCGTTGAGGCAAAGTAGATAATAACCTCGAGTTAAGGGTGCATTAGGTGAGTGTTCACTCGAATCGAAGTAAAGTTTTCCGTCAGCAATGAACATGAGGTTCAGTGGATTATTGCCATAGGGGCTTTCGTAGCCGACGCTTTTAGCAGTGTATTTCCACAAGATTTCTCCGGTCGTTACGTTATATGCAGTTACTACTCCACTGTAGCCCCAACTGATAAGCATTCCTTGATAGAAAGCATTTGGCATACTGTCAAAGAAGTTAAATGCTGGTTCAGGATCAGTCGGACCCCAGAGCTGCTCCCCTGTTTCAAGACTGTAACCCCACCGTTTCCGGGTCACTCCTTCAGAAAACGTGAAGACACCATCTTCTGGACTTATACCATCAAGTCCAACTGGTTTCCGATGCTTTGTAGCAGTAAAGCTAGAAGCTCCTTCGAGATTTATTTCAATTACTTTATCGATTACAACTGTTTCTGGTGGCGTAAAGGTGATTTGCCATAGCAACGTTCCTTCATGCCCTGGCTCTAGACTTAAAGCCCACAATTTGCCATCTATGACATGAGTGCCGTTGTTCTTTCCATCGATTCCACCGATTACATACTGACCCTCACGAAATGCGTAGATGGTTCCGGATACTGGTGGTGATATGGACACGTTCAATGACCACCCTGTATCTCCGTCTTTCACTAACGTATCTTCAGGCCGGAAGTTCCCTATTGCACCTGGAGCCATATAGCCCATTCCTTCTACGTGAGATACGTTCCAACATCGCAAATACTGTACTCCATCTTGTGTGGCAAGGCTGTACCTTAGTATGCTTCCGTCTTTGCCGTAGGCTGAAAAACCGCCAGTAGATACGTTAGCTATTATGGTTATGGGGTTGTATGTGTACCCGTCAAGTGCCTGCCAAATTTGAGTGCCTGGCCGGCTTGTGTAACCCTCTGGCAAGGTGACACCAGATCTTACCCACAACAAGGGGAAGCCCCCATGCTGGTTACCCGAGTGATACTCGTATATGGAAGCAAATTGGGGTACACCAGCATATGGACCACGACCAGTTATCCGTCCCGAACGCGAGCTGTTGAAGAAATCTATTGTTTCACCTGTGTACAGATCAACGACCCACCAACCAGCTATTGATCCAGAGGTGTCAAGGTTGGCGTAGATGAGTCTTCCGTTGAGGATTATTGGCGGGAGTAGCTTAATTCCCTCGTAGTGTATTGATCCGTAGCCCATATCCCCATATCGTTCGCCTATGATGCCTCCAGCCCAAAGCGGACGGGTCCACATCACATGGCCACTCTCTGGACCTAAACTGCTGGAAAAAAGTCGTCGCATTGCGGGCATTCCAGGGGATTCCTCCACTCCAGTGGTTAAAGTGTATCCTATAGCGAATCCGAGAGTATGCGCTTCGCTCTCCGCCCCTAGCCAGTTTGCTGCTATCGTGTTCCAGTTTCTGTTCAGTTGGCTTATTGGGCGAGTCCAGTATTCTGTTGGAAGAGGAGTTTCCTCCCACATCTCTATTGGATCCTCTTGGACAGTGATTTCTACCGGTGTACTGTCACTAGCTAAGATAGTATCTCCGACAGTGGCTTGGTCCTCCATTCCAGGTTTGCCAGTTAGTGTTATCTCCTGAAATTTTGCCACAAAAGTGTATGTGCCCACTTGAACAGGGTTGTATAACGTGGACCCCACCCCGCCTGAATCAGACTTGAATGGTCCCAATGTTTCTGTGTCTCCGTTAGGTTTTGTAACTTCCACCATAAAGGTGTACCTGTCACCTAGTTCCTGGCGCGCGGTCGGGGGAGCTGGTCGCGTCCAAAAAGTAAGCCATATCGCCTGATTGACGCCTACAGGGTTTGGTGTAGCCGACAGCAACGTAAAGCTTGGGACAATCCATGGGGGATCATGAGCGATTGTAATTGGCAAAGCAATTAGTATAGCGCTAATAGCAAATATTGAAATCAAAGCGATTAACATTCTATTCCTTGTTTTTTTCATTTTGTTTTTTTCCTTTTTTTGTTTACAGACCTTTCTTTACAGAAGAGAAAGGTTTTATGTGCTTGTAAGTGGAGCCTCCAC
>JABXJW010000355.1 GCA_013375395.1 Desulfobacterales bacterium
CTTTAGGCTCACTTAGGCCCGAGTTTTACACGGTTCAAAATCTGATCGTCATTGGAGCGACCGTGTTTTCAAAGACCTAAACTGTTACCATAAATCTAAAATGATACCTTCAATCGACGGCCTTCTGAATATGATCCAGAAGGGAGCTCAGATCATCGTCGCCGAGTTGCTCGCCTGCTTGTATGCGCGCGCAAAGATCAGGCTGCTTCTCAGCGGCTATTTTGCGTATCGCCGCTTCAGCCTCGACGATTCGATCCAGGGGAACCTCAT
The DNA here is from genome assembly GCA_013375395.1 of Desulfobacterales bacterium. GTDB lineage: Bacteria > Desulfobacterota > Desulfobacteria > Desulfobacterales. The sequence goes on from JABXJW010000355.1 coordinate 271, forward strand.
CGACGACCCCCCTGGTTACGGCCAAAAGGACCGCAATTTGCTCGGAAGCCGTCATCGGTTCATACTGAGCCTGTTTGAGTATCTCGCGCACACGGCGACCATGCTCAACGGTTCTGCGTGTTTCCTCATCCAAGCGAGGGGCAAAGCGTGAAAATGTCTCCAGTTCCTCAAACTGAGAGTAGGAAAGACGCAAATCACCGGCAACCGTGCGATATGCGGGAAGTTGTGTTGCTCCACCGACCCTGGAAACGGACTTGCCGACGTCCACTGCGGGCAGGACACCCTTTTGAAAGAGATCCGGAGAAAGATAGATTTGGCCGTCAGTGATCGATATAATGTTGGTAGGAATATATGCGCTGATATTTTGAGCCTCTGTCTCAACGATAGGCATCGCAGTCAAAGAACCACCCCCAAGCTCCTCACGCAGATGGGTAGAGCGTTCGAGCAGGCGGGAATGGATATAGAAGATGTCCCCTGGAAAGGCCTCTCTGCCGGGAGGGCGGCGCAGCAGAAGAGAAAGTTCACGATAGGCCTGGGCGTGGCGCGTCAAATCGTCGTAAACGATCAACACATCACGACCCTGCTCCATAAAATACTCTGCCATGGCAGTGGCTGCATAGGGTGCGATAAACTTCAGTCCCGGGGGATCTTCTCCCTCAGCCACGACTACAGTGCAGTACTCCATGGCATGGTGCGCCCGCAGGTCTGCAATCAGTTTTGCCACAGATGAGCTCCGCCGCCCTATGGCGCAATAAAAGCAGAGTACATCTTTGCCCCTCTGATTGATGATCGTATCCAAGGCGATGGCAGTCTTGCCGGTCTGGCGATCGCCGACAATCAGTTCTCGCTGACCCCGGCCTATGGGAATCAAGGCATCCACCACCTTGAGCCCGGTCTGAAGGGGTACGGTCACAGGAGCACGATCCATGATATCAGGGGCCCGTCTTTCCACTGGGCGCCGTCTTGGGGTCCGCACCGGCCCGAGACCGTCCAGTGGACGACCCATTGCATCGACCATCCGGCCAACCAGCGCCTCACCCACCGGCACATCCAGAACCCGCCCTGTACGGCGCACTTCACTGCCGGCCTTCAATCCCTCGGTTTTGCCCACAAGGATGACGCCAACTTCCGAAGGATCAACATTGAGTACCATCCCGAGCACATCCCCGGGAAAGCTGACGATCTCTTCCGATTTTACACCAGACAAGCCTTCTACACGGGCTATCCCTTGCCCAATGTAGTTTACCGTGCCTACCTCCCGAGCCTTCACTTCTACCCTGTGGCCCTCCAATACGCGGTCAAAGACCCTGAAGGTGTCATCCAGGAATGATTTCAGTACTGTATTTTTTTCTTCCACCATTTTGCTCAGGTTCTGTTGGAGGCTTTTGACTCCTCCACCTTGGTCCATCCTTCCAACGCTTCAATTAAGCTCTCTTCCAAGGCGCCCAAGTAGTCATCCAAACTCCACGCGATTTTGTGACCATGAACCTTTGATTCAATACCGCAGATTAAATCCGAATATGTCTCAAACTGTACGTCAATACGATCGGAAACTTGATTCCTGAAGGCATTCACTATCTTTTGAGCCGTCTGGTGCGGGATTTCAAAAGCAGTTCGCACCTGGGCCTTGTAATCAGCCTGGCCGGCAGATTTTCTTAATGTCTCCAGCTCGTCCTCTTTCAGCTTCTGGATACGCTCGACAAAGAGATCGACCATGCGCTGCTCCAGATCTGCGCTTGCCAGGTCCATCAGGGCGCGGCGGGCAACGGCCCAAGTCTGCCTCACTGTGCGCCGGCGCAGCTCCTGAAGGAATTCGGCTTTCTCTCGATCAATCGCCTCGTACCAATTGGTCCGCATTCTTTGAATCTCGTTGCGGATCTCATTTGTGAGGGCCTTTTTCTCGTCATTAGCTTCTTCCTTGGCCTCCAACAGCATGGCCTGGCGACTACCGTCAAACTCGACGTTCTTTTGGCGAAAGTCCTGCGCCTCCTGCTCAGCCTCGCGTCTCTTGTTTTCCGCCTTTTCCAAGCGAGAGGCTATTTTCTCCTCTCGCTTGTCCATAGCCCTCATGATCGGACCGTATAAGAAACGCTTGAGCAGCCAGACAAGGATCAGGAAGTTAATGACCTGCGCAACTACGGTAAACCAGTCAATGAGCACTCATCATCCTCCCGCCTTAGACACGAAGTAGCTCCAGAAAGGGTTGGCAAAGATAAGAATCATGGCCACAACAAAACAGTAAATGGCCGTGGATTCCACCATGGCGAGACCAACGAACAGGGTTCGAGCAATGGCGCTGGCTTCATCCGGTTGTTGGGCAATGGAGCTTAATGCCTGGACCAATGCCCGGGCCTCGCCGATCGCGGGAGCGATCGAACCGACAGTGATGGTCAGCCCCGCGACGCTAATGGAGATGATTCCAACAAGACTGACATTGTCCATGTGAGAAATCTCCTTTCTTGCTTTAGTTCCTTAGTTCCAAGATTCGTGTGTTTTCTGGTAGAAAATTATGGCCATGTTCAACAAAAAGTGAGCTAAAGTGCCTAAAGTGAGCTAAAGTTGATGTGCACGCCTTCGGCGTGGTCAGTCTTAAAAACAGGTTGCGCTGAAAGCGCATTCC
>JABXJW010000055.1 GCA_013375395.1 Desulfobacterales bacterium
CCGATCTCTTCCCCTCATGAAACAGTATGTAGTCGGCAGGGCCTGTTTTTGTATGGTATTCTTCAACGGAGCAGTGGTCATACCGGACACCCTGTTGAAAAGGGACAATGGGGCCCCAGCCGGCCTTCTTAAGGGCCTTATCTATAAAGACCTGCCTGGTCTTGGCCTCATTGCCGTCATTGTCATTCATGGCTGTTCTCTCATGTGGAAAATTCACCCTAACGCCGCATAAACAACACGGCAAGAGTACGAATAAGCAACTGTAATGCGGTAAAAAATCCCCCTAAATCCCCCTTTGATAAAGGGGGACTTTGAAATGCCCCACTTTGGAAAAGGGGGGGTCTGGGGGATTTTCAATGGCAATATTCCTTAAGTTAATGACATTGAAACTTGAGTTACAAGATCTTTTCCTCAACCATGCTCAAGACTTTATCTTTCGACAGGATGATATGATCGAGGATTCGAAGGCCGAGCGTTTCAGCAGCCTTTTTAAGCTCTTTGGTTATTGTCTTATCATCCTGGCTGGGTGTGGGGTCTCCGCTGGGATGATTGTGCACCAGAATAACGGCTGAGGCTGATTCACGAATAGCCGGATTAAAGACTTCACGTGGATGGGCCAGGCTTTTGTTTATCAGTCCGACCGTGATCTTTTCCGACTTTATGACATTATGCTTTTCATCCAGCAGGACCACATGAAATTCCTCTTGCCTGGCCTCCCGCGCCAGCCTCGCAAAATGCTGTTTGCAAAAGGCGAGCGCATCTGAGGTGCTACGGATTTTATAATTTGGCGCGGATTCACCTGCCTGCTGATTTGCCATTCTCTTGCCCAACTCAAGGGCGGCCATGATTTGACAGTAAGCAGTCTCTCCTATGGCTCTGCTGGTCTGTTTAAGTTCTCCTCTTGCTTGCAGAGAAAGTTTTTCAAGGTCGTTTCCAAAGAATGCGGCCAGTTTTTCTCCGGCCTGCATGGCAGACTCACCCTGAAGACCGGAACGAATCAAGATGGCCAAGAGTTCCGAAGTCTTGAGTTCTGCCGTCCCAAGGCGGAGAAGGCGTTCCCTGGGGCGATCATCAGAAGGTGAACGCTTGACAGTGGGAGTAAAAACCCGCTGATCAATCCACCTCCCTGCGTTGAACCCGTTTTTCTTCTTTGACCATGCATATTGGGGCTTTGTCTTTAACCCTGTTTTTGTCAAATAACCATCCTTCACCAATTCGGTGATAACCCGGCCTATGAACGTTTTTTCTTCATCCTTCAGTGCCTCATAGGTATCTGACTTATAAAAGGAATCATTCACCAACAGAACATTGACTACTGTTTGATACCTTGAAAAACGTTTTGTGTCCGATGAGGCTTTCATTTTGTGTTTTACTCTTACATCATATAAGGAACAAGTTAGTTCGCTTCGCTCACAATTGGAATACTGGAATACTGGAATACTGGAATGTTGGGTTTAAGAGGCTTTTTGTCTTTTTTTCTTTTACATCATTGCAATATTCCATCATAGCGCAAGCTTCACTTCGTGCCCAGTATTCCCTGATCGAACTTGCAATAGCGCCAATAAATATCTATAACTTCAATAGGTTGTAGAAATTCCGAGACGTCAAATTAGGGGAACTTACGGGACGAGTTGCTTATGTTGAATTACTCACCTTGATCTGTGATTTAATTTAAAGACTCCCGTTCCTCCGCACAGACCGACCACCTCCGGGAAACACAAAACCACGCCACAAGAAGTTGAAAGCAAAAGACCCCGTATCATTGAGTATGAAACGGGGTCTTAGAAATCAGTGCACGGCACCTCAGTTATAATTCGGGTTAGTGGATCATAAGCAAATGACGACGTGGGGCATGCTATCAGCAAGGTGTTGTTTTGTCAATAATTTTCAGGATGATGGGGTGTTTTTGGGTAGAGTGGGCTGGTTTTGAGAATCGACTGTAACGAAAGGTTCGAAGATCATGCGAGTCGATGACGAACCCATGCGGGATTCCGGCGGCAATCCAGTATTGCATAGACTCGAACAACGTTGTTCTGAACCCGATAGTAGATAGCAAAGGGGAATCGTTTGGCCAGGAGTCGGTGATAGCCGAAGTGCAGCCCGTGAATCCCAGCATAGAGATGGAGTGATTCAACGTCTGAGAAGATGGAATCGAGGAAGTAGTCTCCCAGTCCGTTCGACTGCCGCTCGTAGAATGCAAATCCTTCGACGAGATCTTTCTCAGCTTCGTCAAGGATCTCGATTCTCATTTGGTGGACTTCCTGATCCTGTCCTTGGCTGCATCGAAGGTGGCAAATTCGGCCCTGCCTTCCCTAACTCGTTGTTCCCTGGCCGACAGGACGTCCCCGTGCCAAAGAGGTGAGGGGACAGATTCAGGATTTCGACAGAGGTCTTCCCACAATCGCTCCATTGCAGCGAGCTTGTCTGACGTCGTCATCTTGTCTAGTGGTAGGACAAATTCCATCTGTGGCTCCTTTCTACGGATGTTTTAGATTATATAGGCTACCCCATCCGTGCCGAAATTGCAATTCCGGCTATTCTCTGACTTCGAACGGGCCGCGGATCAGGAACGAGGCTGGAGGCAAACGCAGTTTGCCGTCGACCGAGCCTGCTCCTGCCATATTTAGCACTTGGTTCCTTGATATCAAAGCCAATCTTTCTTTAGCCGCCCCGGTTAAATTGGCTTCGCATTCAACATACAAGGCAGAGTTTTTTTGTTTTCCACGTGTATGCTATTCGGTGTAGAACACTTGTCATACGTGTCACGCCTCGAACCTTGCCGCGTATGTGACGGTGCTTTCTTACACATTCGATGAAGATTCAGGGCGTGACTTTGGCCTTGACAGATTGTCCAAAAATGCTTTATGTGCAAAAGTACATATGTGGGCTATGAGGTCAGCCACAAGTGCCTAGGGCTGTTGAGGAACTCTAGGCTGATGACCTCTACTTTGGGCTTGAGGCCCTAGGTAGGGGTTTTTTATTTTGGGGAGGTGCTAACGTGTCTGCTGACTATGCTTCTATCAGAGACGGTCTCTTGGAGACTGTCGACAGACTCTCCCACGAGAGCTTAAGAGGCGGGCTACAGAGGCTTGTGGAACTCAAGGAGAAGATACTAAACCAGGAGTTCAACATGGTCATCATGGGCCAATTCAAAAGAGGTAAGTCAACTTTTATCAATGCCCTGTTGGGGGCTGAGATCGTGCCAACTGCCATTGTCCCGTTGACCTCCATTGTCACCATATTGCGGTTTGGCGAGAAGGCAAAAGGCGTAGTCCACTATGTCGATAATAGGAAAGAGGAGATTTCACTTTCAGATATCGGCGGTTTTGTCACCGAGAAGGGGAACCCACAGAACAAGAGAAGCGTCAAATATGTAGAAGCTTTCTACCCGAGTGATTACCTGAAAGAAGGGGTCCGCATCATCGACACTCCTGGAGTAGGATCGGTTTTTAGACATAACACTGACGTAGCCTATGCTTATCTCCCTTACGTGGATGCGGGAGTTTTTGTTGTGACGGCTGACCCACCATTGGGCCAGTCAGAACACGAGTTCCTGAAGGATGTCCGAGCCTATGTAGACAAGCTGTTTTTTGTATTGAACAAGATCGATACGGTGGATGAGAAAGACCTGGGCGAGGCTGTTGCCTTTACCGGGGACATTCTTACCCAAAACCTGCGTAGACCGGTTGAGCTCTGGCCATTATCGGCCAAGTTGGCCTTTGATGGAAAGCTCAACAAAGACACCGAGAAACTCGACCGTTCGCGGTTGTCGGCTTTCGAAAAGCATCTGAGAGACTTCCTGCACCACGAGAAAGGGAAAGTCTTCCTTGATGGTATCATTTCGCCCCTCTTACGGCACGTAGCGGACGAGTCTGTGGCGTACAAACTTGAACAGGAGGCTGCAAAACTCTCCCTTGATGAACTCAACACAAAAATCGCTAAGTTCGACAGCTATGCTCAAGCGACTCGGAAAGGGCGGGCTGAGAAAGCATATATCTTGGAGGGTCAGATCAAGAATCTGCATAAAATGCTCGATGACGACCTATATGTGCTGAAAAAAGCCAAAATACCCATTTTGATTGCCGACGTAGAAAACGTATTTCAAGAAAAAGTTGTAAGGAGCGTTAGCAGCCGTGAACTTGAGAAAGAGATGGAAGGCTTTGTTTTTGCAGAGATTCTAGGTACCTTTTCCACATTCAGGAACAAAGAATCAGAAAAAATAGCCGGGGTCCTGGAAAGTATCTATATCGATCTGGCAAATCGCACCAACGAAACCATCGAAAGCATTGTCCGCCTTGCATCCGACATTTTCGAAGTGGAATTGAAACCTTTCACCACGGTGGAGAAACTGACCAGCAAAAGCGACTTCTATTTCTTCTTGCGCGATGATCCGGATGCTACCGCCCTGATTCAGTTGGGGATTCGTTTTGCTTTGCCTACCTTTGTCACCAAGGGTGTCATACTCAAACGCATACGTGCCATGGCTCGGGAAATCTTTGAAAGGCACTGTGGCCGGGTTCGCTATGACCTGATCCGGCGAACAGAAGAGACCACGAGAAGTTTTCGAAAAAGCCTCAATGACAAGATAGACTTTGCCCTGGTGGCCATCAGAGATGCATTGAATAGAGCGGCGGCGCTAAAGGACCAAAACGAGGTTGAAGTATCTCAGACGGTCTCAGATCTCTCGGCCCGCCTTTCGGCCGTTGAGGAGATCAGAGTGAAACTCCTTGATTATCGCCGCATGGTCGGCATGTTGTGAAGCAAGAGAAAATTTCAGGCCTTCAAGGACTACAGAGGGGACATCGTGCAGAACGTGCTTTGCGCTTTTCTGCTGATAGTCCTAAGCCTTTTTGACACCCAATCGGAATTCTGATAGACGTCCTTCATGCCTGCCCGTCTTGAAGTCACTTTAAAACCAGAGCTTTTTGATGCCGAAGGGGCTGCCGTTTGCAGGAAGGCGAACGACTATTTTGGCTTCGACATCGAGTCGGTCCGCACGGCAAGCATACTGACCATCGATGTTGATCTCAGCGAAAACCAGCTTGAAGCCGTCCAAAAGGAAATTTTCACCAACCCTGTCACGCAAGTTTCTTCTTACAAACCTCTTGATATCGATTTTGACTGGATCCTTTGGGTCGGATACCGGCCCGGGGTGCGGGACAACCCCGGGAGCACGGCAATTGAGGCCGCAGAAGACCTTCTTCGAATCCAGGTAAAACCATACGAGGGGATATACACCTCAAAGAGGTATTGCCTGAAGGGCGGAAACCTCTCTTTTGAGGATGCAGACAGGGTCGCCCGTGAGCTGCTCGCAAATGACACTATCCAGCAATGGAAGGTCTTTTCGCAAAAGGAGTGGGACCCCGAAGCGGGCGTGGGGATTATCATACCCAAGGTAAGGCTCGACCACAAACCCACGGTCACTACCATCCCAATTGACAGCGACGAGGCATTGGTGCGCATCAGCAATGAGCGAAACCTGGCCTTGGACCCGAATGATATCCCCACGATTCGTGCCTACTTCCTAAGAGATGATGTGCTTGCCCGGCGGCGAGTAGTGCAGCTCTCCGAGCCTACAGACGTGGAGCTGGAATACATATCACAGGCCAGGAGCGATCACTGCAACCACAATACATTCAAGGGCCTGTTCCTTTATCGCGACCTTGCCACAGGCAAGACCCAGGCGGTGGACAATCTCTTTGACACCTGTATCGAAGCGCCCACCCTGGCCATCAAGGAAAAAAAGCCATGGGTTGTCTCGGTCCTATGGGACAATGCGGGTGTGGCTCGGCTGAATGAGGACTATTACTACGTCATTACAGGCGAGACCCACAACTCCCCATCTAATATGGAAGCCTATGGCGGGGCCATCACCGGCATAGTCGGAGTGTATAGAGACCCAATGGGCACCGGCAAGGGCTCCAAACTCGTCATGGGCATGTACGGTTACTGTGTGGGGCATCGAGACTATCGAGGAGAGTTGAAGCCCCACCTTCACCCCAAGCGGCTGCTTGACGGCGTCATCGAAGGGGTGAGGGACGGGGGCAACAAGAGCGGCATTCCCACCCCTTACGGGCAGGTCTGGTTTCACGATGGGTACCTTGGAAAGTGCCTGGTCTTTGTCACTGCCGTCGGCCTCATGCCATCTGTTATGAAAGGAGCGCCCTGCGAGGAAAAAACCACTTCCGCCGGCGACCTGATCGTCATGTGCGGGGGGCGCGTAGGAAAAGACGGCATCCACGGTGTGACTGCGGCATCAGAAGGTTTTTCGGCCGAAACCCCTGCTGGGCACGTGCAGATCGGAGACCCTTACACACAGAAAAAGATGCACGATTTTCTCCTGGAGGCCCGGGATGAAGGGCTCATCGCCTTTATAACGGACAATGGCGGTGGCGGGCTGTCATCATCCATCGGAGAATCGGCTTGCTTCAGCAACGGGTGTATCGTTGAACTGGAAAAGGTCCCCCTGAAATACGAGGGGCTTGATCAATGGGAAATCTGGGTTTCCGAATCTCAGGAGCGGATGACGGTCGCCGTCAAACCCGAGGACCATGAGCGTTTTATGGCCCTTTCGGCAAAGCACGCGGTTGAAAGCACGGTCATTGGTCGCTACACGGACACCGGAAAACTCCACATTGCCTATGACGGCAAGACATGCGCATATATTGATCTCGATTTGCTCACGTCGCAGTTTCCACAGTGGACCTTTGAAGCCGAGTGGACCCCACCCGAGATGCGGGGACTCTTTGAGCCCGTGCTTGCCGAGCCCGAGGATGCATCAGGCTTGCTCCTTGACATGCTCTCCCGGCCCAACATCTGCTCAAAGGAATGGGTTATCCGGCAGTACGACCATGAAGTGCAGGGGACGAGCGTAATCAAGCCCCTTGTCGGAAAAGAACGCGATGTAAACAGCGATGCGGTCGTGATCCGTCCTTTGCTAGACTGCCCACAGGGGCTGGCCGCAGCCCAGGCAGTGCTGCCCAACTATTCTCAGATCGACACCTACCATATGGTCGCCTGTGTCATTGATGAAGCGGTGCGCCGTGTGGTGGCCGTGAGCGGTGATCCTGACAGGATCGGTGGAGTGGACAACTTTTGCTGGCCATCAGTACAGTACGACCCAAGGCACAACCCTGACGGCAAATACAAGGCCGCGCAACTGGTCAGGGCGAACTGGGCCCTGCGGGATATCTGCCGGGCATATGAGCTTCCCCTGCTTTCAGGAAAAGACAGCATGTACGTGGACGGACATCTCAAGGGGCGATACGGGGTGACCCATAAGGTTTCCGCTCTGCCAACACTTCAGTTTACCTGCACTAGTGTTGTTGAAGACATTGCCAGGTGCGTCACCATGGACTGCAAGGTGGCAGGAGACCTTGTCTATGTGGTGGGTGAAACCAAAGATGAGCTTGGCTCATCCGAATACTATGAACACTTCGGCTATGTCGGGCTCAATGTACCCAAGCTTGAGCCGGAGTTGTGCATGAAAAGCTATCGAGCGGTAAGCCGGGCCATTGCCGAGGAGCTTGTCGCATCATGCCACGGCGTTTACCGTGGTGGCCTTGGAGTTCACCTGGCCCTGGTGGCCATGGGTGGGGGGCTTGGCATGGATATTGACCTTGCCAAGGCGGCCCGAGTGGAGGCAGAAAAAGACCATGTCATCCTCTATTCGGAGACCCCAGGGCGGTTTATCGTGACTATCGATCCCAAGCATCGCTCATCGTTTGAATCCATTATGAATGACATATCCCATGCCTGCATCGGGACCGTTTCAGACGAGCCTGAGCTTGTGATCAATGGCCTTAAAGGCAGTCCCATTATCCGTGTGCCGGTCGCAGAACTCAAGGCGGCCTGGCAACGCCGATTTAAAGGGCTTGTGTGACACAAAGTAAAATCAACACAAAAAGGGTTAATGCTCTGGTACTTACCGGCTATGGGCTGAACTGCGACTTTGAGACTGCCTATGCCTTTGAGCTTGCCGGGGCAGTGGCTGCACGTGTTCACATCAATGCCCTTATCTCTGAAGAAGTGTCGCTTGCAGACTACGACATCCTTGTGTTTGACGGGGGCTTCAGTTGGGGCGACGACCACGGGGCCGGTGTGCTGGAAGCCATGCGCCTCAAGTATAACATCGGCCAGGCCCTCGACCGGTTCATAAAGGAAGGAAAACTCATCCTGGGAATCTGCAACGGCTTCCAGGCCCTTGTGAACCTGGGATTTCTTCCCGGCTTTGACGGAGATTACAAGACACGGCAGGTGGCCCTTACCTTCAACGATTGCGGCAATTTCAGGGATGACTGGGTCCCCCTCTCGGCAAACTCCGACTCGCCCTGTGTCTTCACCAAGGGGATAAGGCAACTGGAGCTTCCCATACGGCACGGTGAAGGCAAATTCTATGCCCCTCCCGAGGTGATAAGGCGGCTGATCGATCACGATCAGGTGGTACTGCAATATGCAACACCCGCCGGGGATGCCGCCCGGGGACAACCCCCTTACAATCCCAACGGCTCGGCACATGACATCGCCGGCATATGCGATCCCACAGGCCGCATCTTCGGCCTGATGCCACATCCGGAGGCCTTCAACCACTGGACGAACCATCCCGACTGGACCCGCACAAAAGAGCTCATGAAGCGAAAGGGCCAGCCGATCAAGCCCGAGCCAACGGTTGGGATCAGGCTATTTAGAAATGCGGTTGACTTCATCAGACAAACCGCATAGCCCAACAGGGCAAGTCTTTGAGATAAGCTGAAAGGCCCTATTTGGGATGATGGTCTTCACGGTCGGTGAAGGGAAACAACAAAACGAAACATCTTAGGACTATCTACAAAAAAATCCCGGAGGTATGATTATGCGAACAAATCTTTTTATGATCTTCGCCGTCACTGCGCTTCTTGTAACCGGTTGCGCGGCCCCCAAGATAAGGCTTTTTCCCGATGCCACGATCCCGCTTCAGGAATTCACGCTCCATGGCACGGAAAAGGGAAAGGTTCTGGTCATCCCCATAAGAGGGGTCATCTCGGACGCTCCCCAAAAGGGGTTCCCTTGCGACAAGCCGAGTATGGTCCAGGAGATCGTCTCACAGCTCAGGCTGGCCGAAAAAGACGAAGAAGTCAGAGCGGTTCTCTTGAAGATCGACTCGCCCGGCGGCCCGACCACCGCAAGCGATGTCCTGTATCACGAAATCATGGCCTTCAAGAAAAGGACGGGCGCCAAGGTGATCGTTGCCATGATGGATGTAGCCGCATCAGGCGGCTATTATGTCTCCCTTCCGGCCGATTTTATCCTGGCCCACCCCACCACGGTGACGGGCTCCATAGGCGCCATCTTCATTCGGCCCAAAGTGACCGGAGTTATGGAAAAAATCGGCTTGGACATAAAGGTGAACAAGTCCGGGAGAAACAAGGACATGGGCTCTCCCTTCCGTCAGACCACCGAAGAGGAACAAAAAATTCTCCAGGGCCTGATCGACGAGCAGGGTGGCAGATTCGTAAAGCTCGTGGCAAAGCACCGCAAACTCGATCAAAAGGCCCTGGCCGATATCTTCACCGCTCGCGTCTATCTCGCCGAGGAGGCCCTGCAACTGGGGCTTGTGGATAAAATCGGATACTTAAGCGACGCTGTCTTGCAGGCCAAGAAGCTGGCTGGACTACCGGAAGACACCAAAGTCGTAGTCTACCGACGCACCGAATACCCGGACGATAACATCTACAACACCTTCACAACTCAGTACGGCAGCAACGGATTGTCCCTCATCGATTTGGGTCTGCCGGACTCCATGACCTCTCTGCGCACCGGTTTTTACTATCTCTGGTTGCCTGCCGCGGGCCGCGACTAAGCTGTAATTTCACTTGGGGGGCTTGTCAATAAAGACGCCCATCCTGAAATGTGCCGCTCATTAAAGCGCGAACCCCATGAATAGTATCATTTTAGCCTTATGAAAGAAACAGAATGAAACAGGCTGAAACGGCGGTTAAATTTCAATTTGTATAACTGTCTGAGCGTATTAGTGAGCGTTAAGAAAGAACAGTCAGGTGCTGGGCGTCTCTTCAGCGCTGGACAAAGTGCCGACCTTGGCTGCCTTGTTTAGGAGGGATAAGCTGTTCTTTCTTTACGCTCACTTGGGCGAGTTTTACACGAATTAAAATTTGATCGCCGTTAAAGCCGCCATCCTTTCAAAAGGCTAAATTATTACCATGAATATAACCACCCAGGATCACCGGTAGAACTGGTAGCCTGGGGAGGGCCCCTGAAATGGGCCATAGGTCTATTCGAAATCAAACCCTACTTGTTCTTTGTCTGCTTTTTCCTGATCACCAATGTATTTGCGAACCTTTTGTCTCGATTCAATCGAATGGCACTTTTGCCTTTCAGAAACCCGACCACATAGGCTATAAGAAATAGTTGTTTCGGCTACTTCCCAAGAGGCCATGAGCACCTGCTTAGGGCAAAATGCGGGCGCAGGTCAAATCATTCGGCTGTCAAATATGACTGCGAATCGTATCCAGAAGCCTGTTCGACCTCAACTCATCCCCAAAGGTTCCGACACGTATTGTAATCTTGGTTGACGATTTTGCAATGGAATGGATATCAATCCAAATCGGTTTCCCATCGGCGAATTGCGATTCGATTTTTGCCGTCAGCTTGTCCTTTTTGTCCTTTTCCACGGGAAGTTCCAGCTCCTTGAGTGCTGCAATCGTTGCCTGGTGCACCTTGGGAACAGGTGCAGCGAGTTTTTCCTGCAACTTGCCTCGAACATACATGACCCCGCCTGCTCCTGCTGCGCCCCCTGCCAGAAAAGCCGCACTCTGACATCCGGTAATCTGAATGGATAGAGATAGCAAAAGAACCGTCCAACTCAATTTCTTGAACATATGTTTCCTCCTTTCCGCGATACCGTCTTATCAAGTTTGAGGAAAAACTGCTCAGAGAATGCATTATAGGTCAAACATTTTCAAGGGAAAATTGACGGTTTCGTAAAAAGTCCAACTTCTGCGTTGCGCTGCATCCCCTGCCCCGTTAAATTCTCGCTATGCGAGACGGCGGAGCCGATTTAACAGGGTAAATCACTGCGGCGTACCATAAGTACGCCTCATTCCTCAGGATTGCGCCTAGCGGCTTGAAAAGAGGTGCGCGCCTTGAATTTGGTCCGCCTTCGGCGGATTACTTTGCCGTCTAATTTGGACTTCTTACGAGACCGGAAAAAATTGGGGGGGCGCGAAATTTTGATATTCTTTTTGTTTGGTGCTATAAAAAAACAGGACGCAGTGACGTCCTAAATTCCCGCCTTAGGCCTTGATTCAGGCGGTGCTCCGGCTTTCCACAGTAAGAATCCGGGAGGATATCACGGTGCAAAGATTGGAAAGAAGACAGTTCATCAAGAGATGCATTTATCTCGCAATGTCATGGATGCCCACCACTCCTTTTGTTTTATTGTGGGGCGGCTGCAGAGGCAGATCTTCAATCAATCCTGATTTTGAACCTGCATACGTAAAATTGCATAGGAGCGGTGAATTGAAAAGACGGGGTGAAGAACTCTGGAAAATAATGGAAAGCTGCGAGCTGTGCCCCAGGGAGTGCGGAACCAACCGCCTTGCCGGAGATGAAGGTTTCTGCCATGCTTCATCACAACTCGAAGTCTCGGCATATCACCCCCACTTCGGAGAAGAAAAAGGTCTCGTGGGAAAGCGGGGCTCGGGGACGATATTTTTCACCAATTGCTCGCTTAGATGTGTCTTTTGCATTAACTGGGAGATCAGCCAAGGGGGTATGGGCAAATCACGAAGTATTGAAGACCTGGCGGAAATGATGCTCAATCTTCAGAAAACTGGATGTCACAACATAAACCTGGTTACACCAACCCACTATTCCCCCCATATTGTTCTTGCCGCAGACATTGCTGCCGGCAAGGGACTGAGGCTTCCTCTTGTTTATAACACATGCGGATGGGAGCAATTGGAAATGTTGACAAAACTGGATGGCATTATCGATATCTATTTGCCGGATTTCAAATATTCAGATGGTAAGATGGCAGCAAAATACTCATCTCTTGCAGAAACCTATCCGCAAATTACACAATCGGCTCTTCTCGAAATGAATCACCAGGTAGGGGTGGCAAGACCGGCCGGCGACGGAATCATACGCAGGGGGTTGATCATACGCCATCTTGTCATGCCCGGCAGGGTCGCCGGAACAAAGAAGGCAGTCGAATGGATCGCTGAAAATCTCCCTAAGGATACCTATTTAAACCTCATGTCACAGTACACGCCGACCTACAAAGCCTTCGACTATTCTGAAATATCACGAAGAATAACATTTGATGAATACGATGAAGCAGTGAGGTGGGCAAAAGAGGCAGGGCTTACCAATCTGGACATTCAGGGTTATCCGAGCCAAAATGCTTGATCAGGCATAAGTGAATGCTGGGAGCTGCCTTTCAGCGCTCTATAGGGCTGTAACCATCTCAAGCATGGCCTGCTGCATCGGTGAGATGTCTTGGGTCGATTCCAATGAGCTTGACGCCCTCTTCCCAGCGCTTTTCAACAGAGGTCTCAAAGAGGATGGTTTCACTGGCAGCGCAGGTCAGCCATGTATTGGCCTTTATCTCGGATTCCAGTTGGCCTGGGCCCCAGCCTGCGCAGCCAAGGCTGAAAATGAAGCAATCAGGCCCTTTCCCCTTGGCAAGCATTTCCATAATATCCTTTGAATTGCTCAAGGCAAGCGAATTGGTCAGCGGGCGGCAGGCTTCCCAACCAAATGGAGGTCCGTGCAGTATGAAGATTTGTCCGGTATGTACCGGCCCGCCCAGATGAATAGGGAGGCGGTCAACCTCAGGCACAGACTCCATGACCAATTCCTTAAACACAGCCCCCATGGTTAATTCCGGATGGACGCGGTTGATGACCAGACCGACGGCCCCTTCAGAGGTGTGTTCGCACATATAGCTCACTGTTTGCGAGAAATTGGGATCCGCAAGGCTGGGCATTGCAATCAGAAAGTGTCCTTTGAGAGACGCA
Organism: Desulfobacterales bacterium; assembly: GCA_013375395.1. GTDB lineage: Bacteria > Desulfobacterota > Desulfobacteria > Desulfobacterales. Next base: position 13,017 of record JABXJW010000055.1, read on the forward strand.
CCGTATTCCATTTCCTGATTCATTTGGCCTCCAGTAGTCGGGGGATTTTTGCGAAACAAGCTCGAAGGATAAGGTGATTTTATAACAAATCAATATTATTAGCCCACAAACTATAGGTTGTCAACGGTTACGGCCTTTTTCCTGGGCCTTTTGGAGCGCAAATAGGGTCTCGACAAAATGATCTTGGCAGGTGGAAAGGTATCTGCTATTTTTGCATAGCCATGAGATCATCAGGATCGCATGCAAAATCTGAGCCTGACAGAGAGATTGGGCAAAAGCGCATGTTCTGTAAATGTATCGAATAAGTGGGGGAGTGTATGAATGTCATATCAGAAGAATTGGTTGAGGAGACCTGGCAGGAAGTTGCCGGTTTTTCACCGGATCTTTCCAGTGCAGAAATGACGAAATTTTGCGGAAAGCAACCGGAGCTTGTGGCTTTTGTGGTGGAGTTTTTGGAGGATTCGGATCAACAACTCAGGGAGTTTGCTACTTATATGCTCTTTGTCGTCTATCGAATGTTTGAAAAAAATACCACAAAGGAGATCAGGAAGATCTCTGCTGAGGAGATCATCAAGTATTATGATTCAAACGAGGACCTTGTGGCAAACTTGGAAGGGGTTGACGACAGATTCCTCAACAGGATTGCCAAGGTTCAGCTTGCCGGACAGCCCTATGTCATGAAGTATGTGCTGGAAGTCCTCATGGACATTCCCGAAGAAGAAAAAGAAGAAGAAGAAAAACAGCTTGTTGCCATGAGAGATGACGACATCGGCTATTTGTTCCTGTTGCTCAAAACAGTCGTGGACGTGCTTGACTATGCCACGCAATCCGATCAGAAATGGATGACCTGACCGGCGTGTTCCCCTTGACTCCGCCCGGAAGGGCGGGGATGCACCACAAAAGGGCAGCCCGGCACTTCGTTTTCAAAAAAGAGCAAGGATCTCCTTCAGCCGTTTGGCATTCTTTACCGCATATCCCTCAAAATCATTGTCAAAATAAATGCATGCCGGCTTTCCCCATTTTCTAATCTTGTCTGCCCAGCCCTGGATCTCTTCGTCTGAATACTCAGAGGCATAAAGCTTCTTTGAGCCGTGGAGGCGGATGTAGATAAAATCAGAGGTGACCACTTCGTGGTAAGGGAAGCGGCCTGCGGTATCTGCGATACAAAAGGCGATGTTGTACTTTTTCAGGATGGCAAAAAGCCGATCACTGATCCATGAAGGATGTCGGACCTCCAGGGCATGGCGTTGAGACAGGTTCAAAGACCGGCAAAAATCCTCAAATTTTTCTTCATCAAAGGCAAGACTGGGGGGCAATTGAAAGAGTATGGGCCCCAATTTTTCTTCCAGGCCGGACGCAGCCGTATATAATCTCCTCAGAGGCTCTTTTGGTTCTTTTAGGCGCTTTGTATGGGTTATATACTTGTTTGCTTTTACCGCCCAAAGGAAATGATCAGGAGTCCTGCGCCTCCAGTTCTCAAAGGTCTTCGGTTTGGGAAGCCGGTAGAATGTGGCATTCAGCTCCACTGTGTCAAAGTGTTCGGCGTAGTATTCCAGCCATCTCGATTTAGGGCAATTCACAGGATAGAACAGCTCCTTCCAGTGCGGATAGTTCCACCCTGATGTGCCGATTCTTATATTCCTTTCCATTTTTCTCAAACCATTGGAAACGGCACTCCTCTGCGAGTTACTTCAATAATTCCAGCACACCTACGGTCATCCAGGGAACATATGTGATGAGAAGCACGACTGCGGCCATCATGAAAAAAAACAGTAAGGCATCGCGTGAAACAGTGGCAAGCGGCCTTTCGAAACGAAAGGAAGCGAGGAACAGGTTCATGCCGACCGGCGGTGTGAGGTAGCCCAACTGAAGATTGGCCAGAAAAATAATTCCTAGGTGGGCGTGATGAATACCGAACGGCTCGGCCATGGGTAATATCAGAGGCACTACCACGATCAGCGCGGAATAGATATCCATCAAGCATCCGACAATGATCAGCCCCCCGTTTAACGCCAAAAGGAATAACCACTTGGTCTGAAAGTGTTTTGTTACCCAAGCGGCGACATGCATCGGAACCTGTGCGTCAACAAGATAGCTCGTCAGTCCCATGGCCGTGCCTAGAATAATGAGCACGCCCCCCACCAGGACGGCACATTTGACGAGCATGGTTGCGATTACTTGCAGGCTCAGATTGCGATAAATAAAGGTCTCCGCTGTCAACGCATAGACCACCAGGACGGCAGAGGCTTCTACCAAGGTGCAGAATCCGCCGAAAATAAGCCCAAGCACAAGAATCGGCATGATCACTTCCCATTTAGCGATCCAAATCGCAGAGGCGGCTTCCTTGGGGAGAAACCGGCCCCGGCCGGTGCCGGTCTTAAACCCTTGCCACATGCAAGCCAGACAAACAGGGGCAATCAGCAAGCACCCAGGTATCAGTCCGGCCTTGAACAGATCAATAATCGGCACGTGTGCGATGATGCCATACAGGATAACAACGAGGCTCGGGGGCAGCAGCAAACCCAGACTACCTGTTGAGGTCAGTAGTCCTATGGAAAAACTTTTTTTGAAACCGCCCTTCAAGAGCATGGGTAAAAGAAGCCCGCCCAGGGCAAGAATGGTCACACCGGATGCTCCCGTAAATGTCGTAAAGAAGGCACACAGTAGTGTTGCAGCAACCGCCAGTCCACCCGGAATCCATCCAAACACCGCCTTAAAGACGCCAACCAGACGTTCGCTGGCATGTTCTGCCTCAGAAAGAATGAAGCCGGCAAGCGTAAACAGCGGTATGGTCGGAAAGATCGGTGATGCCACTATACGATACATCTCGGCAGGGATGGCGGCGACCGTTACACCGTCACCCCAGAAAAGCAAAAGGGCCGCCCCGCCCAGCAAGATGAAGACAGGCGTGCCCAGAACTGCCGCCACTACCAGCAATACCAGCCCAGGCAGAACAAGTTGTGAAGCGGAGGCAGCAGAAAGGATCGGCAACAGAACCATTGCCGGAAGACAGAGTCCAACAAGCGTTCTAACCCAAGTGCGCTTCGAGACAAGGAGAACGAAACGAACGGCCATGACGGCAAATCCAAAGGGCATAACGGCTTCAGCAACCCAGATCGGAATCCACCCTCCGATGGTTGTCAATCCGCCGCCTTCAAACAAGCCAAAAGGATCGAGCCAGCTATCTATGAACTCGGGTATGATCTTGACCGTCCAAATGGGCAATGCGGGCGCTTCGGCTACGACCAATTCCAGGCTGGCGCCAAACAATGCTGTACAAACAACAGCCGATATGAAGGCCCCCAGACAATCTACGATACGGCCGGCGCGAGGCGGAAGCCAGTCCACGGCTGCCGCGATCTTAAGGTGTTTGCCTTCCCGCGTGGCGAGCATGGCGCCAAGAAACCCGATCCACAGTGTGAGGTGCCGGAGATATTCTGTTGCACCGGCAATACCTGCACTGAACCAAGTACGCCCAACCAATTCCACAACCGGGATCAACGCCATGAGCAAGAGCGCTACGGCCAGGACGGCATCCTCGGTCCGGCCTGCCCACCAGGCCAGGCGACCGAAGATACTCGCTGATGGAGCCACGCTGTCCGGATCACGTTTCATTTAAAAATACGGTAAAGGTAAAAGTTCAAAGCTAAATAAGGACTTAAGCATTCTTCAACCTTTCAGCTTTGACGGCTTCGTAAAAAGCCGAAAAACATGTCATTGCGAGCGGAGCGAAGCAATCTCGTGACCATCATCTTTCAATGAAGCGGGGATTGGAATCGCGACTTACAAAAAAGTAACGGTGGCCGTGGCCGAGACCAGGATCAGGGCCGTTTTGAGCTTTGAGCTTTCAGCTTTGAGCTTTCTCGGTATTCATCCAGTATCTTAAGAACGGTATCGAGCATTTCTTTAGAAAAGCGCTTCCCCACAAAGGCAGGAAGGCCTTTTTCCCAAACAATAGTCCTCCATTTTTTCTCAGCCTCAGGGGGAACTGAATGAACGGTAAGCCCGTGGTCCTTCATAGCTACAATCGCGTCCTGCTCTAATTTGCGAATTCGCTTTTGCAAATGAGACCCGGCCTTGCGGGCGGCGTCTTCAAGTAACGGTCGTAGATCCGAAGGTATCGCATTCCATTTCTTCATTGATACCACCGTTGTTCCCGGGAGCGGCTGCCAGCGAAGGCCCGTCATATTGGGCGCCAATGCAAACCATTGGAAAGACAACGCCGCTGTCGGCGGTGCGACAAACGAGTCCACCATGCCGGTTTGCAGCGATGGGAGCAAGTCGCTGATCGCCAGAGGGACAGGATTGAATCCCGATCTCTTCAGCAGTTCCACATAGGTCGTATCCGAGCCCCAAAAGAAGAGTTTCCGCTTCTTCATATCATCAGGTGTAATGACCGGTTCCTTTGTAAAAAAGTGGGACCAACCAGCCATGCTCCAGGTAAGAACCTTGAATCCCTTCTTGGCCAAGCGGGCTTCGAATTCAGGACCCAGCTTTTCTATGACACAATCAAATTCTCCGTCAGTGTTCACCAACATTGGGAATGAGATGGCCTCAATGTCTGGAATAATATCGATAAGCATTACGCTCGTAAGTGCCGTGGCGTGCAATTGCCCAATGCGGACCTTGCGCAACATGTCCTTTTCGTCCCCGGCCACACCCCCTGCATAGATTCTAAGCGTAACCCTGCCATTGCTCAGCTCTTTCCACTTTTGGGCTAATTCCAACAGCGTTTCATGCCAGGGGGAGCCTTCAGGCGCGACCGTGCCGAGCTTGATGACTTGAGAGAATGTGGGGGTTGCTCCCAGCGCAAGCACGTAAATACATACCGAAAGGATGACTGCTTTCACGGCTTTGTCTCCTCGTAATCGAGAAAAAGTTCCGTGCTGTGATCCAGCAGCCACTTTGCTTTTTCCTGTGCCAATATGTTGGCAAGCCGCCATTCGGGCACAGCGTCCGGATCAACGGCAAGGGCCTTATGCAAGAGATCTTTAAACATTTTGTAGTCTTGTTTGCGAACTGCCACACAGGACGCCAGTGATACATAAGGCGAAGCCTTCTCGCCCCGAGTGAGCTTTACGACGCGATCGAAGTGCTCCAGGGCGCGTTCTGCGC
>JABXJW010000056.1 GCA_013375395.1 Desulfobacterales bacterium
CATTGGTACGTCGCACAAGCGATCCCGCAGATTGACGCCGAGATTGCGAAAAAGGGCCATTTATGGATGGAAACTAGGTAAGACGCCATTATGTCCGTTGACCGTACCAAAATTCTGCAAGACACCATCAAGAGACTCATCAGGAGGGGCGCCACGGTCCATCTTCACAAGATCGCGAGCAGGACCCACGCCGCAGACCTGGCCGAAGTCTTCGGGTTTCTTACGGCCCGCGAGCAGGAAGCCATTTTTGACCTCATGGATAGTCTCGAACAAAAGGCCATGCTCTTCAGTGAATTGGAAGAAAAAATACTCCTTGAGCTGATCGAAGACATGCAGGCCGAAAAGATCGCAGAGATCCTGGAACAGATGCCGACCGATGATGTGGCCGACCTGCTCGGCAAACTCTCTGATGAGCGGGCCAAGGCCCTGCTCGATCTCATGACAAAGGAGGACTCTGAAGAGGTAGAAGACCTGCTGAGGTACGATGCTGAAACCGCTGGCGGCATCATGGTCCCGGACTTTATAGCCTTAAGGGAGGAGACCACGGCAAGAGAGGCCATCAAGGCGTTGCAGAAGGAGTATGTCGATGTGGAGATGCCCTTTTATCTGTATGTGGTCGACGATCATGAGCATCTGGTAGGCGTCATCTCCTTGCGGCAATTGGTTGTTGTGCCCCCTGAAGCCAAGCTGAGATCGATCATGGCCACGGACGTTGTGAGCGTACAGACCAACATGGACCAGGAAGAGGTGGCCAAAATCGTTGCCCGTTACAATATCCTCGCAGTGCCTGTAGTAGACGAGAACAACAAGCTGGTCGGAATCGTCACGGTGGACGATGTCATTGATATCATCCGCCAGGAGGCAACAGAGGACATCCTGAAAATGGCAGGCGCCGGTGACGATCTGGTCGAATCACAGTCGGTCTTGAAAAGTACCCGGATCCGGCTCCCCTGGCTTCTGGCCAGCTGGATCGGAGGCGTGATCGCTTTTTTTATCATCGGCTATTTTGAGAGCAGCATAAACAAGCTTGTATACCTTGCGGCCTTCATACCTATCATTATGGGTATGGGCGGAAATATCGGAACACAGTCTTCCACGATCGTCGTTCGGGGCCTTGCGACCGGCAGACTGAATTTGAAGCAAATGTGGGAGGTCGTGCTGAAGGAACTGGCGATCGGGTTTATCCTCGGCTTTTTTTACGGGCTTCTGCTCGGGGTAGTGGCCGGCTTCCGCTACGACCTGTGGCTGCTCGGCATTACCGTTGGTCTTGCCGTGATAAGCTCCATGACGATCGCCGCCATGGTGGGCTCTCTGATGCCAATGGTCTTTGCCCGCATCAACATTGATCCGGCTGTTGCCACCGGGCCCTTTGTAACCACCTCTATCGACATCCTGAGCGTGTTTTTCTACTTCCAGATCGCAACAATGTTGCTCCACATCTAATCCCTATGTCACATCTGTCTTCCCCTGCCATTATGCTCCGCGCAACCGAGCACGGCGACTATGACAAGATCATCTCCTTCTTCACCCTTAATCGAGGAAAAATTTCTCTCATAGCCAAAGGGGCGAAAAAGAGCATCAAGCGTTTTGCAGGTGTTCTGGAACTCTTTTCGGTCTTGAACCTGGTGTGGTCCTACGGCCGGGGCCGAGGGCTGCCGATACTTCAGGAGGCCTCGCTGATCCATCCTTTTGAGCAGATCCGAACAGATATCACCAAGACGGCCTATGCCAGTTACTGGTGCGAGTTGGTTTACGTGTGGATGGAGCAAGGCCAGAGGCAGGTCTCTGTTTACAGGCTCCTTGAGCATACGCTCGTTCGGCTCAACCGCGGAAGCCTGCCTGAGCACGCCCTTCACATCGCATTTCAGGTTCGATTTATGAGCATAAGCGGTTTTACGCCCGGCTTTACACATTGCAACATCTGCCGGATGCCCATTGAGCGGTTCGAGCGCACGTCCGTTTCATTCGACATCAGGCGGGGGGGAATATTGTGCGAAAAATGTGCCCCTAAGAAAGGGGCACTTCCTTGTCTTTCCAAGGGAACTATCAAGCTTCTCGGCTCCGTCTTGAACGTGCCATTGGAAAAACTCAATCGGTTCAGGTTCTCCGAGCAGGCAATCGAGGAGAGCCTCCGAATGCTTGAGGCATTCGTACCGTACCATCTGGGCAAAGAAACAAAGAGCTTGAAGGTTTTAAAGCAGCTCAATACCGGATTGCCCCATTGAGCCTTTACAAACAGAGCGTTTCAGTGTAACCAGGGAACAACAAGTGCCTAAAGTGAGCTAAAATGAACTAAAGTGCCTAAAGTTGAAGAAGGGTTGCTGTGTAGTCTGTCTGCGCAAAAGAGCGCCTTTGATTCCGGCTAGTTGGCACGTATCTGCCAGGTGGCATCATTTCTGGCTTTATTTTTTTAAACTTTAGCTCACTTTAGGCACTTTAGCTCACTTTGGTTCACTCTCTATCGTGGATAGAACATCATGATGACCTTCCAGAAGCTCATTCAGGCCCTGGAAAATTTTTGGGCACGGAACGGTTGCATCCTTCAGCAACCCTACGACATCGAAGTCGGAGCCGGCACCTTTCATCCGGATACCCTTTTGAGGGTGCTCGGACCGGAACCGTGGCGGGTGGCCTACGTGGAACCTTCTCGCCGGCCCACAGACGGCCGTTACGGGGAGAACCCCAACCGGCTTCAACACTACTACCAGTACCAGGTCATTCTAAAGCCTTCACCTCTTGAGATCCAGGACATGTATCTGAAGAGCCTGAAAGCCATCGGGCTCGACCCACTGGCCCACGACATCCGCTTTGTGGAAGATGACTGGGAATCACCTACACTCGGAGCATCCGGCCTCGGGTGGGAGGTGTGGCTCGACGGGATGGAAATTACCCAATTTACCTATTTTCAACTTGCAGCGAGCATCGAACTGCATCCAGTCTCAGTCGAAATCACATACGGTCTTGAAAGGATTGCGATGTATCTGCAGGCCGTAGACAATGTGTACGACCTGAAATGGAACGATTCCGTTACTTACGGAGACTTGCACCATCAGGAAGAAGTAGAGCAGTCCACCTACAACTTTGAAAAGGCCGACGTTAAGATGCTGCTTGCCCTGTTTGACATGTACGAGGCCGAATGCAAGCGCATTATCGCCGCCTCCCTGGTGCTTCCGGCTTATGAATACTGCCTGAAGTGCTCCCATACGTTCAATCTGCTGGACGCCCGCGGCGCCATCAGTGTGACCGAAAGGACCGGATATATTGCCCGTGTCAGGAATCTTGCACGCGCCTGCGGCGAGGCGTATCTCGGACAAAGAAGAGCCATGGGATTTCCCTTGCTCGGCAGATCGTAAATCAAAAACCAGATGCACGATGCCGGATGCCGGATAATCAAAGCATTCACCATTATATGCACGCACAAGATATCAGGCATCAGGCATCCGGTATCAGGAATCAGCTGGAAACGACTTGGCGCCGCCAGGGGATCTCTGATTTACCTATTGCAAACAGGATCGCTTGACAAAATATGAAGACACTACTCGTTGAAATCGCAACCGAAGAAATACCCGCCGGCTATATTGAACCAGCCCTTGAGGCCATGGAGAGCCTGATGGGCCGGGGGTTATCCAAGGCCCGCATCGAATATGGCGCTATAGAAACCTTTGCAACGCCGAGGCGTCTGGCTATAATGGTTCGGGATGTGGCCGAACGGCAGGCATCCGTCACAAGGGAGATCGTGGGCCCCCCTGCGGCAGTCGCCTTTGACGCTGAAGGACGGCCCTCAAAGGCAGCCGAAGGGTTTGCAAAAAGCCAGGCGGTCTCTATCAAGCGCCTGAGCGTAAAGCCCACGGCCAAGGGCGATTATGTGTGTGTCAAAAAGCTTGAGCGCGGACAGGCATCCTTCAGGCTCCTTCAAGGCATCATCCCGGAAGTCATTGCCGCCATCCCCTTCCCCAAGTCTATGCGCTGGTCGGATCTGGGCCTGACCTTTGCCAGGCCTGTTCATTCGATCCTGGCCCTGTTGGGAGACCGGATCATCCCTTTCAGGCTGGAAAACATCAAAAGCGGCCGGCGCATCCCCGGGCATCGCTTTATGCATCCAAGGTCTATTGTCGTTGGAAATCCTTCCGACTACGTTGAGGCCCTGCGATCAGCCTTTGTCGTGGCGGATATTGCCGAACGCAGGAACATGATCCGACAAGAAATAGCCGAGGCCGCCCGCAAGCTCGGTGGCGAGGTCATCCGTGATGATGATCTGCTCGACACCGTCACCAATCTTATTGAGTACTCGGCCGTATCTGCCGGGACCTTTGACGAGTCATTTCTTGCGCTTCCAAAAGAGGTCCTGATAACAGCCATGCGCGAGCACCAGAAATACTTTGCCGTGGTAAGCTCGGACCATCAGTTGCTGCCCTACTTTATTACGGTTAACAATACACCCACCCGAGACATGGCCGTGGTAAGGTCCGGACACGAGCGGGTGTTGAGGGCCAGGCTCGAGGATGCCCGCTTCTTCTTTGAAACCGATGCAAAGACGCCGCCGCATGAGATGGTTGACCGGCTCAAAGGCGTGTTGTTTCAGGCCAAACTCGGCACAGTCTTTGAAAAGGTGGAGCGCGTTCAAGAACTGGCCGAGCACCTCGCAGAGCAGCTATCCCCTGAGCTCAAACCCACTGTATCGCGGGCAGCACGGCTGTGCAAATCGGACCTGACGAGCCGGATGGTGAATGAATTTCCGAAGCTACAGGGGGTGATGGGACGCATTTATGCAGCCCGCTCAGGGGAATCCGAGCCCGTGGCCCGGGCAATTGAGGAGCATTATCTGCCGGCCTATGCCGGAGGCCCCATCCCTGCAACAGCCGCCGGTGCACTGCTGAGCATGGCCGACAAGCTGGACTCCGTCTGCGGCTGCTTTAGAATCGGCCTGACCCCGAGCGGCGCCTCTGATCCTTATGCCCTTAGACGGCAGTCCGCAGGGATTATCCAGATCATGTTGGCACGGGGGGTTTCCTGCTCGTTGGAAGGGCTGATTCACAAGAGCCTTTCGCTTTTCGGCGACAAGATATCAAAAGGCACGGAAGAAACCGCACAGCAGCTCCTCTCCTTCTTTCAGCATCGCATGGAACACCGGTTGGCCGAATACGGATTCGCCAAGGACCTGATTGCCGCTGTCACCACTGCTTCAATAGATAATATCCCATCTGTCTTGAAGAGGGCCGAGGCCTTGCAGGGCCTCAAGGCCACACCTGATTTTGAGCCCCTGGCCGTAGCTTTCAAGCGCGTGGCCAACATTATCAGGCAGGCCGGACAACGGGGCGATATTGCATTAGGCACGGCCCGGGCGCAGACAAGAACAGATCCGGCCCTGTTTCAGGCGCCGTGCGAACATGATCTCTACAACGCCTTTCAAAAGGTGAAGCAGGAAATATCCGAAGACGTGGAAAAAGGGGCCTTTGATCGAGCCCTGCTCACAGTTGCAACCCTTAAATGGCCGGTGGATGCATTTTTTGACGGGGTCATGGTCCTGGCCGAAGATGAGCGCCTGAAACAGAACCGCCTGGCGCTGCTCTCAGAAGTTGCCGAAGTTTTTGCCATATTTGCCGATTTTTCCAAAATTTCTACTTAGTGCCCATCCATAAACGGCATCTTTTGCCCCGATACAGCGTTCTCCGCAGGTTTCTATCCTCGATGTAGCGCCGCTACGCCTGCGGTAGAAACCTTTGTGCGGCCTTGTCTCGGGACAAAATCTACCATTTCTGGATGGACACTACCTAGCTTGTACCCATCCATAAATGAATTTTTAGATGATGGGCGCACGCGTCAGTTTCCAATTCAGAAATGAGCAATTTTTCGCACCTCAAGTCCGCCGGAGGCGGGCGCTCCTCCAACCTGGTCCTCCTCAAGCTTCTGCTGGACCGGTTTCAGTCCGGTGGCCAGAAAGATGTGGATGTGCTCATCGGTGTATCCTGGCGCAGGCAGGATTTCTGCAAGTTTATCAAGGCGTGCGGCTTCATAGCCCATGATCCTTGGAGCGAACGTGGGCCTGTCAGTGCGGTAGAGGCTTCAGTCATTAATATCATTTCCTTTGTCATACAATTATGGTAAGGGTAAATATTTAGACGATTTTTTTGCGCTTCTTACGCTGCAGGCATATCCGGCGGCGGTCACAGGCGGTCACAAAATGCAGGCCGACCAACCGCTCGTATGATGTTCATGTGCGGAAAGATTGCGTTTGCCAACAACAAATTTTCCGAGAGAAAGTGCCCAAGCGGAAATTGTATTATGAGCAACAGGAAAAAGCTGGTTGAACGAAGGAAAGATAAGAGATTCCAGGTCAAGGAGGGTGCGCTTGCCGTGCTGAGGCCTCATCCTGCCAAACTGGGTCAAATTATAGATATTAGCAGAGGCGGGCTTGCGTTTACCTATATTGCCGGCGAAGGGAAGCCAACCGGATCATTTGAATTGGAGATATTTTTTTCCGACAATGGTTTTCATTTGGACAAGATCCAGTTCGAAACCGTTTCGGATTTCGAAATCAGAGAAGTGCCATTCAGTTCCATAACAATGAGGCGATGCGGTGTGCGATTCGGGGAGCTGACGGACAACCAGGTATCTCAGCTGGAACACTTCCTTCGGAGCTATACCTTAGACAATCTGTAAGCAACCATTCCGCCCAAGCAAGACAAAGCCAAACCAGGACCCCATGTCCCTATCCACATATGAACCGCTTGCAGCTAAACAAGCGCTTGCATTTGTTGGGCTGGGAAGGTTTTGAATTGGATGATCACACTTTACAGTTGGCCATGGCATGTGTTGAAGCCGGGGCTGGAAAAGTTCGGCAAGTAAACCGGCACGCTCGTTTGAGGACAATTTTACGCCGCACAGCGGCAGTGCGGAGGAGTAATCGAGTGAATAGATGACGGTCACGGTCTGATCAGAGTTGCTGCTGCGAGATATCAAAGGCAGGGCCGGAATGGTCCTGCCTTTGATATTAGAGTATGGAATTTGCCGTTAAAAATTCGTTGACGGCCTGTTTTAAGCCTAATAAAGTAAACGCGATGCCGTAAGTGCAACACCCTGTCCGGTTCGCCTCGAGCAGACTCCAATCACCCGGTGTGTCCGTCTGAAAGCTAAGATATGAATATTGATATTGCCGTACTGTCCATTGCCATACTGATCGGTCTGTACGTGGCGGCCAACATCGGTGCAAACGACCTTGCCAACGCCATGGGTACCTCTGTCGGCTCTCGCTCCCTCACACTCAGGCAAGCGGTGCTCGTATCGATCATCGCAAACGCGCTTGGCGCCGTGCTTGCCGGCGGGCAGGTGACCACGACCATCAGCAAGGGGATGATCGAGCCGGCTCTGTTGGCCGGCGAGCCCAATAAGTTGATGCTTGGCATGTTTGCCGCCTTGATTTCCGCCGGACTCTGGGTACATTTGGCCACATGGCTCGGTCTTCCCGTGTCCACCACCCACGCCATTGTCGGAGCGGTCGTGGGCTTCGGCATCCTGGGTGTCGGGGCAGGAGCTGTAGGCTGGGCAAAAATCATCACCATTGCGATCAGTTGGGTCACCTCACCTGCCGCAGGGGCCGTTATCGCAGGCGGCATTTTCTACCTGACCGAGAAAAAAGTTATGCGGGCCGGCGACCCTTACGCCGCTGCGATTCATTATTCGCCTGCCTTGATCTTTCTTGTCATACTGGTGCTCATTCTGTCCATGATATTCAAGGGGCTCAAGAATCTGCCAATGGAGCTTGGTTTTTTTCAAACTGTACTGCTTGCCACACCGTGCGCGGCCCTGGCGGGCCTGCTCGGCCGCAGGTGGCTGCGCTCAAGGCTGAGGGCCTATTGTGAACTCGGACCCGAGGAGCAGACATACTCGCCGGTGGAATGTCTTTTTGCCCGCCTTCAGGTGCTTACGGCCTGCTATGTAGCCTTTGCCCACGGCGCAAACGATGTGGCCAATGCCGTAGGCCCTCTTGCCACCATATTTTCGGTGGTAAAGACCAAATCGGTATCCCTCCAGGTGGAGGTTCCTTTCTGGATGCTTCTTGGCGGCGGCATCGCCGTGGGCGGCGGCCTTTGGGCCTTTGGCACCCGCGTCATGGAGACCATAGGAAAAGACATTACGCAGATTACTCCGATCCGCGGCTTTTGCGTTCAGTTCGGCGCGGCCACAACCATCCTGATCTGCTCCAGGCTCGGGCTTCCGGTTTCAACCACACACGTGATGGTGGGCGCTGTAGTGGGCGTGGGGGTCATGCGGGGCATGGGCACGCTTGACCTGCGCATTCTCAAAAACATCGGCCTGTCATGGGTCGTGACAATGCCGTTTACGATACTACTGGCCATGGTTTTGTATAAACTTCTCACTCTCTTTCTGTTATAAACAGATCAGTAAAGGAGGTACCGCATATGCGCCTACGACTCAGCTCCCTATTTTTGAAATCTCCTTTTGAGAACTTGCAGAAGCACGCCGACAAGGTCAAGGAATGCGCACAGCTTTTCAAAGAGGCGGTAGTGTGTCACATAGGCGAGGAATGCAAACAGTTCGACCTCTTGACCGAACATGTCGCGCGCCTGGAAAGTGAGGCCGATGAAATCAAGCGAAACATTCGAAGCCACCTGCCCAGGGGAATCCTTATGCCGGTAGACAAATTCCAGTTCTTTCAATATCTCAGAGAGCAGGACAAGGTCCTCGACGAGGTAGAAGATGCCCTTTTCTGGCTATCGTTTCGGCCCAAGGGCATACCGGACGAAGTGTCTGCTGATATCCATCACCTGGTTGAAGCCGTAGTCCCGCCCATTGAAAGGCTGGCCGACCTGGTGTCTCTTGCCACCCTGTATTTCAGGAGCAAGTCTGAGGAGCCAAGAACCAAGATAAAGAGCCTGATCCGTGATATTCGCCAGTATGAAAGAGAGGCCGACCACATGGAAAGGGAGCTGAAATTCAAGATCTTCAGCAGCATAAAAGACGCCATGCTGGTATTTCACTTGATCAGGCTGGTGGAGCATATTGGAAACATTGCCGATCATGCCCAAAATGCCTCAGACCGCATGCGCGCTATGATTGCAAGATAATGAAAACAAGAGACCGCTATCTGATTTGGTTAAGACTCAGCCACACTGAAGTGTAGGGAAAAGGCCATGCATGAGGACATCCTTGGCGCATTGACCAAAGAGGTCAAAGAGGAGGTCATTGAAAACTACCTCTATGATCGACGTCTGATCGAAGAGCAGATCAATTATGTGAACGAATTGGCCCAACAGGCCTCCCAACTGGAGGCAATTCTCTACAGGCGCTTTGCCCGCACGTATGAGTTGCTCACAGAATCCGAGTTTATCGATCAATTTGTCCGGCTGACCGGGCTTAAGGAAGCCGCCTTTGAGGCCAGGTTTCAAAAAGACCGCGGTTTTCCCAGGGGGCTCCGGTTCATCAAGGTTCGCAGCTTCACGCTGCGGGCAAGATTCAAAAAACTCCTTTTAGAATCGTATCGCAGGCTCTTTTCCTGGAACAAGGCTTACAAAAAGGCCCATGAACACCTGAAACAAGAGGCCAGGGCGGTAAATCATAACCTGAAAAAGTTCGAAGACGACCACGACCTGCTTGCCATACTGAACTTTCTAAAAGACATGGATGTCGACATGCTCGAAAGAAAACACTTCCTGGGCGAAAACTTCACCCCACAAGAAATTGCCTCAATAGAAAAAACCCTGCGTATGGCGCCGATCCGGATAGAACGATTCAAGCTGATCTCGCCGCCAGATCTTGCCGAGCCAAAGAGCATTCAAAAAAAGCTGGGCGCCCTGGCAGATTGCGTCTACGGCCGGTTCGGCCACAGGATAAGAATAGTCGTAAAGTAGGGCCGCGCGGCACAGACATGGAAAAGCCGGGAAGATTGAGGCCCTTAATCATCATGCCAACATGCCGGTCGGCACGGTCGTAACACCGGAAACGGTCATTCGTCAGTCAAAGCGATACAATCAGATCGATGAAAAAGGGCGCCTATATGGAGCGATTATTGCGTCGATTAGGAATTATATCTGGCACGTGGGGGGCTGATTCGCTCTCTAGGTGGATGATGGTCGCAGGTGATATCTTTGCGCAGGCATGGGCATCGTGAGCTTTCGGATGAGCGTATATTGGGCAGTGGTGATTTTGTCGAGCGAGTTATCAAAGAAGCTGATGAAAGCTTAAAATATGAGTTTTCAGAAAGTGAACTCAAGCGAAAGGTGGAACGCTGCATTGAGGATGCGTGCAAAAAAGAGAATATCAATATTAAGGAATTAAGGGCCGGGAGCCGTCGAAGGCATGTTTCTCAGGCAAGGTCAAGAATAGCGTCCGAATTGTTGGAGGTTTATGGAATTCCATTGGCACAGATAGCCCGTAAAGTGGATGTCTCCACATCGCCAATATCCAAGAGCTTGAGAAAAGTCAAGGAATACTAATTCTACAAATTCAACAAGGTCCCCAACCGCCGCAATGCTGCTGAGCGATTAGTGTGAGATAGGGGGGCACAAAAGCGGCCGCGTAGACCACCAGCAATGTCGAGCCGCCGGCTTTTGAGAGAAGCAATGCGAAGAAAAGCAGTGCGGCCGGAAGACGCAGCAACAGTGTTTTCCTTTCCACGTGCACTCCCATCCGATGCCGCAGGATTGCATAAACCGATAAAACAGACAGGGCCCAGACAGCTCCGGCCGCAAGCGTTGGGTCGACGGGAATGTTGACCCAACGAAGCGCTCCCCACCAGGTGCCGAGGAGCAACAGATGAGTGCCGATGACGGGAAGCACCGGAACCAGCAGGTGGCGCTGGTTCATAGCGTTTGGACGGCTTCCCGGTTCAAGCAGGAAAATGCAAAAGAACGAAAAGTAGGCCCACCCGAGAATCCCGATGGGGGGTACGCTGAATATTCCTGGCTCATTCCAGGACCAGAGGCCGGCATTCACGGCCACGGGTTCGATAAGGGAGGCGTCGGTGCAAACGATGGCTGCGGCAGCCAGCGGCACGAGCCTTCTGCTCAGGCACAACAGTTGAGATGCCAGGTCCCACGCAGAGTGGATAATGACGGGCCAGACGACAATGACGAGCACGGGGACGTGGCCCACGAAAAGGCCGAAGGCCGGACTATAGCTATAAAAGTTGTACAGGAGAATACAACTTTCTTCGGCAATCCAGCTGGCAGCGGAAATAAGGACGAGCCTGGCAAGAAAGTGTCCGGGCTCGGATTGTCCAAGAGTCCAGGAAACGATATAGACAGCGACTATACAGAGAGCAGCCAATTCCAAGAACAGCATGGTTACAACCCCGTGCCCGGTAGCTCGGCTATAACCCACAGGTGGTATATGAACAGCAGGGCCGCCCCCATCCATGTAATCCTGATACAGTCCCTCGACGAAATACCTCGGCGCAGGGCACGCTTATATACAACAAACTGAAGGGCCGGCGCAGCTATCATGATGAAGATGCGCCAGGGGACAAAAGCAAAGACATAGCCAAGGGCAAGGACTGCCATGGAAGAGAAGATCAGGCTATCCACAATGTAAATTGCCGTCCTTTCTCCGTGCACAACGGGATACGTCCTAACCCCCGCCAGGGCATCGCCCCTCACATCCCGCAGGTCGTATATGACCTCATAACTTTGTCCAAACAAGAAGAAAAAAACAGCCGAAAAGGCCACGGTCGCCCAGGTGATCCCCGGAGGAAAACCATGGAACCCGATTCCCCACGACGCTGTGGCAAGTGGATATCCAAAAACGGTAATCAGGAATCCAATACCCGAGGCGGTGTTTTTTAAAAAATAGAGTTGCTTCAACCTGCGCCTTCCAGGTAGAATCGGCCAGTTATAAAAGGCGCCCAGCAAGTGGCCTGCAATCCTGAGACCGGTTATTGCCGGGTTCAGAAAGTGCACCACCACCAGGGAAGCAAGTAAGAGCATAAGCCCCAATGCCATCAGCAGTCGGCGGTTCCGAGCAACGAATCCGGTCCCGGTGATCACGTTGACCCTGTCTTCCTCAAGATCGACAATGCGGTTGCTCAGGTTGACAAAGTACCAGTCCAGGGCGCAGACCGCTGTGAGAAGCCAGGGATAGTCAGCGGTAAATAGCCACCCGAAAGTAAAGACTCCCAGAGCCGCAATTACCGTGATGTGAAGACGGCCAACGCCAACGAAGACACGCAAAATGTATTTTTCCTCTACGGTGACTGGTTTACTGGCAGTCGCAAGCCTTACGGTCGATGTCATCCGGGTCGCCTCGCTCCATATGCCATGTGGCATGATGCATTCATTTCATAAACTGAAGTTTGAACTGCACGTGGCCATTATTATAGATAAGATTTGACCTGATCTCAAAAAGAGATGCCACATGGCGGCTTGTGACGATCAAAGTCTGCCGCGATACCGTCGTGATTTGGGCAACAGCCCGGTAAGTATTGATTTCTGTTGGTACGAGAACAATAATCTACTAAAATGCCTTTAACAAGTCAAAGGAAGAGTTGACGCTTCTTGATAAGGTGCTGATAAATCCATACATGTCATCATAAGTAGTTGCGCATCTGGTGGAACCGATTCGGCCCACAGGGGTTCGGCTCACGGGTCGAGCCACGCCAGGCCATTGACTTTGTTTAAAGGCAGCACCTGGAGGACGCCGCCTACTCACCAAGGGCTTGTCACGTCTTGATTAGTATTTTCAATACCCCGCTGCTTGCGGCGGGGTTGCCGCTCAGTTCCCTCTCCCCTGGAGGGAGAGGGTTAAGGTGAGGGGGTATAAAAAGGGTGTTTCCTTATGATACCCCGCCCGCTTGCGGCGGGGAGCTTCATCAGAGGCAAAAGGGGTTTCCTCTTAATTTTACGGTTTACGAAAGATGATTATTGGGCTAATTGTCTATCATGCTGAGAAGGTCGAGGATTTATGCACCTGCGGCTTTGCATCACATCACGGCCAGAGGAATTGAGCGTTGCAGTAATATTGCCGGAGCCTATAGTTCATGGATGTAATTAATCACAAAACAAAAGGGGCTCAAATTCTGCTGACCATTGCCGCCTTTGTCGTTGTGGTAGCAGGCATGAGTGCAGCTAAAGTCATTCTTGTCCCGTTCCTCTTGGCTGCATTTATCGCTATCATCAGTGCGCCGCCGTCGTTTTGGCTGCAGCGTAAGGGCTTGCCTACATGGCTTGCCCTTCTAGTCGTAATCCTCGGAGTTCTCTTTATTGGATTATTGACGGCGGGTCTGGTTGGGTCGTCGGTAAAGGATTTTTCGAGAGACCTTCCGGTCTATGAGTCGAAACTTAGACAACAAACCACTCTAGTGGCGGCCTGGCTCGAGAAGCTTGGTGTCGATATTTCCGGCCTTGCAGTGACGGAAATATTTGACCCAGGGGCAGCCATGAAACTTGTTGCCACTTTGCTCAACGGCCTGGGCAACGTCCTTGCTAACGGCTTTCTGATTCTGATGACCGTGATTTTTATGCTGCTGGAAGCTTCAAGCTTTCCCGAAAAGTTGCGCACCGTATTGGGTGGCCCCGAGTCCTCGCTGGTTCGTTTCGATAATTTTATCAGCAATGTTAAGCACTATATGGCTATCAAGACATTGGTCAGTCTTGCTACTGGTATCCTGGTCGCCATCTGGCTCATCGTCATCGGTGTTGATTATCCATTGCTTTGGGGCCTTTTGGCATTTGCGTTGAACTATGTTCCAAATATCGGTTCGATTATCGCGGCAGTGCCGGCAGTGCTTCTCGCAATTATCCAGTTGGGTTTTATCAGAGCTGCTATGGCCGCAGTTGGATATGTCGTGATAAATCTGTTGATGGCCAACGTGGTCGAGCCGCGCTTTATGGGCCGCGGCTTAGGTCTTTCAACACTGGTGGTGTTTCTTTCTCTTCTATTCTGGGGATGGGTCTTGGGCCCGGTCGGCATGCTGTTGTCCGTACCTTTGACAATTACCGCAAAGATGGCGCTGGACAGCAGAGATGACACGCGCTGGATGGCCGTGTTACTTGGACCGGAAATTACCTCTAAATCAAATATTGAAGCAACTGATGAACCTCCTTCCGAAAGTGAATCATAGTTGCTGATACCGGGGTGGAAAATACGAAAACACGGGACATTCTCTTTACATTTTAAGTTTCCTGTTAGGAGGTTTTCCGTAGTCGGGGGAAAGAATGGGGACATCCTAAGATATACTGGTGAGAACTTTTTCTACTCCACATTGGCCCGGGCACAATGACGTCTTTCTCCGGAAGGCAGGAGGCGCCCTCGCTTCGCTAGCTCTCTTTGCCTACAACCTCTTGCAGGGCATCGGCGATCTGCGGATAGCGAAAAGCAAATCCGTGTTTGAGTAGTTTGGCCGGAATGGCCCTCTGGCCTTCGAGAAGCACAGATCCGAATTCTCCAAGCACGAGTCGTAGTATGAAGGCCGGCGTCGTAAAGAAGGATGGACGGCGCAGGACTCGGCCCAGTGCCTTTGCCAGGTCCCTGTTTCGCACAGGATTCGGTGAGCAGAAATTGACCGGGCCGCTGATATCCTGATTTTCAAGGACTAACGTAAAAGCGTTCAGCACATCTTCCATATGAATCCAGGAAAACCACTGATTGCCGTTGCCCAACGGCCCTCCCACAAATTTTTTGAAGGCGGGGACCATTTGCCCGAGTGCGCCCCCGGACTTGGCGAGGACTACGCCGAATCGCGCCATCACGACACGAGCACCCTTGTCGGCCGCCTTGCCTGCTTCATCTTCCAAGTCGGTGCAGAGCCTGGCCAGGAAATCATCTCCGGGGGCATCTTCTTCCGCCAGTTCCTCGTCGCCGCGGAAACCGTAGTATCCCACTGCTGAGGCGCTGCACAGGAGGGTGTGTCTTTCTTCCGGTATGGCCTCAACCACATTGCGCGTGGTAAGGACACGGCTGTCACAAATGAGTTGTTTGGCCTTGTCGGTCCATCGCGTGAAGATCGAGGCGCCGGCCAGGTTGATCACGGCATCCTGGGAAGCGATTTCTTCCTGCCACGCCCCCTTCACCGTGGTATCCGCAGACACGTATCTGACATCCAGGAGCGTGTAAGACCTCTGCCGTGGTGGGTGGCCTACGACGGTAACCTGGTGCCCCCCTTCCACGAAGTGCATAGACAGTTGCGTTCCGACAAAGCCAAGTCCTCCGGTTATGAGTACATTCATTTGCTGCTCCTTTTCGGCCCTGTATGAGCGTGCGTTTGGCAAAAAAAGCGATTAATATCTCTTGTTAGAGACATCGGCAAACATTTGTCAAGTAATTTCCAGCTCAAGCCGTAAGTCCGACAGGGCTATTCCTTTTAGCGGCACGAGCCGCTTAACCATATTGTTGAATTTTTCTCATAATTGCAATATGATTAATGCGGATTCGGAAGCCATCAAATTCCCCCTGCATCAGCCTCCCCCGGCAGGGGAGGGGGAGTTTGAGTATTATCAGCCTATGACTTCACGGGGCAACACCTCTCCCTCAATTGAAAGCGGCCAGTTTATTGGTGGACACCGGCAACCTTGCATGTAGATATCACAGGAGAGATAAAAAAAATATGTTGAAAAAAGGAACTTATCGTTTTCTTCGCTACTGGCTTCCGGTCCTCATTTACTGCTTTATGATCTTTGTCCAATCTTCGCATCCCGCACCGAAAGAAATCCCTGAGATTCCATATTTCGATAAGGTCTTGCATTTGGCCGGCTATGCCTTGCTTGGGATACTGTTTCTGAGGGGTTTTGTGAATTCAAGGCTAAGCGATGGCACTGCGACAATCAAGATGGCAAGCATCTTTCTGACAGGACTTTATGGGGCAACTGATGAGCTTCATCAACATTACGTCCCATTTAGAACCGCCGACATATGGGACGTATTCTTTGACGTATCAGGAGGCTTTATTGGCGTCTATCTCTATCAAATACTTTTGGAAAAATATCCGAAGATCGGGCGTATCTGATTAAGGACAAAGCCTTGCGCCCTTAGCCCTGCGCCTTGAGCCTTTGCTTACTTCAGACTGCAGGTAAACTCATCACACTCGCGCTCGGCCAGGACCTCAAATGCATAAAGAATCCTTCGTTCCCGCTCCAGGCGTTCTTCCGGAAGGATTTCAAAGGTGATTTCCTGCAACCTTTCCAGCGCCTCTGCCCTTGAAGGAATGCCTTGCATGCCTTCGGCGACCACCTTGCCGGATCTCGTTTCAAGGACATGGGCTCCTTTGCCGTTCGTCACAACGGCGAACGGCACTTCATAATCTTCAATAAGCCTGGCGGCGGCCAAAGCCGACCTCTGGCGGCTTACCAGGGAACCGGGGCCAAAGATGACGGTCATGAAGGCCTTTCCGCCCGGCCGGATCACAAAATCTTCCTTAAAGGTTCCCCTTTTGCCGTCTACAACGAGTGTAATTTGTCGCCTGACCTCTATTTCGTGTTTCAAGTACCCCTTGTCCTCCACGAGGAACCGTGCAATCTTCTGCCTCGCCCTTTCGTCAACGGTGTCGACAATGGTCTCGCCGGTTATGAAATCGACCGTTTCGCCCAAGATGAGTTGATGCGCACACATGCTTACCTTTTCTTCAAATTCTTATAGAAGAATATTAAAATATTTTCAAGGCTCCGCCCACACGCCTTTTCACAAGGTTTGCAGCACATTCGCTTTCAGATTTCGCCTTGATTACCAGATAACCTTTATATATATGTTCAACACATATAGAGCTTCCAGTGTCTCAACCTATAAATCCGGATAAAAAATGAAGAAACCATCTTTACTTGCAGGGATTTCTGCAAAGGATATCAAAGGGCTTGTCAGGATAGAGCATCCTGATCCACACAGTATTCTCGGGGCTCATCCCTTTAGTCTCGGAGGCAAACAGGGCGTGGTGGTACGCGCCTTTCACCCCGAGGCAGTCAAGGCAGAGGTCCTCATTTACGGAAGAAAGCCTCTTCTTATGGAGAAGTTCCATCGTCGCGGACTTTTTGCCACCTTTATTGCCCGGCCACGTCCTTCCCTCCGTTACAGGATCCGCTTCACCTTTTCTAACGGAAACCACTGGGAAAGCGATGCCCCTTACCGGTTCTTGCCGACCTTGGGGGATTTGGACATCTATCTGGCAGGGCAAGGGACCCATCACCGGCTTTATGACAGGCTCGGCGCGCAGCTGTGCACTGTCGATGGTGTGTCAGGCGTCTCGTTTGCCGTCTGGGCGCCGACTGCAAAAAGGGTGAGTGTTATAGGTGACTTCAATGGCTGGGACGGCAGGCTTTTTCCCATGAGACGGATGGGCTCTTCCGGGATCTGGGAGCTCTTTGTGCCGGGACTCAAAGCAGGCGCCCTTTACAAATATGAAATCAAGACCGCCAAGGATGATTTGAGGATAAAGACCGACCCGTATGCATTCGCCATGGAGCTAAGGCCGCAGACGGCCTCCATTGTGTGGGACATTGAGGCATACGAATGGAATGATGACCAATGGATGGCCAATCGGAGCAAGCGAAAGGTGCGCCAAGAACCGATGGCTGTTTATGAAGTACATCTAGGCTCTTGGATGCGCATGTCAGAAGAGCAAAACAGGTGGCTCACTTATCGAGAGCTGGCTCCCAGGCTGGTAGAGCACGTAAAAAAGTTCGGTTTTACGCACGTGGAGCTTTTACCGGTGGCCGAGCATCCTTTTGACGCCTCCTGGGGCTATCAGGTTGCAGGCTATTATGCGCCCACAAGCCGCTTTGGAACCCCGGATGACTTTAAATACTTCGTTGACACGTGCCACCAGCACGGCATCGGGGTCATTGTGGACTGGGTGCCCGCACACTTTCCGAAG
>JABXJW010000356.1 GCA_013375395.1 Desulfobacterales bacterium
GAGTGCGACAGTCCCGACACCTGCATCCACCACATCATCCCAAAGGGAATGGGAGGCTCGAGGGCCGGGGACCGGAGGGATATTTGGATTCCCCTGTGCAACGATGCCCACATGAGGGCCCACCGGCTCAGGAAGCCGTACTTGACCAGAGCGAGATTATTCGAGCTGAAGGCGAAAATGGAGAAAAAAAGGGAGGAGGAATATGTCTTTGGTGGAGTCAACTGATTGGTACACTTTCAAATGCCGCATGCCGAAGGCGGTGCTGGACGTCTTGGAGGCGGAGCTGGAGAGGATCAAACTGTTGGCCCATATTAATGAGGACCTCCCGGATGATATACAGGATGGGTTGGCACTAGAAATGATAACAGCCAATTCGGTGGCTACGCCTGATGAGTCGGTGGTGTAGATGGAGATAAAGTGGATGAAACTGGCTGACATAAAGCCGGCCCATTATAACCCCCGCAAGGATCTGAAACCGGGGGATCCTGAGTATGAGAAAATGAAGCGGAGCATTGACGAATTTGACTGTGTGGAACCGTTGGTGTGGAACAAGAGGACCCGGAGGTTGGTCGGGGGCCATCAGAGGCTAAAGATCCTTAAGGAAAAAGGCGTCGATGAGTTTGAGGTCTCGGTTGTGGATTTGGATGAGAAGAGAGAAAAGGCTCTCAATATGGCCCTTAACAAGATACAGGGGGATTGGGACTTCACCAAACTGGCCGACCTGATGGTGGAACTGGACGACGGGGAGTTCGACCTGGAGCTGACGGGGTTCGACATGGAGGAGATCCAGGGGATAATGGAGTGGTATCCCAAGGACGGGAAGATAGACGAGAAGGAAGTCGATGAGACCATTGAGACGAAAAACAAGTGCCCGAAGTGCGGGTATGAGTGGTGAGCCGATCCTTGTCTCCCTTTTCGCGGATTGTGGGGGATCGTCGCTCGGATACAGATGGGCGGGATTCAGGGAACTCCTGGCGGTGGAATGGGATGGCAATGTCGTTGAGACCTTCAGGCTGAATTTCCCCGGTGTCCCCGTGTGGAAGAGGGACATCAGGAAAATCCGGGGAGAGGAGATCCTGGGATTCTGCTCTTTGAGAAAGGGGGAGCTGGATCTGCTGGACGGAAGTCCCCCTTGTCAGGGATATTCGACTGCGGGGAAAAGGGTTGTTACCGATGAAAGGAACGATCTGTTTAGGGAAAATATCAGACTTATTGGGGAGCTCCAGCCGAAAATATTTGTGATAGAAAATGTGTCCGGGATGATAAAGGGTAAAATGAAAGGTATTTTCAAAGAATATATGAAATCATTGAAGTCATTATCGTATAAGGTGAAATGCAAATTGATGAACGCCAAATATTACGGTGTCCCCCAATCGAGGCAGAGGCTTATCTGGATTGGGGTGAGAAATGACTTGGATATGGAACCGAGTTATCCAGAACCGTATCGAAATGTGATCACAGTGGGACATGCTTGGACCGGTGTGGTCAATAAGACTTTTTGTAGACGACCGACCGGTAATTTGGTAAATCTTTATTACGAGAAGCTCAAACCGGGCATATCGTATTCGAGTGGTCCGGGATTCTCGACAAAGAGGCTTTCATTCTATAAACCGAGCAATACTTTACCAAAGACAATAAAGAATGGCCTCAGTCTCATAATGCATCCGACTGAATGTAGGAGCATTACGATAGAGGAGGCCAAAAGATTGCAGACGTTCCCGGATGATTTCATGTTATTTGGTGAATTCGAGGAACAATGGGCGGGGATAGGCAATTCGGTTCCTCCCAGGATGATGGAGGCCATAGCGGGGCATATCAGAGACAGGATTCTATCTTCTGTATGCAATAATTGAGCTCTTTGTCAACCCGGTGCTCCCAGAATCGGAGGACGGTCCAGCCCAGTCGTTTGAGTTGCCTGGTTTGTTTCCTGTCCCGCTTCCTGTTCATCCTGACCTTGTCCTTCCAGAATTTCCGGTTGGACTTCGGTGGCTGGTAGCACTCGGGGCATCCGTGCCAGAAGCAGCCGTCCACGAAGACGGCGAGTCTCTGCTTGGGGAACACGATGTCGGGCTTTCCCGGGAGGTTGTCATAGTGGATTCGGTATCTCAGTCCTCGATGGTAGAAGGATCTCCTGAGGACGAGCTCCGGCTTGGTATTATTCGACCGGATCCTCGACATGATCCAGCTTCTTTTTTCTTTGGTCACGGTGTCCATGATATTTATATTATATCATATTTTTCGCAAATGTACACCCCCTGCGGGGTTGAGGGGATAGGATGAAAGAAACACTGAAGCATAAAGAGGCTTTTGAGTATTACTACTCTCTTGGCGACAAGAGGAATTTGCCTTCAGTGGCAGTTCAATGCAAGTGCAGTGAAAGGGCGGTCGCGAATTGGAGCAAAGCCTTCAACTGGCAGGAGCGTGTGGAGCAGCGGGACATGGAGAACGCCAAGAGGCTGGAGGAGAAGACTGACATGGCCGTGGTGGCGACCAAGGCCAACTACCGCAAGGAGATCAAGAGCAGCCTCAATGTGATCAAGGCGGCGATCGGCACGGCGATAGAGAACAAGAAGCTGAGGAGCGACCTGAGTGTGGAGGACGTGGCCGACCTCAACCGCCTGACCCAGGCATACGAGAGGCTGGTCAAGCTCGACCTGCTGCTTATGGGGGAGGCCACTGATAAGCATGACGTGACCTTTGAGCTCCTTGATGTGGACATGAGTAAGTACCCTAAAAATGAATGACGGATTTAGACCCAAGACGCAGG
Organism: Desulfobacterales bacterium; assembly: GCA_013375395.1. Lineage (GTDB taxonomy): Bacteria > Desulfobacterota > Desulfobacteria > Desulfobacterales. Next base: position 2,768 of record JABXJW010000356.1, read on the forward strand.
CGCAGAAAAAAGCAATGGAGGATGCCTCCCATAACCTTCTTTTCTGGGGGCCCTGGGGAT
>JABXJW010000357.1 GCA_013375395.1 Desulfobacterales bacterium
TGCGGTTACTTGAAAAATCCCCCTTTAACAAAGGGGGACTTCTTGGACGAACGTGGTTTCCCCCCTTTGAAAAAGGGGGGCAGGGGGGATTTGGGTGGTATTGCTAGGACCACGAATCCGCTAACCGCACAGGTAAATGTTTTTTACCGTAATTTACGCTGTATCTGAGGCTAACAGGACAATCGTTTCTATATAGAGTTCTATTACTGATTACTCTCAGCAAAGGAGGACAAGACAATGTACGACAAAAAAGAATTGTGCGAGAAGATCAGGTCTATTTATCCGGACATCGGCGAATGCGGCGTCGATGTGGACGTTGAGTATGACGAGGCAAAAAAGGCATGGGTGGTGGATCTTAAGAAGGACCAGCACGAACTCAAGACTCATCTGGAGCCCCAGGAAGCCGATGAGTGTATGGAAGGAAGACAGTGCGTTTCCCTCGGTCTCCAGATTGCACAACTGAAGGCGAACATAGAAAGGATGCCGAGGTAAGGAAAGCAATAAGAACGGGGAAGAAAGAGGGGCCCAAGACAGGGGGGCGGACAGGAGGACTATAGAATGTCCCTAATAGTCTACTCGTCCCTAATAGTCTACAGTGCCATGGTCAGGATTCTTGAGCCAACAGAACTAACAAACATATGCAACCTCCTTTCATTGCCGCCGAATTGGCCATTATTGTTTTCCCCATACCGTATCATTTCCAAACCGTTCAAACCACCATTCCTGTTCTGAGAGATGATTTCCGACTTCTTCCTTGGAAAATGAGAACTTGTAATGATTACAGTAATCGATAATGATCCCATATGCAGCAACAATCTTGGCTGTCATCTCAGTGCATTTTTCCATGGTTTCCTTACACCTGTCCGGATGCCATTTCCTGATCAGTTTTCTATAGTTAGTCTTAATTTCTTGCATGGTTGCCCGTTCGGGCAATTCCAGCAGCTTCCTGGCCCCGGTAATCTCTTGATACCTGTTCATTCCTCAGCCAGCTCCTTATAGTATAGAAATGGAATTATCTTGGACACTACTGCACTCACACAAAAACTTTGACAGCGCACGATGCATATTGTATGCCTCCTGTTGATACAGCCATGGATTTCTTGCTCAATATATCTCCCCTTGTCAAACTTGTCGTGATTTTTTTCTTAATCATCGTCTTGATAAGGCAAAGGCTTTCCCTTGGAATTGCACTCATCGCAGGATCGATACTGCTCGGTCTCTGGTTTCGCCTTTCTCCTTTGGAAATCGGTGCTTCCATAATCGGCTCGCTTAGCGCGCAGCGGACGGTCAGCCTGTGCGCCGTGGTCACGCTGATCTTGATTCTAAGCCACTCCATGGAGAAGACCGGGCAAATGAAACGCCTTCTAATCTCCTTTAGGGGAATTAGGAGAAACGTTCGGCTGAATCTAGCCATCTTTCCCGCCCTCATCGGGCTCCTTCCAATGCCCGGCGGGGCCATCTTCTCTGCTCCCATGGTGCATGAAATCAGCAATCGAGAATCGCTTTCTGCAAAGCACAAGACGCTGATCAACTACTGGTTCCGTCACATATGGGAGTTCTCCTGGCCACTTTATCCTGGTGTGATTCTCACTTGTGCCCTGTCCGGTATCGACCTTTGGGCCTTTGTGCTCGCCCAATTCCCATTGACACTCTTTGCCGCCTGGATCGGATATTTGACGCAGTTGCGATCAATTCCGATCAAAAAGCATTCTGCCACCTCCGATTCCAACAAATCACTCAGAGATTTCATTGGAGAACTGATGCCGATCATTTTCGTCGTGGCAGGGACGGTTCTTTTCGGAGTCCTCATTTATATTGCGAGCATTGCATGGCCGCCTTTGAGGTCAACAAGAAAAGAGGTCCCTCTGATCGCGGCCCTTATCATAAGCATAGCCTGGGTGTGGCGGCGTAACCGCATGGCATTTGCGGACATGCAGCGTACGTTCTTTAACAGGTCTTTGCTCTCTATGATCTTTATGATTGCAGGTATCATGCTTTTCCAGGGCATTTTGGAAGATAGCCGGGCAGTCTCTGAAGTCAGCCAAATCCTGGCTTCCGCTCATGTGCCCGTCATCCTGGTGGCTATGATATTGCCGCTGCTGGTAGGCGGCATTACCGGCATTACAGTGGCCTTTGTAGGCACAACCTTTCCCATCATCTTTTCCCTCCTGGCAGAGGCCGGAATGGTCGACCAAATATTTGCCTTTACCATTCTGGCCTTCTGTGCGGGCTACGTCGGCGTCCTACTCTCCCCTCTTCATATCTGTCTGGTTTTGACCTGTAGTTACTTCAAAATAGACCTGGCAAGAATATACCCAAGACTCTTGTTTCCTTGCGCAACTGTCGCAGCCGCCGGCATATTGTCGTTCATGGTCAATCAGTTCATGACAAACTCGTAAAAGGTCCCTTTCCCCCCCCTTTTTTTTCACCCTCACCCCAGCCATCTCCACTGCCCGATCGGTAAGACATAAGGGACATCCTGAAACATTTAAAGTTATCGATCAGCCTATAGGGAAGAACTTACGGGACATCTCAACATTTAAACTTTACATTACAGTCCGTGCGGGCGTTAGTATGGCCGCTTTAGCCAAAAAATTGGGCATATCCTGTACTGCAGTCAGTCAATCTATGATCCGTGGCGAGCAAATTGCTCGGCAAAATAACTATAGGCTGATTGCTAACTTTAAATGTTGAGAACGTCCCCTTGTGTTCCGAGAAGCATATCTCTGCTCTTGCCATATTATCTAGTTTCCATCCATAAATGGCCCTTTTCCGCAATCTCGGCGTCAATCTGCGGGATCGCTTGTGCGACGTACCAAT
>JABXJW010000057.1 GCA_013375395.1 Desulfobacterales bacterium
GGAATGCGCTTTCAGCGCAACCTGTTTTTAAGACTGACCACGCCGAAGGCGTGCACATTAACTTTAGCTCACTTTAGCTCACTTTAAATTGAATACGAAAAAAATCTGCCAGAAAAAACACGAATTTTAAAACTAAGGAACTAATTTACGCTTTGTTGTTATTGCCTACGATCTGTTGCATGACGTCCCGGCACCGTTGAACGTTTTGAAGCTCTTCAATGTCTGCGTTCACCATAATTTTTACCAGTTCCCCGAACCCAACACTTGGCGCCCACCCTAACTTTTGCCGTGCCTTCGAGGCGTCTCCCATGAGATACTCCACCTCTGTGGGCCGGAAGTAGCGTGGATCAATCTCTATTATTACTTTTCCCGGGCAAAGACTTTTTTGAAGATCATCGGATAATTCGCCGGAAATGCCGCCAATTACACCAACTTCTTCTGTGCCGGAACCCCGCCATTCGACCTGGATTCCGGCCTCGGCAAAGGCAACTTCGCAGAACTGCCGGACCGAATGAGATTCACCGGTAGCGACCACATAGTCGTCTCCTGCTTGTTGCTGAAGCATGAGCCACATCGCTTTTACATAATCGGGTGCGTACCCCCAGTCCCTTTTGGCCTCAAGGTTTCCCAGATACATCTTATCCTGAAACCCGTATCGTATTCTTGCCACCGCACGACTGATCTTGCGAGTAACAAACGTCTCACCACGGCGCGGCGATTCGTGGTTAAAAAGTATCCCGTTACATACAAACAGACTATAGCCTTCTCTATAATTTCGCCCCATCCAGTACGCATATACCTTTGCTGCGGCATAAGGGCTGCGGGGTTCAAAGGGCGTTGCTTCGTCTTGAGGAGCGGGAGCGCCGCCAAACATCTCGCTGCTCGATGCCTGATAAAATTTCGTTTTTATGCCGCTCCTTCTCACCGCCTCCAGGATCCTTGTGGTGCCGAGAGCTGTCACATCTCCGGTAAATTCCGGCATATCAAAGCTCACTCGAACGTGGCTTTGGGCCGATAGATGGTATATTTCGTCCGGTTGGCTGTTATAGATAAGGCCGGTAAGCTGACCCCCGTCGGAAAGGTCGCCATAATGCAAGAAAAGTCTCGCATCCGGGTCGTGGGGATCCACATACAGATGATCGATCCGATCCGTGTTAAAGGTGCTCGCCCTGCGTATAAGGCCATGAACCTCATAGCCCTTTTCAAGCAGAAGCTCAGCAAGGTAACTCCCATCCTGGCCGGTTATCCCGGTTATCAAAGCTCGTTTCATATGTCTCCTCCTAAACCGAACACAACAGTCTCACATACGCCTATCCTTGGTTCGCTTGCCAGACCAACACGCGCGGCCGCTTTTTCAGCTCCGGAAAGAGCCTGTCGTACTCCTGGCGGCTCAGGACCAGAGAACGGATCTTTCGTTTGATATATCGTTCAGTTTTTCTGCTCAAATCGTTGAGATGATACTGGTCAATGTTTCCCACCAGCAGCAGGTCTATAATGCCGGTATCCTTTCCCTCGGCGTAATCATCGATCAGATAGGCCCGCTCCAGGTCACCCAGCCTGTTAACAATACCGTCTATAACCTGATCGATTCCCATCACCTTGCTCACCATGGATTTGAGTTCAGGAAACAGGGGATGATCAACGTTCGCCATATAGTAGACTTGGCGTCCGTCTCTCCGGGATTTCAGGAGATTGGTTTTTCTAAGCTGGTTGAGTTCTTCGCGCACCGAGTTCGTTGAGACATTGAACTCCTTGGCCAGCCCCCTCAGATATGAGCGAGTCTTGGGGTTGAAGAAAAAACGGGTCAACAACTTGATCCTGGTTTTTGACGATATAAGCCCTGCAAATAGATTATCCAATTGTGACTCCTTTGTGAGTAAGTTTTCTACTCATAACATTACAAAAAAATATGATCAAGACTTTTCGAATGTGTTGCGAAAAACGTGCCAAGCACCTTCGTGGCCGCAGCATTCACTTCGTGTCCATTGTTGCCCGGCAGGGCTTGCAGGAGGGGCAAAATAGCTGTCCTTTCAGTAGGTTCAAGTGCCGGGGCCGTCAATTGTCAATTATTGACGCAAAAAATATGCAACGTATGGCCAATTGTCTCCAACGGCTTCAGCGTCCGATAGTTTTTGAAGTAGTTTGAATCAATATATATCAATTGCTTTGAGTTTTTGTCCAACAGGTAGTAGGGTCTTCCCACAAGAAAGTTAGCACTAATGGCATAAATACCATTGTCCACTTCCTGCTTTGCCAGTGTATAATCAATGCCGTATATTTCGGGATCCACCCTTCCAAAATAACCAAGCTGGATCTTTTTGACCCCGTTTTTCTCCATGTACTTTTTTAGCCCGGGTAAATCCTGTCCCCAGTCTAAATTGGAATCTATCAGCCAGCGATATCCGCTCCGCGGCCCTCCTGCGGCGAGGTTGAAATATGACAGATAGTTAGGAAATATAGAAATAGCTGGAATCAAATAAGCTATTGCCACTACGACCATAACAACCCTTGTTACTTTACCCTTCGTCAAGGAAGCATGACAAAGATATCCCGCAGCCAGAAAAAGAATTGGAAATACCGGCAACATGAACCTTATCCCGATTGGTATATTAGTGAAGAAAGAAAAATAGGCGAAAAATGCTACGATGGGCACCCAGATACAAAGGCCGGTTTCAAAATCGGGCTTATCTCTGCCCTTAAGCCAGGCAAACACTGTGAGTGCCAGTATTACCAGCATGGCCACGGGATTTTTTACCACAAACGCGATGACATAGTAATACCACCATCCCGCCAAAGAGCGTTCCCCCATCAGGTAGCCCGCATAAAATGGATTGTTCCCTGCCGAAATGGCAAGTTGGGAGTCAAAGCCGGAAAGATACTCGTACGGCAAAGGAATCGGCAATGCTTGCCAGCATAAGGATGACAGTTTTCTCAGCGGTTCGCTCAAAAAGACATGCTGATTCAGAGGGGTAAACGTCCCGGAAAAAAGGTATCCTGCATTGATCACAAACACGCTGATCAAAAGTGTCAAAAAAAAGTAGCCACCGCCCTTTATCAGCATCCTCCCATCGTAAATCTTGTCTTTGTCATCAGCACAAAATACCTTTTTAAAAATCAAGACTGCAAAAATGAGTAAGAAAATCGGGTAAAGAATCAAGGCCGTAAACTTACTGAGCTGGGCTAGCCCGAGAGCAATTCCTGCAACGATTGCCGCCCTCGCATCCGGTTGCTTCAGAAACTTCCAAAAACAATAGATGCTCAAGAAGATCATGCAGGTTGCTCCGATATCAATAGTCGTAAGCCGGGAGTGGGCAATGATGTTGGGATTAAATACATAGAGAAACAAAGCGAACAAGCCGCCTCCAGGACCATAAACATCTTTGGCAAACTTGTACAGGAGCAGCCCAGCCAAGCATCCCAATAGTATAACTGCGTACCGTCCGAGGCTAAATATGTATTGGTATCTTTCAAAATTTCTAAACATAAAGTCGTAACCAAAGCGCCAAGGATTTGGATCACGATGGAATCCTTTGATGTTTAGATTCGGTTTCGTAATGATAGAAGTGAGGGCAGGAATACACTTGATCAGCGGAGGAGATTCGCGGTTCATACGCCAATCCAAGGAGACAAGATTATAGATTCCGGACGGCAAATGGCAAAACTCATCTACTGTTATTGATTTGCCACGTTGACTTGTGAAGCATATAAAAGCAAAGACCACTAAAAGGAGGCAGGGCAAAAGTCTTTTTAGATGAGATGAGATTTCCGTACTGGTTGAAAACCGTCGCATAGAATGGGTTGGCTGCTGCCTCGTACCGTAAATTTGACTGGTTCAGGACCGTTTGCCGAATATGGCGCCGTTGTGGGACCTATCAGGCAATATCAGCAACCCGAGCTCAAAAAAGATCCCCCCTTGGCGCCTCTCGCCAATAGTACGGGAAATTACGATACGGGAGGACTGACAAGCTCTTGACCAGGCTTCGCAAAACAGCTATGTTGCTTTATAGTGAATTAACATATTGTTGTCAAAGTAAAAAACCCGATTTACAAAGCAGGATGCATGATGAATTCCGCGCGCACACGATGCCTGGATATAGGGGCCAAGCTTTTGGCCGTGACATCTGCCGTCTATTTTTTTTCCTTTGTCACGGCAGATCCCGATCTGTGGGGCCACATCAAGTTCGGACAGGACCTTTGGCACGCCAAGGGCCTTGTCCGCGCCGACCCCTATTCCTTTACAGCATATGGCCAACCGTGGATCAACCATGAGTGGCTGGCCGAACTCATATTTTTTGCCGTCTACCGCTATCTCGGTGATGCCGGCCTGCTGTTCGGCAAGCTCTGTATCGGGGTGTTTATCGTTGCTATACTCAGCAAAATATGTACCTTTCGAAAACAACGGCCTCTTGTCTTTGCACTTGTCGTGGTGCCGGCCATCTTGGTGATTTCACCCGGATTCATGATCCGGCCACAGATCTTCTCGTTTCTTTTTTTCTCACTCTTTTTGTACGTGCTTCACCGTTACTTTGCTCAAAGAAAAAATCTGCTTTTCCTCATGCCGTGCCTGATGGCCCTTTGGGTCAATCTCCATGGCGGCTTTTTGGTCGGCTTGACCATCCTTGGCACAGTAGCAGTCTGGGAAACGCTGGCCCACTTCGTCCTTGGCAAAAAAAACAACGCCCCAAAAACGCTGTGGCTGTGGTTTCTGGTGACAAGTGCGGCAACGCTCTTGAATCCATACGGATATAACTTACCGGTCTTTCTTTACGAGACCCTGTCTGTGCCCCGGCGGATCAGCGAATGGAATCCTGTGTCTCTGACCGACTTGTCGCACCTGCCTCTTAAGCTTCTGGCCGTCTTGTTTCTTGCAACTCTTTTGGCAAAACCGAAGCAAAGGGAAGGATGGGAGATTACGGCAATTGCAATGACCCTGGTTGCTTCCATGCTTCACCGGCGTCATATGCCCTTTTTCGGCATCACGGTAGCCCCCTATCTGGTTTTCCGCCTCTCAACTATTGTTTCGGAAATCCAAGTCCGGTTTCCGAAACTCATCCTTGCGAAGGTCTCCCAAAATCTGGTAGCCATATTTTTTGGTGTCCTTGTGGCATACCAGACTTACAGCGGTGTTCATCGGTATGTGATGGCAAACTGTCGCATCATCGTCGATCCTCAAACCTACCCCGTGGCCGCCGTCAGGTTTTTGAAAGCAAACAAGATCAAAGGAAACCTGCTCCTGCCGTTTGACTGGGGAGAACATGCCATATGGCACCTTTATCCCGGCTGCATGGTATCTATCGATGGGCGGTTCAGGACGGTTTACCCGGAGTCCGTTATTCAGGATCATTTCATAGCCGATGACGACCGGACTCGATGGCAAGGGTTGATCGGAAAATACCCGTCTGATATCCTTCTGGCGCCTCAAGTTCCTTTCTTTCAGACACTGATTCAGCAAGAAAGTCCATGGGTCTATGTCTATTCTGATCCAATCGCCATCATATTTGTCCGCAACAGTAATAAGAATATGGAAGCCCTTAAACGATTCAGGACAGGCCGGTTTGAGTATCCAACATCACCGCCCTCTGTCTATTTTCCGTGATCTTGAGCAACCGCATACCGCGTAAAGGCGCCTGCCCGCTCGTGCCTCGCAGTGGCAGGCGGATTTGGGGGTGAAGACAAGCGGTTGCCATTAGCTCCTGAACAGCCTACAAACGTAGGCGATACAGATAGTAACGCTCCTTTTCCGTTTCCATCAATTCAAGATGTTTTTTCCGGAAGTCACAAAAAAGAGCTTTTTGCTGCGCGGAAAAAGTGCTCATGTTACCTAAGACATAATTGACATCGTAAAGTATGTGGGTAAAGCCTCTTTCCTTCAGGAGACCTGAGACCTGTGCGGGCGTTGAAGATTGATCCAGGATTTTTTGGATTGTATAAGATTCAAACATCGAATCCGAATAGAAGGCCCGGTCGCAGAGGTATCCCGGGTTCTTCATGTAGATGAAAAAGATCTTCGAGTCTTCGGGCAGTTCCTTGTTGACGTATTGAAACACGGCGTATGAAGGAACCATTCGGTCAAGGAACGTCTCCCTGTCTTCAAGCCCCATGAGAACACCGGCCGGCCCTGTTTTCAGGAAATGTCCCAGGATATGACATGCGTTAAATCCTATGCCGCCCGCAACCAGCACTGCCAACAGTGCAAACACAGCCTTGCGCCGGCGATAGTAGCTGAGGACATAAGCAGTCATAATCGCAAGGAATGGAAAAACCGGGATCAAATATCGAATCTGCTGGGCAGAAGAAGCCCAGAACATAAAAGCAAACAAGCAATAGACCATTGCAATCTTTGCCCCAACGGCAATCTTTCGCATCCCCACGGCAAATGGCAATGTCAGGAGAAACACCGGGCCAAGCACCCCGTCAAATTGCGGGCTGTGCATCCTGGCATTGACGCTCACATTCCATGGTAGCAGCAGGTAGTCCAACAGCCCCATTCCCATGCCGAGGCTTCGAACAAACAGATCATATAGCCTGGCCTGCTCAGGGTCCCATCCCCTGCCGCCAAATATCCCGTATAAAAAGGGATAGAACGGGTTGCCGGTCATGAGCCAGTTTTTGACATAAAAGGGGCTCCCGACAGCAACCGTGCATACGAGAAATAGCAACAAAAGGCGCACCACACGCCGGTTACTCGCTTTGTTGTGCCGAAAAGCCCACAGAATGCCGAAGCACCCCAGAAAAGGCAAGAGAAGGGCCGTGTACTTGGTAGACATTGCCAGTCCGGAAAACACGCCGCACAATATGAGCCACGCGTTTTCTCTTTTGCTATACCAGTTTGCGAACGCAAAAACCGACAGAAAGGTATAAAGACTCACGGTCAGGTCGTTGTATGCCATGTGGGAGTTCACAAAGACCGATGGAATGGTGTAGAAAACAACAAGTGCAACAGGGACAAAAGAGGTTTCCGATATATGGCGCCCGGCAAACTGCCATATGCCTAAAAGAATAGACAGGGCCATTACAAAATGAATCCCTTTGGCAAGAACATCTCCTCTCAGAACGAGTCCCAACAGAAACGACATCTCGCTGTTCAGAGGATAGTGAGAGAATATGTTTCCCGGAATAAAATAGAATCCATGATTCTTCAGAAACAGCTTGGGCACGGCCAAATGATAGATCAGCGCATCATTTCCGATGGCGGGCGTCAGGACCAGCGGCAAGCCCAGTAAAAGACATACTACTAAAATAATCCCCGCGCATTGATCCCAAAAAGACAATCGCGGTTTTAAGGCTGGTGCCCTCTCCAAAGGACAAGGAAAACGGCGCCATCCGACAAACGACAAGGCAGCACAGAGGCCTATGAGGATATAAACAGCCAAAGGATAGAGGAGTTGCAGCGCCCCTAACACAAAAATCGAATAGCTCAGTATCCCAATGCCTATGCCTATGGAGAAAACGACACTTTCGCCTGAAGAGACAAAAGTTATGCGCAACTTATAAAGAACAAGCCTCCCTAAGCCTATGGCAAGGAGGCTTAGGGAGGCCAGATAAAGGATGTTCAGGGTGTGCTGTGATAATGCGCCAAGCATGTTTTCTCGCTGTGCAGGAGATTTCACATGGTGGAGAATGCCTCGGGCGTCTATCCGAGTTGTAATGTAGCATATCTCCTATACATCATACAACATTCGTTCCGGCATTGGCCCTGTCTTTCTGCCCCCCAGGCAAGCGCCCGGCTGAAATCGCCCGTTCCATGGTGTACGGATTGTTCCTCTTGATTCGCCAGCCCCTTGCCGAGAAAGGTGTTTTGTGATAGTTTCCGCCAAAATTTCACCATAATCCGTATAATAACTGTTATGAATTTTGCATCGAACAGAAATCAGGATATATAAAACTATAAGGAGATGCAGCTATGAAAGCCCATGGTATAGGCAGGAAGAAAATCAAAATTAAAAGATTATTTGATTGAGACTATGGGAAAGAAAAATATGCAACAAGCATTTGCGCTTTGTGTTGAGAACAAGGACTGTGAGGATTTGGAAAAGCGAAAGATTTACCAGGTTCTGCCAGACGATGACGCTGCAAAGGAAGGTTACGTCAGAGTCATTGACGAATCAGGTGAAGACTATCTTTACCCGGAATCATATTTCGTCTTTGTCCAATTACCACATGAAGCGCAAGAAGCCTTGCAAGTGGCAAGCTAGTCAATTCGGACCGCCCCACTTTGCGCTGCACCTGATGGTGACACATCGTCTGCTATTTTACGCATATAGCCTCGCAGGTGATCTCGAAGGCTATGGCCAATGATCAACAAAAGCAAAGGGGTCACCCATTATAGGGCTTGTCAAGAGAAAAACACGTCTCCCGTTTAAAAAATGTCCCAATTATTTCCGTTGACGCCAACGCCTGCACCAGTACGATGTCATTTTTACCTACCCGCTTCGTTTCGAAGTCGCCTCCATCCGTTGCAAGAGAGCAGCTCGGCCCCCTTCACGAGATCAAGACGTTTCACCGCGGAAGCAGCTTCTGCATAGGCAGCATCTGCATGCATGCTTTCACTGTCCCACACGATGCCGCGGAGCCCGTAGGATTTACGATTAACCCGAAACCACAGAACTGGTTTCAAAGAGGCCTTTTGCCGTCCAGCATTATTGGGTCTCGTTCCTCAACCCAACCTACTCGGCTGGGATTATCGCTTTTTTTTGGGGGGGGAATTCGAACTTCGACGATCAGCGGCAAGTGGTCGGAAGCAACGCGTGCAAGTTCCGTGTTGGGCACCTCGATATCGACCACGTCGATCGTTGGGCCCACAAAGACGTGATCGATGCGGGCGGACGGACGGCGCCCGAACCAAGTCTTTTTGGGGTGGTGGTTATTCAACTTGATCTGGACGTCGTGGAGATGGGCGCGAAGCCGGCGGCACACGGGCGAAGAAGGAAGTGCATTGAAGTCGCCACACAAAATGACCGGCTCGCGGCAATCCGGATGCGCTATCCAGTCGGCGCCAAGCAGCGCTTCGACCTGCACCCGGCGTTCGCTTGGCCAGAGCCCCAGATGAGTGGTGATGAACTGGATCTCGGTTCCGTCTGCCTCGATGGCAGCCCAGAGTACCCCCCGGGGCTCCAGGTGCGACTTGTTCGGCAGCCCCGGCAACTTGCCTGCCTTGGCCAGTCGCATCGGGAAACGGGTTAGGATTGCATTGCCATAAAGCCCGTCTTCCATGCGAATCGCTGGATGGAAGTGAAACTCCATCTGGAGGCACCGCGCTATGAGATGGGCCTGGTTAACCCCGTTGGTGCGCGACTTGCCCACGTCCAGTTCCTGAAGCGCAACGATGTCCGGGCTGTGCCGGGCGATCACCCGTGCAATCCGCTCGGGCGAAATCTTGCCGTCCATTCCGACACAACTGTGGATGTTGTAGGTCATGATGCGAATCGTTCGCCCGCCGTTGGTTTTCCAGTTCGGCTCCATTGAAATCTTGGTTTCTAACCGGCCAAGGGTGTGGAAGGCGGATTGGCGGAGGTCGATGGGACGCAGGTAAGGGCGCTTGCGCTCGGGCAGAGCGGTGTCGCCTGGAAGCAGCGCGAAAGCTTTTGTCTCCTCGGGCCCCGGCCCCGCATGGGAACCGTTCTCGATGGGAAAACTGTAGGGCTTGGCCCCGGTTCGCCACCCGCAGATGATAAAGTCTCCAGCATTGGGATGCCGGCACAATTCGATCAGATCATGGGTAACCTCTTCGAGGAAAGGATGGTCGGGGCCAAGGACTTTATCATTTTGTTCCGGTAACAGGAACCCGCCTTCTTCGGTCCAGGCCCGCACTGTGCCCGGCCCGTCGGTCACAAGCACGAGAGGAACCTTTGCACAATCCACGAGTTTCTTGGCCAGGCGATCGCGCTCAGCCGGGATAAGTTTATGGGGACAGTAGACCATGCCTACGGGCCCCATAGCCACCACGGCGATCCGCGATTTTTCCGGCTTTTCTTGAGTTTCAGTGTGGACAGGAAAGAGCCTTTGAATCTTGTTGCCGCCAAGGAGCCTTACGCGCTGAGACTGGATTCCACGGAGACTGTCAGGCCGAATATCAACACGCTCGTCCTGCAAGTCCTCAAACACCTCGGCCACTGCTTCCTCTATGGTCCGGCCGTGTTGCTTAGGATAGGCGAGCGTTTCCTCCTGTCCGTGGTCGGAATAAATCCAGACGTCGTAATCGCGCAGCGCCGAGCTTTTTGCCGCTCGCCAAATTCGGGCGATGGCGTCGTCGATCCCCTTGAGAGCCCAGTGGGCGAACTTTGATGAAGGTCCCCGGCGATGAGCCTGCTCGTCGTAGGACAGAAAATTGAGGTGGACGACCGGCAACCCTCTTGCAACATCAATCTTTGCCCCGATCGTGACCAATTCACGCAAAAAAATGGATATCGCCACGCGGGTCGGCACGAATTTGAGCTCTTTCGCAAGATCGCGGCCATCAATCAGGCCGCGGACGAAGTCAACAATAGCCAGGAAAAACTCTATGACCAAGAGAACGGCCGTTCGCACAAGACTATAGACGTTGGAGACGATCACCAAGCCTAAGGCAAAAGGATTTGCCGCGTGCAAAAGCGATCCCCAACCCAGAGAGGAGGGACAGAAGTGGGACTCGCCTGCGCCGCCTGTATAGATATCGGAGTAAGCGCTCCCGCCTTTCAGTAGCGGCTCGCCCTTTTGCTCAAGTTTGTGCTCAACACTGGCGGCCGAAGCGGGATCGAACATCCGCATAATTTGGCCGGACTCGCGATCCATAAAGCTAAATGCCGGAATCGCGCATGTGACGCCATAGAACAGTTCGCCCTGAATAGCCGGCGTGCTGGAAGGCATGCCGGAATAATGCGTGTGCAAGCGATACCGCTCGCGTTTGAGGAGGCTGCAAAGAAAAGGCATCTTGCCCTTCTCAAGGGCTCGGCTCAATTGCGTATGGGAAAGGCCGTCGATCTGGATCATGACGAGGCCAGGGGCCGTAGCCGTTTCCGTCGACTCGGGGAGGCCAAGCAAACGGATGGCCCACTTACTGCGGCTGACCCAGCGGCACACATTTCTGAAGAGTACTTCGAGGCGAAAGATCATGGTTTCGTTTTCCCTTCCCCCTCATGACCGCTGAATGCAGCATCGGCCGCCACCCTGGTCACACCCTTTAGCAAGTCCCATTCCGTCTTGATAAGGCGCCGGGCAGCAGTCCACAGATTGTACTCGTCATGCCGGCGAACATATTCCTTTTCCCGGAGATTTTCATAAAGAGCCAGGCCCTTGTCCGTCGAGCGTTCTATGGAAAACGCTTTGGCGGTATGCTCAGCGCCCCGCTTGAGTTGGTGCATTCGTTCAGGGGGCAGCGATGCAGCCCATTGCAAGGCGGATGAGAATGCCTCGAGGGTCTCGGAATACAAGAGCCTGCCGTTGACCTGATCCACCACAACCTCGCGAATGCCGGGCGCATCCAACGCAACCACAGGAACTGCCGCAGCCATGGCCTCGGTCAACACCATGCCTTGAGTCTCGCTCTTTGATGCAAACGCAAAAACGTCCATCGCGCGATAAGCGCTCGCAAGCATAGGGTGCTCGAAAATACCGCCCAGGTGCAAGCGCCCGGCCAGCCCTTGCCTGGAAAAGATGTCCAGGATTGCCTTTAGCGATGGGCCCTTGCCAATGAGCAAGAAATGGGCGCGGCCTTCAATCCGAAGAAACGCAGCAACGGCTTTGGCCAGGAATGCCAGGTTCTTTTCCGGTGCGAGCCGGCCCAGGTGACCGACGACAAAGGCATCCTCCGGAATACCCATCGCTGCCCGAAAGCCAGGCCCGCTGCCCTGAGCGAATCGCTCCGGGTAAACCCCGGTGGGAACGACATCAATCGGAGCCTTGACACCGCGCTCGCCGAGCACCGAGGCGACGCTCCGGCTCGGGGCAAAGACCTGATCGCAAAGATTCGCGTAGCTGGTCGAGAATTTGATAACGAGCCGCTTAAGCGCCTTTGAATCTCCCGGAACGTAGTGGGTGTACTGTTCATACATGGTGTGGTGAGTGAAGACCAGGGGAAGCTCACGGATGTGGGCCACACGCAGCGCCGTTGCACCAATCAGGAAAGGATGGTGGGAGTGGACGATGTCTGGCTTGAGTTCCTCGATAGCTGAAGTGAGAAATCCGGGCATCGGTAGAACGACCGAGAAATCGCTGCCCTTGAAGTGCTGGATGGCTGGGACGCGGACCACGTCTATCTCGTCTTTCGGCATGTTTTCGAACACTGGAGCTACCACCAACACCCGGTGGCCACGCCTGCGATACTCAGCCGTGAAGGCTTCGACAGAGCGAGCCACCCCGCCCACGTGCGGCGTAAACGAGTTGGTCATCATAATGATGTTCATGAAGCGGCTCCCTAAGCTTTTTGTCTAGCAAAAATGTAACTACTCAGGTTGTTGGGTTCAAGGTTCAGGGTTCCCGGTTGAAGAGCCCTAACTGGCTGTTAGCAAAAAGATGACGCGTCAATAGGGACGAATGTTATGTTTCACCCAATGGGTGAAAGAGGCTAAACTGAGCATTGTTTTATAAAGTTAAGGATATCAGTAGACTATAACCTTTGAACCTTGAACCCTGAACCTGGAACCGATCACTTTAGGTAAGTATAGCACCAACTGTCCTCTTCATCCAGTGGGCGGTATCAAGCGTCCAGTTACTGGCTCACCCGAAGGGTCGATTCGACGGCCTCTTGACCGGGCTTGGCAATGACGGGATCAAAGCCGGGAACGCGCACTTCAATGCGAGGCGGGTCCGCATGCCATACCCCGTGCCAGCGGATAACCGTCTTGTGCGTCCGCTTATCCAAAGGCTCGATGGAAACCGAAACCTTGCCAAAGGCAGTCGGTGCGGGACCAAAGGAGAGGGGCTCCGTGCCGCTGAGCCAGCGCTGTGGAATCCCGGCGCCCAGGATCAAGCGATTTGCCTCCTCGCGCACAAAGCAATTCCTTATCATAAGGACCCACTCGGCAGCCGCCCAAACGTGCTGGCCATCGCCCATGCATCCGCCACGCGTGCGGGGGTGAATCGCCTCAGGCCACTGCCCGGTTGGTGAGGCCAACTCCGCCACCGAGGTCATCAATTCGAAGTAGCGCGGATTGCCGGCCCGGAGCAACACCTGGGCGACATGCAGGGTCAGGTAGGCATTGATGCCGGCATGGATCATGTCCTGGAAGAATCCACCGTCAACGAAGCAATTGGCAAGGAGGAAGCTAACCGTATCCAGCAAACGGGGATCATCCGAGGACCAGATCTGAAGCGGATAACCGGCGGCCAGCGAGCCGATCGCTCCGGCATCGAGCCGGCGGTAAGGAGAAGCCGGTACGGCATGCCGGCCAAGGCGCTCGGAAACCCTGCTGAGGCTATGATCGATCGCACGCGAAAAAGCATCGGCCTCACGGCGGAACCTCGCGCCGGCCTCGTCATCGCCAAACGATCCGGTCAGATAGGCCGCGGCCTGCAGACCGGCGACCCCCCAAAAGTCATCCCAATAGTAATAGTCGTTGGGGCCGAGATGCTCGGCACTGAAGCCCGGGGGCAGCAGTCCGGAATGAAAAGCATCACGGTCGTCCGGGAGGCGTTTCTTATAAATCCAGCGGGCGCCACGGTAAATGGATTGCCGCCATTTGCGCTTGGGTGGGCGGCCCGTAAGCTCGCAAAATCGCCGCATGATCCACAGCGCCTCGCCATTTGAGTCCCATTCACCGTCCTGGGATTGAAAGTACCCTAAGGCATTCTGGCGGGCAGGGAAGCGGTCCAACGCTCGCTCGGCGCGGCCGGCGAGACCTGTGCAAAGCAAGCCGTGAATGATAAAGGCCGCATCGCGGAACCAAAACCGTTTATAAGTATACGGGCCCGGATAGACGTCGCCTAGCGAGTGCAGGATTAGCGTTCTTAATGCCGCCTCATAGAGAAACCGAAAGCGTTTATCGGGAACGCGCAGTTCACAGTGGCTTCTCAGGCTTTCGTTCCACCCGCCGTTGCGAGCGCGCATTCTCGTGCGGTCGTCCTTGAGCGAAACGCTCGCAACGATTTCTCGCGGTCTGTGAGGTTCAAGCTTGAAGAGTGCGGCCGACGTGACCATGCCCACGTCGCATCTACCCTCGCTCTTGTCGTGGAGCTCGCGCAAATGGATGTAAACGTCTCCAACCCTGTAATGAGACACATGGTGGTGGTCGGCCGGGGCGCTGAAGTGGACGACATGACGTCCGTCGATCGTCCAGGTCGTTCGGTCGGGTGAAAGAGTAATCTTGTTGACAAAGCTTATCCCTTCGGGATTGTAGGGGCGAAGCGCCACAATAGCCCACGCTTCGCTGTCCGCGAGGGCTTCGAGTCTCATCCGGCAGACCGGCATGTTGGATTCCAGTTGAACTTCCGAGTGCGTGGTTAGCGAAAGGGCGCCTTGATGCGTTTCGGTCGTAACGGCGAGGCCATTGCCAAGATCAAGCCGCTGGGTGGACGATTGCGAGCGCGACGGAAGCAAAAACCGCCCGTCTTCAGTCAGAATCCAGCCGTCAATGGACCAGTCGTCAAAGAAGGGGGTGAGCAAACCCCGTGGATCGACGATAGGCAGTTGTGGACAGTCGGGCAAACCGATCGCCGTCCAGTTGCGATGCGTGAGATTGATGTGGGTGATGGAGAAAGCACGGGGGACAAAAGCATCGTCTTTGGGGTCGAACTGGCGCTCAACCCAGTAGGGCCACACCCAGTCCAGGTTGTGCTGGATTACCCGGCTGTTGATGAGGCCCCGGGCATGAAAAACCACGCCGGCGCGCAGTAACTCGATCGGCAAGGCAACCTCCGAAGGTTGGGCAAATCGATGCAAATGGGCCAGCAGGGCGATCGGGTCAAGGAACCCGTGTGCCCGGGCAACACGACGAACGATGAATTTCCAAGGCAACCATTTTAACCACGGCATCGTTCACCTCGCGCGCGCATCACGGTATCGATCGGTCCCATGGGTCCGATCCGCATAAGTTTTTTCAAGACGGTTCTCCATTCGAAATATTCTTATCCAGAGCCTTGCGGGCCACGCGAGTCACGTAAAGGACCGTTGCGATCGCAGCAACAAAGCCGATACCGTATACGGCCCATTCCACCCACGATCTCGAAGAGTTACGCGACCCAAGGGTTGCAATATCTGCGGCGATGGAACCAATATAAACGTTGTTGATCGTGATTGGCCAGATTCCAAAAAAAACGCCGAGAATGAAATCCCGCAGAGAAATTCTTGTGAGTCCAAAAAAGTAATTGGACAGCTTGAACGGGAAGAAGGGTACGAGGCGCGTGAGGAAAACGAGCCTCCAACCCTCGTGCGTGAATTGGTCGCTAACCAGCTTCAACTTTGAATGGCTCAGGACGAATTTTGAAGCCCTTTCGCCGAAAAGATGGCGCGCGATCATGAAAGCAAGCGTCGCTCCCACAGTGGTGGCAATGACGACATACAACGAGCCTTTTACAACACCGAACAAGAATCCGGCGCCAAGCGTGAACATGACCCCCGGCAAGACAAACACCACCACCAGCATATCGATGAGCATGAACAGAAGCGGGGCCCATGCGCCGAGCGCATCAAGCCAGTCAAAAAACCTCAACAGGTAGGATTGAGCGCCGAAGTGGACGAGGCCTCCGATGAGGGCTGCAACGAACAGGATGCAGATCGCAATGCACCTGCCTAAAGATAATCTTTGGACCATCGTGTTTTTCATCTTCGACTTGCATTGGTGGAATCAGCGTGGTTACAACCTCCAGGAATAAAAAAGGACCCGGCCGGCATCACCTAAGTCCCTGATATTATATGGCACGCCCGGCCCGATTCGAACGGGCGACCTACGGATTCGAAGTCCGGCGCTCTATCCATCTGAGCTACGGGCGCAACATGAGACCTTTGCAAAGCATCCCCTTTTGCCCAATCTCTGCGTCAGACTCAGATCTTAGTCCTCAAAATACTGAAGGTATTCCTGCGGCTAGAATCTTCGTCTTCCTTGACCTTGGACAAAATTGTACGCTTTGCAAAGGTCTCAACAGTCTAATGGGGTGAGTGAAGGGACTTGAACCCTCGACCGCCGAGGCCACAACCCGGTGCTCTACCGACTGAGCTACACCCACCATACAGACTCACTATTCCAAACTTAGGGGCTTCGCCCCAATTGGAATGATGGAATACTGGGCACGAAGTGAAGCCTGCGCTATGATGGAAAAATGGGTATTGGGACAATGTAGTATTGGGTGAATTCCTCTTGACAGGAAGGTCAATAAATGACAAACTTCCTTCTAAAATCAACACTCAATATTCCATTATTCCAACATTCCATCATTCCATGTGTGAGGCGAAATTCAAGCCTCAGAAACCCCTGTACTTTCAATAAGTTGTAGAAATTCCGAGACGTTATCATTATAGCCATTCTTGATTGTCAATTTTATAACACATAAACTGAGAGCTTTCAAGGTCTTTAGAGGTCCTGTCAAAACTTGTGATTGACGCCTAAATTGATCTCTTGTATTATAATTTTTAACGCAAGCGATGTCGATTCCTGCAACATTCCATCTAGGGGTTCGCGCAAGAACAAGTTCGCAGTTTTGGCGCTCAGATTTGGGTTAGATTTGCCGGATCTGGTTGAGTAAAGCCGCAGTAACAGCAGGCTATTTCGAGGACTTTGCGATTGAAGATCGGGCAAAGATAGCCTGAAGCTGAGATGCGAAAATGTCAAGTTATTTTTGCACGAACCCTGAGGTAATGCCTTGTGACTGCATTCTACATATTCGTCATTCGTGCCTTTCTGGGCGCCATCTTTGCCGTCCTGCTGAGTCGTTTTTTCTTTCCCAGGGCCGGCATCATAGGGGTGATTGGGCTTGCCATACTCCTGGTCGGCTTGGCCTATGTTACGGAATATTTTCGCAAGCAGAGGAAAGGACCGCAGGGAGAGACTGATCGGTGAAACAGGTTATTTTAGGCACAGCCGGACACATTGACCATGGCAAGACAAGCCTGATCAAGGCGCTGACAGGCATAGATACTGACAGGCTCAAGGAGGAGAAACTCCGCGGCATTACCATCGAATTGGGCTTTGCGTGGCTTGACTTGCCCGGCGGCCAGCGCATTGGTATCGTGGATGTGCCCGGCCACGAAAAGTTCGTGAAGAACATGGTGGCAGGCGCCACCGGGATCGACCTGGTGGCCTTGATCATAGCTGCCGACGAAGGTGTGATGCCTCAGACAAAGGAGCACCTCGATGTATGCAGCTTGCTGGGCGTGAAGCATGGCCTGGTCGTGTTGACCAAGATCGACATGGTTGACGAAGAATGGATGGAACTGGTAACGGATGATGTGCGGGCATTTCTCAAGGAGACTTTCCTGGAGGGCGCTCCCATCATACGTGTCTCATCTGTAACCGGCGAAGGGCTCCCCGAATTTCTCAAGGCTCTGGAGACCTTGTGCGAAGCGGTTCCTGAACGCGCTTCAAGGGGGCTCTTCCGGCTTCCGGTGGACCGCGTTTTTACAATGAAGGGTTTCGGCACGGTTATTACCGGAAGCCTTGTATCGGGAAAGGTGAGGGTAGGGGAGACGGTTATGATTTATCCTTCGGGCACCCAATCGAAGGTTCGCGGGATTCAGGTTCACAACCAGGCCGTGGACCAGGCCGTAGCGGGCATGAGAACAGCCATAAACTTTCAGGGCCTTGACCGCACGGCCGTAAAACGGGGGGATGTGCTGGCAGGTGTCGAGACGCTTAAACCCAGCTATATGGTGGATGTAGCCATGGAGTATCT
>JABXJW010000005.1 GCA_013375395.1 Desulfobacterales bacterium
ATTGCTCATTTCTGAATTGGAAACTGACGCCAGTGCCCAGTGTTGTGAAATTCATTTCTGGATGGGCACTAACTATGATTGAATAATTCGGCAAAAACTCTCTGAACGGCGCAGGGCCTCAAGGCTCTGCCATATCCACTTCTCTTTGTGGGCTTCAAGGGTGATGATGGGTCGCAACTGATTCTTCTCGATATACCTGTACAGTGGCTCAAAATCGATCTCGCCGGCGCCCACTGCCAGATGGTCGTCACTGCTTCCATGATTGTCGTGTAAATGGACCTGCTTCAGGAAAGGCCCCATGGCCTTTAGCCAATATTGCATATTGGTTTCGGAGAAGACATTCATGTGACCAGTATCAAAACAGAAGCCGACTTTTTCTCTATCTAATCCGTTGATAAATTTACGCAGCATCTTAGGGGTTCGCTCGTAGACGTTTTCAAGCATCAGGGTCGTGCCGGCGCCGTGGAGATCCTTGACGATCGGCGCCCATGTCTCAATGGCTGTTTCGAGCCACTCGGCTTCGACTTCATGATATCTCTTCCTGTCATAGCCTGTATGGCAAACAATGGATAGAGGTTCAAATACCGGTATCAGGTCAAAGAATTCTCTAAGGCGCTCTCTGGTCGCTTTCAATATCTTTTTGTCGATGCCGCCCGGCGCCAGGTCGTAGAAAGGTCCGTGCAGTGTGATTACAAGGCCTTCCAGACGAAGGACAGCGGCGATTTTCGAAAAATCTTTCTCGGAATGTGTATCGATCACTCCACCGTCAATGCCGATTTCAGGATTGAACCTGTTTTTCAAGAACAGTGGGAGGTATTTTTCTTTCAGAAGCCTGAAAGGGATACATATCTGAATATCTCTTAGAATATCTTCAAACATGGTTGACCTGGTCAGTGTGGATGTATATAAGATCAAGGTCTTCCTCAACGGGAGCGCAAGGCGCCGACCGTATTATCTAAGCAAATCGGTTGGGCAAGTCAACAGCAAACCAGGCATTTGGTCGCAGTGGTTTGCTTTTTAGCATTTGTTTTCTACTGAAAGCCGGCGCTGATTGCTGAGATCTTATCCAAGGATTAAGGAAGAGGAAAGTGATGACCTGTCATCTCATTTTTCCCGGGCAATTCAGGGTGACCAATGACCCACGGCTCGTGCTTCAGGCATGCTTGGGATCGTGTATCGCGGTTGCCATGTATGATTATGATGCCGTGATCGGTGGGTTGTTGCACATTGTTCTTCCAATCGGGAGTGAAGAGGCGGAAAAAATCGCCCCGGCCCGTTACGCCAGGTCCGGCATCCCGATGTTGTTGTCTGAGATGATAAAGTTAGGGGCATCAAAAGAAAGGACTGTTGCAGCCATTGCAGGCGGGGCGTCGGTAGTGGCCGACAAGAAAATGAATGTGAATATCAATATCGGGGAAAGAAACCTTGGTACGGTTCGGCGGGTCCTGAGCACACAGAGAATTCCGGTCGCAGCAGAGAATGTAGGCGGACATTCGTGCCGAATATTCAGACTGAATGTGGCGACGGGCAGGACCGAAGTTAAAGCTGTTGGAGCCGGGAAACACAAGGCCCCCACCTGTGGCACAAAAGGAGAAATCAGGTGGACGGTCCTTAAGAAAAGAATAGATCAACTCAAACCCCTGCCTGGAATAGCACGCAAAATCATTTCCGGGATAGAGGATTCCGAATCGAGCCTCTCCGATTTAGAGCAGTATATCTTGAAGGATCAAGCGCTTACTGCAAATGTATTAAAGGTGTGCAATTCGGCCTACTATGGCTTTCAGTACAGGATTTCGAGCATTAAGAGGGCTGTTTCTCTAATCGGGTCAAAGACTTTGAAAAACATAGTCCTTGCCGCAGCCCTGTACGACCTTTACAATGACAGGTTCGACGGATATTCCCTAAGAAAAGGAGAACTTATGAAGCATTCTCTTTGCTGCGCCATGGTGGCTGAACTGATTGCGTCGGAGAAAAAGATCAAAGACCTTGATGTTGTTTTTACGGCCGGCCTGCTCCACGACATGGGAAAAGTGGTCCTGGATCAGTATGCGTTTGAGAAATTCAACCTGATTATGGACCTTGTTATTAACGAAAACGTGCCGTTTCTTGGCGCAGAAAATAGGATTCTGGGCTACGATCATGCCCAGGTTGGAGGACTTGTAGCCAAAGAGTGGAACCTGCCGGAAGTCCTGAGAGAGGCCGTTTCATTCCACCATCAGCCTGAAAAGGCCGAAGAAAATCCGGAAGTTGTTTCCATAGTACACATCGCCGATGTTATAAGCTCCATGGTCGGCGTCGGCGCCGGTGCGGACGGCCTGGCAAACCGGGTCCATCAGTTTGCGGTTTCAACTATTAACTTACAGACGGATGATGTTTACCGTATAGTCGAAAAGCTGCCGGAGCTTGCGAGGGAGGCGGAGGTCTTTTGAATAACGAAGAAGACTGTTTTGAACTGATCCTGAAAAGATTGCAAGAACGTCATGGGGTTGACTTTTCCATGTACAGGAGATGCACTGTTGAGCGGCGCTTGGCCAGAAGGATGGCCGCAACGGGCTGTGGAAATCATCGCGCGTATTTATATCTGCTTGAGAAGTCCCCGGAAGAATACGGGCGACTGGTTGCCCACATCACCATAAAGGTAAGTCGCTTTTTCAGAAACAATGACGTCTTTGAAATATTGTCTAATGAGATATTTCCGGACATAATCGACGAAAAAGAAAACAAGAACGACGATACATTGCGGATATGGTGTGCAGGGTGTGCTTATGGGGAGGAGGCGTATTCTGTTGCCATAACGCTTGTGGAGTATATGAAAACCTCTCATAAGGGGACGGAAGACTTCAAAATCTCAATTTTCGGTACCGACATAGACGAGGAGAGCCTGAACCACGCAAGGCTGGGGGCATATGACGCGCGATACTTGGAAAAAGTGGACAAGAAAATCCTGGACAGGCACTTCACCCGGTTGGAGGAGATGAAAGTGAGACCTGCAACAGACTTTATGTCCACCGCACATTACCAGGTGATCGACTCCGTAAGAGGCATGGTACATTTCAGTAAACATGACCTTGCGTCAGAAACGCAGATATCGCCGCCTGCGGGTGTTGTGGCCAATTATGACCTTATTCTTTGCCGTAATCTTCTGATCTATTTTTCCGCAGCTTTGCGGGAAAGGGCATTTTCGAATCTGTTCAATTCATTGAATCCGGGCGGCTATTTAGTCCTTGGCAAGTCCGAATCAATCCCCGATGGCCTCAAAACTTTTCTTGCCACAAAGGATTCACGGAATAAGGTCTACAAGAAAAAAGCTGACGCACCTCGGCTCTCGTCAACTTGAACTTAGCCAGCCTGGTTTGGCAATTGACAGACTTTTCGGGTGACTGGCCCTCTCAGCCTGCACCGCCCAAAACGTATCCAAACAATTTGACAAAAACGATTAAAACGATTATATGCCCGGACTCAGATTATTCGTTAAAAACAAAAGGCATATGATACGTACCGCTCAGCCGCACAACGGAGGACAAGTTGAACTTTATTACAACTTCCAAAGCCAGCAAGATCTGCGGTGTGGCCCGTACCACCATATCGAAGTGGATAGATGAAGGCGCGCTGAAGGCGTTTGTCACCCCTGGAGGGCACCGTAAAGTCAGGGAAGAGGATCTTATGGATTTTTTGGAAAAAAACGGCATTAGGCCATCCGCAGAGCCAAGGGCAAAGAGATGCATCCTGATAGTCGATGATAATCCGGACGATATCAGGCTCCTTGAAGCAGCCTTTCTGCCGGCCTCGGACAAATACGAGTTGCATTCGGCCAGTGGAGGTTTTCAGGCTATTTATAAGATCGGAGAAATCAAACCACACATAGTTATCCTGGATGCGGTTATGCCGGACATGGACGGCTTCAAGGTATGCGAAAGCATCAAGAACAATCCGGAGACAAGAGATACCAAGATAATCATTGTTACCGCTTACCACCATAAAGTGAACGAGAAGAAGGCATGCCGGTGCGGCGCCGATGCCTTTTTCCACAAGCCGATAGATTTAAAAAGACTGGTGGAAAAGATCTTGGAATTTAGCCGGGTTGCCGAGTCGTCGCCTCTTTGCGCCTCAGAGCCGGCTTATAGAGTATAGATAGAAGGAGAATTCTGATGCAGCCAATAAGAAAATTGAGGTACAGAACGAAATTAATGTTTCTCTTCTTGATTGTGGGACTGATGCCGATTGTTGTGCTCGGCTACATCAACTTTCGATATGCCTCCAAGGCACTGAGCCGTGAAGCCGTCAACCACCTGGCCTCCCTCAGAGAGGATCGTAAGGCGCACATTCAAGCTTTTTTCAAGCATCTGATATTGGATACGGAAATGTTGGCGGACCACAGGCTGTTAAAAGCCGCCCTGTTCGATTATGAGAAGGCTTACAGCGGCGGGCTTGACAGAGAGAAATACAAGGCCGTTGACCGCATCTACCACAAGAGGCTGGCAAAGATTGATGCAAGCTATAAGTTCGGCGATTTTTTTCTCATTTCCAATAACGGCGATATAGTAGCCACAGCGCGCAAGGGATCTGACCTTGGCACAAATCTGACGAGCGGCCCCTATTGCCACACCAACCTGGCCGAATGCTTCAAGAATGCCTTAAGCCGAACAACCATTGTTGATTTCAAGAACTACCCGGCTACAGGGAGGCCCGAGGCCTTTGTCGGCGCTCCGATGATTGGCTATAAGAAAAGGGGAGGCTTCAAAATCGGCGACAGGATTGGAGTGCTCATTGTCCGCATTCCCACGGATCAGATCAATGCCGTCATGCAGAAAAAAGAGGGTCTGGGCGAGACAGGCGAAACATATTTGGTTGGAAGAGACATGTTGATGCGGTCGGATTGCAGGTTCTTAGAAGAGAGGGCTATTTTAAGTGTCAAGACCGGCATGGAGACAGTGAGAGAAGCCTTTGAAGGGAAATCAGGATATCAGCATAGCACAGTCGATTACAGAGGCAGGACCGTTTCGATTGCCTACGGCCCGGTCGACATCAATGGGCTCGACTGGACTCTCATAGCCAAAAAAGATCGTAGGGAAATTGTGTGGCCGACCAAGGTCCTAAGAAATCAGAACATCACTATGACGCTGCTGGTGGCAATGGGCGTAGTGCTTGCAAACTTTTTGTTCGTGTCCGGCATTAGAAGACCTATCAGGAGGTTGAGAACTGCCGCCGAAAAGATAGCCGCAGGAGATCTCGCGGTCAGACTTGCGGTTGAGACCAGCGGCGAATTAGGCCGTTTAACTGCTTCCTTCAACGATATGGCACAAAGCCTGACGGAATCGAGGGCCGAGATCGAGGCTTACAGCCTGTCCCTGGAGGAGAAGGTGGAGGCAAGGACGGCAGATCTCAAGAAAAGGACCGAGGAGCTTGAAAGGAGCAATCATGTGCTGGCAGCGCACAACGACATACTCAGAGTCTTGAATGCCGATCTGGAGATTGGTCCGATTTTGAGCAACATACTCGGCACGATTGCCGGACGATCCCATTGCCAGCTCGGGGCGATCTATCTTTTTGAAGAAGAAAGACAATCTTTGCTCCCTGCTACAACCTACGGCCTTGACATGGACCTGATCGCAGAAGGATTCAGCATCGGCCAAGGCATTCCGGGCCAGACGGCCGCTGGGAGAAAAACCATGCTGGTCACAGATGTGCCCGAAGACTATTTTCGTATTTCCTCCGGCAGTTTTGAAGGCATGCCGCAAAACGTCGTCTGTATGCCGATCACCTTCAGGGATCAACTCATGGGTGTTTTGGAGCTGAGCACAATCGGCGATTTTTCCGACAGGGATGTTGAATTCTTGAATGTGGTGGTTGCTCAACTCGGCATAGGCATTCGTAATGTGCGTTCTTACCGGCAACTCAAAGACCTGTCTTCTGATCTTCAAGAAAAAAACGAGCTGTTGGCCATCCAGAACGAGGAACTGCAAGCACAGAACGAAGAGATTCAGGCGCAGTCGGAAGAGTTGCAGGCGCAGGCAGAAGAGCTTGAAGCACAAAAAACCTCGCTTGAGGCCGAGAGCCATAAGGCGATGGAGGCCGACCGCCTGAAGTCGGAGTTTCTTTCCAATATGTCCCACGAACTCCGCACCCCGCTTAATGCCGTGCTCGGCATGTCCAGGCTCCTGGGCAGCGGCGGCGCCGGCAGGATTAATAAAAAGCAGACGGAGTATTTGGATGTGATTGAGAGAAACGCTGAAAGCCTGCTTAGGTTAATGAATGACATCTTAGACCTTTCCAGGATCGAGTCCGGCGTAGTCGAGATTCACGCAGCCGAGATTCCTTTCAAGCAATTTATCGCCGACATTGTTGCTACGGCCGGTTCGCTTATCAAAGAGAAAAATTTGACTTTAAAGACGGAGATCGAAGAAGGTGTTTCTCTTTATAGCGACGCCCAGAAGTTAACGCAGATTATGACCAATTTGGTGGACAATGCGGTCAAATTTACAAACCAGGGAGAGATCTTGATTTCAGCCAACCTGGAGAAGGGCAAGGACTATGATACTGTTTCAATCAGCGTGAGCGATACGGGAATAGGGATCCATAAGAAAGACCTTCCTCACCTATATGAGCCTTTTCGACAGGTCGATGGCTCGATTACCAGAAAATACCAGGGCACCGGGCTCGGTTTGAACATATGTAAGAAACTGGTCAAGATGTTGGGTGGCGAGATAGATGTCGCAAGCGAGCCGGCAAAGGGCTCAACCTTTACAGTGACTCTACCAAGAGACAGAAGAGTTAAGCTCAAGATAGAGGAAGAAGATTGGCAGCAAAGAGTAAAAGATACTCTTCTTTCCGAGGTAAAGGCGCCCGTCGCAAATGATGTCGTAAAGGATATCCTGATAATGGATGATGATCCGATAGTTATCCGCGAGTTAAAAATAATGTTGAAAGATAGAAATTATCGCCTGAGGGTCGCATTCGATGGTTCCGAAGGTCTTGAAAAAATCAGAGAGCAGGCCCCTGACCTGCTTATGCTTGATCTGCGCATGCCCGGGACGGACGGATTTGACTTGCTTGAAGATCTGAAAAAGGACCAAGACTGGAAAGACATTCCTGTAATAGTCCTTACGGCCGGCGATCTTTCCGAGGGTGAAAAAAAGCGTCTTGCCGAAAACGTAAAGGATGTAATCACCAAGGGTAAGGTAGACAGGCAAGACTTGCTCAAAACGATTGAACATATCCTTCGAGCGCCTGCCGGTCGAAGCGTCGGGGTTGCTGCGGGCGCGCGCTCTCCGGCACGAAGGAAGGGGCCTAAACGACGGAAGGGCCCTGAACGGGTACAAGGTCCTTTTGAGATACTGGTAGTCGAAGACGCACCGGATAATATGCTTTTCATAGTGGAAACGCTGGTGCCTTCGGGATATGTCCTCCATACCGCCGTTGATGGCCTGCAGGCAGTTGAGACGGCGAAAAAAGAGAGGCCGGACCTTATTTTGATGGATGTGGATATACCGGTGCTGAGCGGCTATGAGGCAACAAGACAGATTAAGGATACCGAGGGCTTGCAGGATGTTCCGATCATTGCCCTGACTGCCAAGGCCATGAAGGGGGAACGTGATGAGATACTTGCATCGGGCTTTGATGATTATCTTTCCAAACCCGTGCATCCTGATGAGTTGGTAAAGAAGGTTGAAGAGTGGCTGGAGAAGTGAAACATTTTTTCAACGACAAACGACAGACAAATGATAAATCCCAAGAGGGCCCTATGCATACCATACTTGTGGTTGAAGATAACAAGGATGTCTCTTTTGTGATATGCGAGACATTAAGGTCGTATTTAGGCTGCAGAACAATAGAGGCCGGGCACGGCAAAGCATGTTTGATGCTGGCTAGAAGCGAGGCGCCTGACGTAATCCTGCTCGATGTTCGCATGCCTGAAATGGACGGCTTTGAGGTCTGTAGAATCCTGAAAAAAGACGAACAGACAAGACGTATCCCCATCATTTTTTTGACGGCAACCGCAGACGACTTAAAAAGCGAGGTCCGGGGATTGGAAATAAGGGCGGACGATTATCTGGTGCATCCGGTTGACACCCTTGAGCTGGTAACACGGGTTAGGGTGATGCTCAGGATAAAGAGGCTTGTCGACAGAATGGAGAAAGGCGAGTCTGCGTTTTTGTCTGAAACGGCTCACAAACTCCGCTCGCCGTTAAACAGCATCATTGGTATGGCCGAGCTGATTCAAAAGCCGTTTTACGGGACCCTGACCGAAAAGCAGAAGGAGTTCGCCCAAACAATCTCAAAGGGCGGCTACCGGCTTCTCGATATGATCGATGAGATTGTGGGATGAAACATCAGAATGGACGCATACTGATCGTAGATGACGACGTTGCCAATCTGGCCACCCTTGAGGCATATCTTGTCACGCTGGGCTTTGCCTCCCAAAAAGCAAAAAGCGGGTTTGAGGCATTGGAAAAGGTACGGCAATCTCTGCCGGATCTTATCCTGCTTGACCTGATTATGCCCGGGATCGATGGATTCGAAGTATGCCGACGCCTGAAGTCTGACCCTGCAACCTATAAGATCGGCATTGTCGCCATTACCGCCCTCCTCGACCGTAAAAGCAACTTAAAGGCCATTGAAGCCGGTGTGGATGGTTTTTTGACCAAACCTATTGATGAGGTAGTGCTCAAGACCCACATTAACAGCCTTCTTAGGATGAAGCGTCTGGACAGCGAGCTGGAAGCTTCGCGAAGCCGCCTCGATACGATCAGAGAGTACCACCGGCGGCTTTCGCCGGGGCGAAGCAGGACCCGGGAAATTATCGGCGAGAGTCCCCTGATAGAAGGAGTCCGGGCCATGATCAATATGGTCAAAGATTCTAAAATACCGGTCTTGATTCTTGGTGAGAGCGGCACCGGCAAGCAGTTAGCGGCGGAAGCACTACACTGGGAAGGGCGGCGGGCATCCGAACCATTTGTCCAGATCAATTGTGCAGGGTTGCAGGAAAACCTCTTGGAAAGCGAACTTTTCGGGTATGCAAAAGGGGCATTCACCGGCGCCGTGATCAACAAGAAAGGACTCATCGAGGTAGCTGAAGGAGGCACCTTGTTTGTGGATGAAATTGCCGATATGGCTCTGGCCGTAGAGGCCAAGTTGCTGGACGTGCTTGATTCGGGTCTATTCCGTCGTCTTGGAGAAACGGTTGAGAGAAAGGCGAACGTCAGGATAATTGCTGCCACCAACCGTGAACTGAAAAAGGAAATAGAAAAAGGGCTGTTCCGTTCGGATCTTTTCTATCGCCTCAATGTTTTCGAGATTGAGATGCCGCCGCTGCGTAAGCGTAAGGAAGACATTGCAAGGCTGGCCGAATATTTTTTGGCTTGCTCCCGTTTGGCAACGATTTCGAAAAAGACCTTTTCTTCCGACGCCCTCAAAGCCCTCCTGGAATACGACTGGCCCGGCAATGTAAGGGAACTCTCCAACGTGGTTGAAAGGGCCATTGTGTTCTCCGGACAAGATAGCGAGATTTCTCCCAAACACCTCTCCCCTGAACTGATTCGGCCAGGGGGCGCGGTCACAAGAAACGCCTATCAGGCCTCGAGCGGGATGACTCTGGCAGAGGCGGAACTGGCTTACATTAAAGAAGTGCTAGAAAAAGAACATGGTAATCGTACCCGTACTGCCCGGATACTTGGGATCTCCAGATCAACACTGAAGAAGAAGATATCCGATAATCCATCCCTGCAAAAATTGTAGCAGCTACCAACGGGAGCATGCAATAGTTTCCATCAAAATACCTGCCGGCCGACAAGCATCGCAGCATTATCTTGCAGACAATATCAGCCTCATTAGTAAGTTGTCGAGCAAGTATGTTGCCGGCGGCGGCCATTTTTCGGCCATCTGGCAATAAATAATCGACTGCGGCTTATCTCTTGAAATAACGCTTAGATAGAGACTTTATCCGGCCGACAACCGGCCGGCCAGCCCACAATATGCCTTCCCTTTGATTCCCAAGTCAAGATTGTTGCCATGGCTTTTATTTGTAATTTCCGGCTGTTATAAGAAGTTTGCATTTTGTTCCTCCATTGGCCCACCACTTGCTTATGGTCCAAGTTAGTTCGCTTCGCTCACACATGGAATAATGGAATGATGGAATATTGGGTTGAAAGGAATTGAGACGATTTAAAAATGGTTTTTGGCGCAAAGGTTGCGCCTGGCGGCTTGAGAACATTACATTGCGTTTCCGCTTTTCCCCACTATTCCAACATTCCAACATTCCATTATTCCATGTGGTTGACAAAGATCGACAGTCATTAACCGGCTGTTGTACAACACGAGACGTTTATTTTATTATACCGGCTGTTTGGGCAATCTCCCGCAATTGTTGGCCACACCGGAAAATGAGACACATCCAATGAGCGATGCGGACAATCTACCCCGGATTATGGTTGTGGATGATGATCCCACAAGCGGTATGATCATAGATGGATACCTCCGTCCTCACAACTATGACATCCATTTTTTTGATAACGGCGAAAAGGCGTTAAAGGCGGTCAATGAGATCGGGCCGGATCTTATCATTCTCGATATCATGATGCCGCATATGTCGGGATTTGAGGTCTGTGAGATCTTGAAGAATGAAGAAGCAACACAGGACATCCCTGTCCTGATTATTACGGCGCTTTCGGATCCTAAAGCTCATTTAAGGGCCATCGAGTCCGGTGGACAGGGATTTATAGTCAAACCTTTCAATGAGAACTTGATTCTGGCCTATGCAAAGACATTTGTCAGGATGAAGAGGATGTACGACGCACTGAAACAACGATTGGCTTCTGATAAAGACTTTACGAGTATGACGATCCACGATTTGAACAACTTGAATTTGGCCATTTCGGCCAACCTCGAACTGGCCCTGCTGGAAGATGATGAATCCGGAGGCGCAAGCAAGTACGTGTCGGATGCCTTATCTGTTCTCAAAGGTGCAAATGAGATGCTCAAGAAACTACAGGCTGTGGATCACCTTGAAGCGAAAGAAAAGAAATTGAACCATACTCAGATCAACTTTATTGATCTGACAAATAAGGCTGTCGGGCTGCATGAGGCGGAGATGAAATTAAAGGACCTGAGATTTGATCTGCGAAAACCGGATTTGATAAAGGTTTACGGAGATAAGGGCATGCTCTTGCGGGTATTGGAAAATGTCATAGGCAACGCGGTCAAATTTGCTCGGCCTGCCACAAGGATAGATTTTGAGATTATAAATGGGAAAAAGGGCACAGAAGAAAGAGAAGACGGAGGCCGTACCAAGTGGCTGGAAGTAATTGTTTCCAACCAGTGCGATCCCATACCTGAAGAATATCATAAACTAATCTTTGAAAAGTTCAAACAGGTCCCAAGCGCAAAAAGGAGAAAACCAGGCAAAGGACTGGGCCTTGCCTTCTGCAGGCTGGCCGTAGAATCACATGGAGGAAGGATCTGGCTTGAGTCCCCTCTGACAGGGAAGAACAGTGGCGTGGCCGTTCACTTCACATTGCCCGCCAGCCGCTGACAATCCTTCCACTGCGCATTCCATCACCCTGGTTTCCCTTCGTCAGCCACGCTCCCGTGAACGCTTACCGAGACTTGACTCAAACCGATACCTGTGACAAACAATTTGATACCGGGGTCGCTCCGCTACGACGGCTGGAGGAGATCACATCTCTGCATTATCTATTGCAGAAGTATCATACGGGAGGCTTAGAGGCTATCGCTATGAACAAGGCGACGAATTGAGCGGAACAAGGACCTGGAAACGGCGGATGTTTACTTGTGCATACATACTGGTCTTGCTGACGGCCTTCAGTATATGGGCCTACAAGTCGATGATCGATATTCGCCCAAAGGTGACTCGCCCCAAACTTGACGAGAACGCCCGGCAGAGCATTGACAACCTGGAGGGACGGCTCAGGGCGCATATTGGAGTCCTTGCCGGTGAGATCGGCCGGAGAGACATCTTTGTGCCGGACAATCTGAATGCTGCTGCCGTCTATATCCGCAGGTTCTGGGAAAAGGCCGGATACGAAGTGAGCGATCAAACCTTTAGAGTGCGGAACATAACATGCAGCAATCTTGCCGTTGAAATCCCGGGAAAATCAAACCCGGATGAAATACTGCTCGTAGGCGCCCACTATGATACGATTTCCTGGTCTCCCGGAGCAAATGACAACGGGTCTGCCGTGGCAGTTCTTCTTGAGTTGAGCCGGCTTTTCAGCGCCGAATCGACCGAAAGAACTCTTCGGTTTGTAGCCTTTGCCAATGAGGAGCCGCCCTTTTTCAAGACCGGCGCCATGGGCAGCCTTGTTTACGCCAAAGCGTGCCGCAATAGAAAAGAAGATATTGTGGCAATGGTCTGCCTTGAAACCATAGGATACTACACGGATGAAAACAAAACCCAGAAGTATCCTTTTCCGCTTGGCTTCTTTTATCCTGATAAGGGCAACTTTGTAGCCGCTGTGGGCAACCTTCGTTCAAAGGGGCTGGTCAGGTCCTTTGCTCGATTTTTCATGGAAGAAACCGATTTTCCGGTTGAATGCGCAGCCACTTTTGGCTTCATTACCGGAATTGACTGGTCTGACCACTGGTCCTTCTGGCATTGCGGTTATCCCGCCATCATGATTACAGACACTGCTCTGTTCCGTTATCCCTACTATCATTCATCTGAAGATACGCCCGACAAGATAGACTATCACAGCCTGGCCAGGGTTGCCCATGGCATATATATGGCGTTGGCAAGGATGGTTGGCTGAATCAAGGTGTTCCCTTGATTAATTCTTTGCAAACCCGGCCCTTTTTCCCATACCGGGATTGTTGTCCACAGGGCGCCCTGGTCGTTCTTCAAGCGATTTCTACTCGTCCACGTCGTTCGCAGCGGAAATTGAACATCGTCCAGGAGAACCATAACATCCGAAAGGTGCGCCTTGTGCGGTTCTTGCCTGTTGTGTTTGTGTCAAATGGCGCGTTAAACTCATTTGTGATAGCCAAGCTTCGCCGACTCTGTTATAATTTCAAATTTGAGCAAGGAAAAAGGCCGCTTTCATACGAGCAAGTCGATCGTGATCAAAGGAGACATTTAGGATGAAGAGAGTAGGATTTATATCTACGCGCATTGCCGGCACCGATGGTGTGTCTCTGGAGACCTACAAGTGGTATCAGGTCCTGGAAAGAAACGGCTACGAGTGCTTCTTTTTTGCCGGAGAACTTGACACCCCTCAGGAGCGATCCTTCCTGGAGCCCAAGGCCCATTTTGAAGATCACGAAATGTTGGAGATCCATACGGCATGTTTTGGAGTTACAATCCGCAAGGCATCGCTGTCTGCGAGAATTCAGGAGCTTAAAGATTACCTCAAGTCAAGGCTTTACGAGTTTTTGCGCCAATTTGATATTGATCTCATCATTCCGGAAAATGCCCTGGCTGTCCCTATGAATATACCCTTGGGCCTGGCGATTACAGAACTCATAGCAGAAACAGGGATGCCGACAGTAGCTCATCACCACGATTTTAACTGGGAGCGAAAGCGCTTCCTTATTAATGCGTTTCGGGACTACCTCCACTGTGCCTTTCCGCCGAACCTCCAGTTCGTGCGCCACGTGGTGATCAATTCCGCTGCCTCACGGGAACTCAGCTTCCGCAGGGGGATCAGCAACGTGATTATTCCCAATGTCTTTGATTTTGCGGCTCCGCCCCCACCTTATCCAAACGGCAAGTTGCTCCGTGAGGAACTCGGTTTTGAAGATAATGATCTTTTTGTACTTCAACCGACCAGGGTTGTGCCTCGCAAGTGGGTTGAGCGGGGGGTCGAGCTGGTAAACCTAATGAGGTTAAGATCCCCGCGACTGGTTGTTTCTCATGAATCCGGGGACGAGGGAGGCCATTATGCACAAAGGGTCACGGAATACGCTGAACGTCTCGGCGTAGAGATCGTATACATCGGCGACAGAGTGGGATCGGCGCATTGTTTTAGACCCGGAAATGATAAGCCGTATACCATTGACGATGTTTATCAGAATGCCGACATCGTGGCCTATCCATCGAGTTATGAAGGGTTCGGGAATGCCTTTCTTGAGGCCGTCTACTTCAAGAAACCGATTGTGGTAAACCGATATGCAATCTTTGTCGAAGATATTGAACCGTGCGGTTTTGATGTCATTTCCTTTGAATCGTTTGTAGGCCAAGAAGTCGTTGATCGGATCAGGCAATTTCTGGAGCCGGAAAATTTGAGACGTTCGACCGACAAAAATTACGAGCTGGGCAAAAGCTATTTCTCTTACGAGGTGTTGGAAAAGAGACTCCTTTCTTTGATCGAATCTTTTCAGTAGTAACCGCTCGGAAACGATCCGGGGTAGGCAATGGATACTCCTTTACGAATCGGAATCTTGCACTACTCTTGCCCGCCGGTTATAGGCGGCGTGGAAGAAATACTGAGCCAGCAGGCATCTGTCTTTCAGCGGATGGGCCACTCGGTTTCCATACTGGCCGGCATGGGGGAGGTCTATACGGAGGATTTCCCTGTACGTATAGAACCGGTGTTGGGTTCCAAGAATACCCGGATCATCAAGGTCCAGGAAGAATGCAAAAAGGGGCATCAGGGTTCTTTAGAGCGGCCTACAAACAGGATTCATAAAATCCTCAAAGATTGGTCTCAAGGGCTTGATGTGATCATTGCCCACAACGTGCTTCACATGCCGTTCAACCTTCCCCTGACTTTGTCCTTGCGACGTCTGGCAGACTCAGAAGACGGCCCGGTAGTTGTGAGTTGGGCGCACGATTCCCCATACTTTCAAACCAGCCCGCCGAAATATTTGAACGGCCCCCCCTGGCTGGTCCTCCAGCACCCGCATCCGAACATACACTACGTGACCATCTCGGAGTCACGAAAGAGGCTGTTTGAGAAATATTACGGAGGGACTCACTGGAAGGTCCTGCATAACGGGATCGATCCGGTGCGCTTTTTCTACCTTGACACGAATTCCGTGAGGCTGGCTGAGGAACTTGACATGTTTAGCCGCGACCTTGTCGTGGTTCAACCGTCAAGGGTCACGCCGCGAAAAAACCTTGAGCTGTCCGTCCATATCGTCCGAGGGATCAAGCTTATGGGCCATAACGTGCTTTTTGTATTGACAGGGGCTTACGATCCTCATGAGGGGCGGGCCGTGGCCTATTACCGCAGGCTCAGGTACTGGATCAACGAACTCGGCTTGCAGGACAACATTGCCGTATTGGCGGAATACAGGTTTCGGGATGGGAAGAAGCTGGTTCCGGACCGTGTCTTCATCCGCGATCTTTATCTAATGGCGGATCTGCTGCTTATGACAAGCAAGGATGAAGGCTTTGGGCTGCCGCTTCTGGAGGCCGGCATGATCAAGCTGCCGGTAGCTTGCTCGGAAATACCGGCGTTCAAGGAGGTAGGCGAAGGGGTTTGCTTTTTTCGGCTTGATGAGCCGCCACTCTCTATTGCCGGAAGGATCATGGAATATTTGGCGCGCTCAAATACCCACAAAATGTTCCGGAACGTCATGCGCGGATATGTATGGAATGTCCTTTGCACGAAGGATGTCCTGCCGTTCTTGCGTGAGATTGCCTCACAATCAAATAAAACACCTTCGTAAAGAGGCTTTGTATCAATTCAGGTCTTTGAAAACACGGTCGCTCCAACGAACCCGTTTGCTCAATAAGGCTAAAATGATACGAGGCTTCGATTCATCTTATTGGTCACTGTGATATGCCCGAAGAAATGGTTTGCCCGACAAAGGGCCGGAATGACCCCAGCATAGGTCCTGTCGCAGTCATGGCGGCCATGGAAAAGGACCTTGCCTTAATTCGCCGAGCTATTGGGATAAAGGGACAGGCTGCGGGCAAAATTCTTTTCAGCAGGTTGTACACGGGGGTGTACGGCCACCAAGACGTGGCTTTGGCAGGACCTTTGCTGGGTGCACCTTATGCGGTGATGGTCCTCGAAAAGTTGATTGTCCTTGGGGCAAAGAGGATACTCTTTTTCGGGTGGTGCGGTTCGATCCGGCAAGGCTTGCCTGTTGGCGACTTTGTCGTCCCTGATCGTGCGGTAAGTGAAGAAGGGACATCAACGCATTATCCCGTCAATGATCCACACCCAAGACCATCGGGTGCCGTGCTAAACGCGATTGAGGAGGGTTTGAAAGAACGCTCAATCCCTTTTCACAAAGGCTCTGTCTGCTCAACGGATGCCCCCTATCGTGAGACCAGACAGAAGGTCCTTTTACTCCAGAGCGAGGGAGTACTCGGCGTGGATATGGAAGTTTCTGCCTTGTTTACGGCGGCACGGTTTCGGCAGGTTCAGATCGGAGCCCTCCTTGTGGTTTCGGATGAACTCAGCACACTGCGCTGGAGTCCTGGGTTTTCAAGTAGAAAATTCAACAGATCGCGTAAGATCGCAGCCGAGGTTGTGTGTGCAACATGCCAAAAGCTATGAGTAAAGATATTCGAAAGAGGGCCGCCGAACTTAGACGGGCCCTTCACCGGCACAATTATCTCTACTATGTTTTGGATGAGCCGGAGGTCTCTGATGCTGAATACGATCGTCTCATGCAGGAACTAATTGCCGTTGAGACTGCGCATCCGGAACTGGTTGTACCCGATTCTCCTACGCAGCGGGTAGGGGCGCCACCCCTTGAAAAGTTTGAAAGTGTGGCTCACACTATTCCCATGCTGAGCCTGGAAAACGCTTTTGGCGAAGAGGAAGCAATAGCCTTTGACAAGAGGGTCAGACGGTTTCTGAAGACAGATTCGACGCTCATTTACACGGCCGAGCCAAAAATGGATGGTGTGGCAGTGGAGCTGGTATATGAAAATGGTAGTCTTAAAGAGGCATCCACACGAGGCGACGGATATACCGGCGAGCTTATTACCCCTAATATCAGAACCATTAATACTGTTCCGCTGACCCTCATTAGCTCGGCCACTGTAGCAATCCCCTCTCGCCTGGCGGTAAGGGGCGAGATATTTATCCCCCTTGAAGCATTTGAGCAATTGAACAAAGAACGGCTTGACAACGGGGAGTCGCCGTTTGCCAATCCCCGAAATGCGGCCGCAGGATCTCTCAGGCAGCTTGATTCCGGAATAACGGCCAATCGCCCTTTGGAGATATTCTGTTATGGCGTCGGCACGGTAACCGACCTTGAATTCACCTCACACTGGGAAATCCTTCAAGCACTAAAGGCCCTTGGATTTCGTGTGAATCCTCATAGCAAACCGCGGGTCAAGATCGAAGACATCCTGATTTATTACAGAGGTTTGCTCGACAGTCGCCATGAGTTTCCCTACGAGATGGACGGCATCGTGATCAAGGTGGACGATTTGGCCTTGCAGAAAAGGCTGGGCGAGAAGGCCAGAAGCCCCAGATGGGCACTGGCATATAAGTTTCCGGCAACACAGGAGACCACCCGTATGCTCGGGATCGACGTTCAGGTGGGCCGGACCGGGGCGTTGACGCCGGTAGCTCATCTGGAGCCTGTCTCTGTCGGGGGGGTGACCGTAAGCCGTGCCACCCTGCACAATGAGGATGAAATCAAAAAGAAGGATATCCGCGTGGGCGACACAGTGTTGATTCAGCGCGCCGGAGATGTGATCCCGGAGGTCGTAAAGGTTATCACGACTAAACGCACCGGGGTTGAAAAGCCGTTTGAGATGCCGGCTGCATGTCCTGCGTGCGGCTCCAAGGTGCTTCGCCTGGAAGGTGAGGCAGTATGGCGATGCGTCAATGCCAATTGCCCTGCTCAGGTGAAGGAGCGCATCAAGCATTTTGCCTCCAAGGGAGCCCTTGATATTGACGGCCTGGGCGACAAGTTAGTAGGTCAGTTGGTAGACAAAGGATTGTTAAAGTCCTATGCAGACCTATTTGCTCTGGACAAGGCAACCGTGGCAAGCCTTGAAAGGATGGGCGAGAAATCAGCTCAAAACCTGATGGATGCTATAACAAGAAGCAAGCGGATCAGCCTCGCTCGGTTTATTTACGCCCTTGGCATTCGGCATGTGGGTGAGCATATGGCGCATGTTTTGGCCGGTGCTTTTAAGGCATTAAGGGCATTGATGGCTGCAACCGCCGAAGAACTGTGGACCGTAGACGAAGTGGGACCGGAGGTATCGGAGAGCGTGAGAGCGTTTTTCGACAATCCTGAGAATCAGAGAAACATTGCCGGGATGCTGGAAGCCGGTGTGGCGCTTGAGACTGAGGAAGTGAAAAAGGAGTTATTGGCCGGCAGGACATTTGTCCTTACCGGGGCGATGGAGTCCATGACTCGCTCTGAAGCCAAGGCCCGCATTGAGGCCTTTGGCGGAAAGGTTAGCTCATCTGTGAGCCGCAATACAACCTATGTGGTGGCTGGAAAAGATCCCGGATCTAAACTTGACAAGGCCGAACGGCTGGGAGTAAGGGTTCTTGATGAAAAGGCACTGCTGGAATGCCTTAAAAATCCTGCAGCGTATTGATCGGCCGGTCATTAGTCATTGATGACTGATAGGAGCAAGGTCGTGAAAAAGGTTAGAGCACATGTGCTGATTGACGGACGTGTACAAGGGGTCTGTTTTAGAATGGACACAAGGCGCGCGGCCTTGGAACGCAACGTTGCAGGTTGGGTGAGGAACCTGCCAGACGGCAGCGTCGAGGCCGTATTTGAGGGGGAAGAGGCTGATGTGAAATCTATGCTGAAATGGTGCGAGGCAGGCCCACCTCTGGCCCGTGTAGGAAAAATGGACATGCAGTGGGAACCT
Organism: Desulfobacterales bacterium; assembly: GCA_013375395.1. Lineage (GTDB taxonomy): Bacteria > Desulfobacterota > Desulfobacteria > Desulfobacterales. The sequence continues at coordinate 18,761 of JABXJW010000005.1, forward strand.
TACACCGGAGGGTTTGACGGCTTTGAAATCACCTTTTTGTGAAACTGTCGGTTCCCGTCCGCAAAACATCTTTTGCGGACGGGAACCGGTCAATAGCGCAAATCTGTCTGCCAGGCTTAGACAGCCTCTTTTAAAGCCTTGCCGGGCTTGAATCTTATCGTGTTGGAAGCCTTGATATTGATGATTTCGCCGGTTTGAGGATTTCTCCCCTTGCGCGCTTTGCGCCGCACTTTTGAAAAGGTCCCAAAGCCCACTAAAGTTACCTTCCCGTCTTTCTTCTTCAATGCCTTGGAGACGCCCTCAACAAAGGAATTGAGCGCAAGACCTGCCGCGGCTTTGGAGATCCCGGCATCATTAGCCATCTTTTCGACGAGTTCTGCCTTTGTCATAATCGCTTACCTCCTTTTCGTTCAAGTTTATCCTGTTTAATATTGGCATACAATCGTTTGTGTGGCCAATGAACAACTTCTTATACACATAGTTTACACCGATCCTTTTTTGGGAAAACCACGCTGTGACAGGCCCTCCCATACATTGATATTATCTGGATGTCAACTTTATTTATTTTTTTATTTTTTCTTCACAGAGTGAGATCCTGCCTCGGTTTCCGATTGTCACCATCCTCTCTTGTTTGAAATATGGGCTTTTACACGTACACCCTTCACGAGATTCCGCATGTTTTCATCTTGGAAAGGAGTGTGGGGTGGCTTATTCCGAGAAGTTTGGCCGCTCGGGTGCGATTGTTGCCGGTTTCCCGGAGGGCCCTTCGGATCAGCGCTTCCTCGAGAGCCATGGTATTGGCCTTGAGAGAGATGCTTTTTGGTGGGGGGTGGGTATGTGCGGCCGCCGGGGCTCGTATTTCTTCGGGCAGTTCATCAGCGTGGATCTCGGATCGCTCTGTCAGTACCATGGTCCGTTCGATAACGTTTTCAAGTTCTCTGACATTACCCGGCCAGGCATAAGTCATCAAGGCCTGGAGGGCCTCGGGTCGAATCCCTTTTATCTGTTTTTTCAATCTCCTGTTAAACCTTTCAATAAAGTGATTGATCAGCAAGAGAATATCTTCCTTGCGGTCGCGAAGCGCCGGCACCTCGATTAGGAGCACATTGATCCGATAAAAGAGGTCGTCACGGAAAGTCCCGTGCTTGACCGCCCCGGCCAAATTTACTGCCGTGGCCGCAATGATTCGCACATCAACCTTATGAGATTGTGTACTTCCTACGGGACGGACCATTTCATCTTGCAGGACACGAAGGAGTTTCACCTGAAGCGACAAGGGCAGTTCCGCAATCTCGTCAAGAAAAAGAGTCCCTCCGTCGGCTTCCTGAAAGAGCCCTTTCTTGTCTTGAGCCGCATCAGTAAACGCCCCTTTCACATGGCCAAAGAGTTCGCTTTCCAGAAGGTTTTCAGGCAAACCGCCACAGTTGACGGCCACCATGGGCTTGTGTTTGCGCGGTCCGTTGTAATGGATGGCACTTGCGATCAACTCCTTGCCGGTACCGCTTTCGCCGGTAATCAAGACGGTCGTTTTGTAGTCCGCAACCTTGCGGATAGTCTCAAAGATCCTGCGCATGGGCTTGCTTTTGGCCACGATATTTTGAAAGGAGAAAGTTTCTTGAACGGCATTCCGGAGCCTAATATTTTCCTCTCTCAATCGGGTCCTTTCTTCAACCTGTCCCACCTTGAGGAGGATTTCGTCCGGTTTGAAAGGTTTTGAGATATAGTCGGCCGCCCCGAGCTTCATAGCTTCCACAGCCGTATCAATGGTACCGTAGGCCGACATCATAATAATGGCCGCATCCACGCCTCGTTCGGCTGCATGCTTTAAAAAGGCCAGACCATCCATTCGAGGCATGCGCAGGTCACAGAGGATGAGGTCAAAATGGTTGGTTTCGATAATGGGGATGGCTTGTGCGCCGTCTTCGGCGCCGGTAACCGTATAGCCTGCCTTTTCAAGTACCACGGTTACTATGTGCCGCATGTTAGGCTCATCGTCGATGACAAGTACGTTCTTGGGCATTATTTCAACTATTCCAATTGTGGAGCAAAGCGAAGTAACTTGGCTCAAAACAGCGCCTTCACAAAAGCATCGCCGTCAAAGTCTTGCAGGTCTTCGGGTTTTTCTCCCAGTCCGATGTACTGAAGAGGAAGCCCCAGGCTGTGGCATATTCCAACGACAATGCCTCCCTTGGCTGTGCCGTCCAGTTTGGCAAGGGCAATACCGGTAATTTCAAGGGCATCGTGAAAGAGTTGAGCCTGAGATATGGCGTTCTGTCCGGTAGTGGCATCCAGAACCAGCAGGATCTCGTGGGGCGCCCCTGGGAGCAGACGAGCCGCCGTCCGACGGACTTTCTTAAGTTCTTCCATGAGATTGACTTTGGTGTGAAGGCGTCCCGCCGTGTCGATGATGACAACATCCACGTCCCTTGATTTCGCTGCGCAGATACCATCGTATACCACGGCCGAAGGATCGGATTTGGCGCCGGGCTTCACTCCGTGTCCCTTGTGCCGAACAACTTCAGCCCCGGCACGCTCTGCCCAGATCTCAATCTGTTCGACGGCTGCTGCCCGGAAGGTGTCGGCCGCGATCAACAATACCCGCTTCCCCTCTTTGGCATAGCGTGCGGCCAGCTTGCCGATGGTGGTTGTTTTGCCGACTCCGTTTACCCCCACGACCATGATGACATGAGGCTTTTCCCTGAGTATGAGATCCGGCTTTGGGGGCGCCTTGAGAAAGGCGTGAATTTCACTCTGAAGGGCATGTTTTAATTCCTGCGGATCGTGCAGGCCTTTTCTCTCAACCCTTTCCCGCACCTTTTCAATAAGGACTACGGTGGTCCGTATGCCTATATCGGAGGTGATGAGGATTTCTTCAAGTTCTTCCAGAAGCTCTTCGTCGATCTCTTTGCTGCCCAGCAGAAGCTCGTCCACACGGCTCACAAATGCCTTTCGTGTCTTGGACAGGCGATTCTGAAGCCTGCTGAAAAGCCCCTGTTTTGCTGCTTCCGCCGCAACAACTTCCTGTGCAGGCTCACCTCCACCAAAACCCCCACCCTTAAAGGTGGAGGGGAGGGAGTGGGCGGCAACTGATTCGGCGATCTGTTGAGCCTCTTGTGCTTCTTCAGACAGTGGGTGTTCGCGATCCTCTTGAGGGGCCTTTTGCGGAGTTTTTTTCTTAAGCCATTTGAGGGCCACTGGTATGTTGCCTTCGTTACTAACCAACAACGATTTATGATTCGCGATTATTCGTAAAGTTGAGTGACACGAGTTTGGAAATCCCTTTGTCCTCCATGGTCACACCAAAAAGGGCGTCTGCCATTTCCATGGTCTGCTTGCTATGGGTAATCACGATGACCTGAGACTCGTTTCCGATCTCTCGAAGAAGATGGTTGAAGCGGACAACGTTTATGTCATCCAAGGGAGCGTCAATCTCATCGAGAACGCAGAACGCCGCAGGCTTGATCAAGAAGAGAGAAAAAATCATGGCAATGGCGGCCAGAGCCTTTTCTCCGCCGGAAAGGAGGCTCATACGGGTGAGTTTTTTCCCTGGAGGATGGACAAGGTAGGAAACCCCCGATTCCAAGGGTCGCTTTGGGTCCATAAGGACCAGATTGGCTGTTCCTCCCTCGAACAGCCTGGGAAAGACTATTTGAAGTTTTTCATTCACGGCCTTGAATGCCTTCACAAACTGTTTCAAAGAGGTACGGTTAATCTTTCGGATCACCCGATGAAGGGCCTCTATGGCGCCTATCAGGTCGTCGCGCTGTTCGGTAAGGGACCGGTGTCGCTCGCTCAAGTTCTCGTATTCATGAATGGCCCCAAGGTTTACCTCTCCAATTCTGGCCGCTCTTTTACGGTAGCGTGCCAGTGCCGTTTGTGTTTCTTCTTCCGAAAAGTTATCCGCATCAAACTCGTTGCACGATGTCTCGATATTGAGATGATAATTCTCATGGATTCGGCCTATCAGTTGATCGCGTGTCATGCGCCTTTCGGATTGCTTCAATTCAAGCTGCTGTATCTTTTGCGCAGTCTCTTGCTGCGCGGATCTTACTTTCGAGAGAGCTCGATCATTTTGTTCCAGCATTCCTTCGATGGCCTGGTACCCGGCTTCACTTTCAGCCAGGGTCTCTTCCATGGTCTTTAGCCCGGCATACAGACGCTCAAGCCTGTCTCGATCCTTTGCCAAACGATCCTGTGTGGCAACTCTGTCTTCTTCCCTTTGCTTCACCTGTTGGCTTAGCTGGTTCAGTTTTTTCAGACGGTCATTTTGAAAATCCTTTAAGCGTCGCAAGGTGTTTTCTGCATGGTCGCATTGTGCCTCCAGAGTGGTCAATTCCAGCTTGAGTCCTACCACCTTTTGGCTGGCAGCTTCCAAATCCTCGGAGACTTCTTCGATTTTCGCATTCGTCCCGGCAATGGTCGATTCTACGGTTTGAATCTCTTTGGCCAGCTCGGCCACAACTCCCTGGTGCCTGTAAAGCTCTTGCTCCACATCTGCTTGCTCACCTTCTATCTGCTGTGATTCAAGGTCAAGGATCTCCAGATGGTGACGGGTATGCTTAAATTTTTCCTGGAGTCGATAAAGCTCCTTTTCGACTTGAATCTGATGTTGATTCTCTTGGCTCAGTGCTTGTCTGGCCTTCTGGACCTCAGTCTCCAATTCGACCGTTTCACCCTCAAGTTGTTTCTGCTCGCTCTTGGCCGCCTCCATAGAGACGTCCAAATCGGAGATCTGTTCGGTCAACTCCTTCATTTCCTTCTTCTTGGCCAGAATGCCGGAACTACCATTTTCCGGGCTTCCACCTATCAGTATCCCCTGCTGGCACACGCGGTCTCCTTGCCGTGTTACGATGGCCTGCCGCGAGCCGTTCCGGTTCCATAGTTGCAGGGCGGTCTCAAGGTTTTCAGCCACCAGGACATGGCCTAAAAGAGATTGGACCACCTGTTGGTAACCTTGTTTAACTTTTATGTTGTTTATTAGGAGTTCTTGGCCGTCCGGCAATACTGTGTGATCCTTATCGATCATCGGCCTGAGCGCTTTGACCGGAATGAAACCGGACCGGCCTGCTGATTGCGCCCTGAGAAAGTCAATGGCCTCCATCCCCCCCTCTTGGTCCTTTACGAGGACGTATTGCAGGGTTTCGCCAAGGGCCGCCTCTACGGCATCCTCATAGGTGGTCTCGGGCTCGATAATATCAGCTACAAGGCCATAAATGCCGGTTTCATCAGGGCCTTTTGTGTTCCAGTCCCTCATGATGACGCGAACGCCCTCCCTGAACCATTCATAATTGTCATCCATCTTTTTGAGGGCGCCATAACGTGACCGAACTTTTTGCCGTTCGGCCTCCATCGTTTGTACTTTGCGCACCTGTCGGCTGAGGGCCTGTCGCTTTTCCTCCAGTTGTTTGTCCAAGTATTCAAGGGCCTCAACTGTTTCTGCGATGCTCTGTACCAAGGCGTTATTGTCTTCTTCGCATTTGGTCTTTTCTTTTTCAAGCTTGGCAATCTCGTTTTCGGTTTGACTTTTTTCTTTTTTGATCTGATCAAGCCGCCTTGACAGGCCCGACCTCTGCCTGGAAGCGTTCTCTAAGGTATTTTCATAGGCCGCCCTGCGGCTTGCCAGGTTTATCAGTTCGGCCTTGTTGGCCTCGAGGGATTGATTCAGCTCGGCCAGGCGCTCTTTCACTGCCTGCTCGGACTCTTTGCTTTGTTTCAAGGTCTCCTTGGTTTTCTCGATATCTTGTTGCAGCGCCTGTCTTTGTTCCTCCAGTTGGTGGCATTCTGCTGTGATGCTCTGTTTTTTTTCGTCGGTTTCTTTGAGTTCGGCCTTGAGTTGATCGGCCTCATTGCTGAGGCGCTCGATCTCTTTCGCAGCGTAGTCGATATCTTGCTCAAGTTTGTCAATCACGCGCTGGAGCTGATGCCTTTGGGCCTTATGCTCGGAGATGTTTTGGTGCTTGGCTGCGCGTTCTTGTTTGATCTCTTCAATGGCAGCGTCCAGCTTGGCCAGTTCGGATTCGTGCTTGAAATCCGTATCCATCAGGGACTGAGTAAGGGCCTCGGCCTCACGCATCTTGTCGCAGATGACCTTGTAACGATATGTTGCGAGCATAACTTCCAAATGTTCAATTTTTGTCTGAAAGGTCTTATAGCGCTCAGCTTTCCTGGCCTGGCGCCTAAGACTGTTCATCTGGCGTTTCACCTCGACGATAACATCGTTCACGCGCAGCAGATTCTGCTGGGTTCGATTGATCTTTTGAATCGCTTCATTCTTTCGGCTCTTATAACGGGTTATGCCTGCTGCTTCCTCGATGAAAAACCGTCGCTCTTCCGGGCTGGCATCAATAAGTGCCACAACTCTTCCCTGTTCAACGACTCCGTAAGTTCTGGACCCCACGCCGGTTCCCATCAACAGGTTCTGGATGTCCTTAAGCCTGCACGGCTGCTTGTTGATAAAGTATGCGCTTTCACCGGAGCGGAACAGGCGCCGGCTAACCATAATTTCAGAAAATTGTCGATATTCTTCAGGGGTGCTGCCGTTATCATTGATGAGTGTGAGGGACACCTCGGCCATGTTCAAGGGGGGCTTTTTCTCAGTGCCGGCAAAAATAACGTCTTCCATAGACTTGCCACGGAGTTGTTTGACGCTCTGTTCCCCCATAACCCAGCGCATGGCGTCAACAATATTGCTCTTGCCACAGCCGTTGGGACCCACCACAGCACATATGCCATGTGGAAACAGCACAGTGGTTTTATCTACGAACGACTTAAACCCTATGACATCCAACTGTTTGACTTTCATAATGACCAGCCTCTATATGGGTGTTTGGATTCTAGACGACCCAAAGAGCCGTATCGAGACTAACAAAGAGAAAATGGTTTGTAAAGGGTAAAATACTATAAACTGTATACATTGACCCGATAAATACAATATATGGTATTTTTACGGTCACTTCACGATGCCTTTGCAATGCAAAAACGTTTCCGATGCGGATTCAAGGTCAAGGACAATTCCGCAGGACAGCGGAATTGGATGCGCCTTATGCGCACCGGTAAGGGCGAGGGGCACGGTGCCCCGAGTCACCCCGAAGATTTAGCGCTGAAACTTTAATGCATGCAAAATCTGAGCCTGGCGTAGAGGCTTGCCCTGTTAATTGACGAAGTCTTTGACGGCGACCAAGTCGCCCGATAAGCCGGCAAAAATTTGTGCATTGACGGCCCCGAGGTTTCTGGATCAACAGGGTTCGGCAAGAGAGGATGTTTTGTAAAGGTCTATTCACACGAAGCGCTCATCACCCATTATAGTCATTTGTTTTTCTAAATCAAGCAGGGAAACGGATGCGGAACCCCCTTGTCAATTCCATGTGAATAGGTTATTCAATAAACCGTACACAATCTGTTGTAAATACGCAAAGAGCGTTATCCGTGTGGTCGAGAAAATGTTCAACTTTCGTTTTGGAAGGCGTCTTGCCACGGCTGAAGAGAGCTACGATTTTCCGCCCTTCAGACCGCCAAGCGAAGCCGACAGCCTCCTTCTGAGGGTCAGCCGTGGGTGCCCCTGGAATAGGTGTGCTTTTTGTCCCATGTACAAGGGCTTCAAGTTTGAAAAGCGTCAGGTTCCGGACATTAAACGAGATATTGACACGGCCCGCACGTACATCGGCGGAAACGCGGAAACAGTGTTTATAGGAGATTCGGATAGTCTGGTGATCAATACCGGCCAGATGTGTGAGGTCCTTGGTCATCTTCATGGTGTTTTTCCGTCGCTTACCAGGGTCACGAGCTATGCCCGGGCACTGACGCTGAAACGCAAGTCCCTGAAAAGCTTGAAAAAGATAATGGAGGCAGGGCTGACACGGCTTCACATCGGTCTGGAGACCGGCAGCGGTCGGCTTCTTGAGCGGATTAGGAAGGGCGCGGGCGTCGACACCATGATCCTGGGTTGTGGCAATGCAAGAGAGGCCGGATTTGAGGTTTCGCTCTATGTCCTGCTCGGGATCGGGGGCGAGGCTGACTGGCAGGAGCATGCATCAGAAACAGCCAAGGTTCTCAACGAAATAGACCCTGATTTTATCCGGGTGAGAACCCTTGTACCCGTGCCGGGCACCCCCGTATTTCAGTGGTGGAAGGAAGGGAGCTTTGAGATGCCGGGGCCTGACGCCATCTTAAGGGAACAAAGGGTTCTCATTGAAAGCCTTTCTGTGACCTCTCAGTATCTGTCTGATCATGTATCAAACTATGCCCCCGTCCATGGAAATCTGCCGGCCGACAAAACCAATATGCTGTCTATGATCGACACGGTACTGGAAAGAATCTCAAAGGACGAGGAATTCAAGGCTGACCTTGAAAACATGCGTTATTTGAGAAGGTTGTAAAAACGAATTTAGGAATTAATGCGTTAGTTGTAGAATTCGTGTTTTTTCCGGCGGAAAATTTTATGCCGATTTACGATTATGAATGTGACAATTGCCGATCCGTTTTTGAGGTGATCCTAAAAGTGGGCGGAACCCCGCCGCCATGTCCGAATTGCGGAAACAGCGAGTGCGGAAGGTTAATAACAGCTCCTGCCGTACACGTTAAGCAAGACCATGCCACGGCTCGCATTGAAAAAAGGGTTAGAGACTATTTGATGGACGGCAAGGTGTCAGACGCAACGCGCTTTGCCGACAAGGCCGCATCCACGGTTAAGTCCGACAGGGTCAAGCGGATAGCCGACAAGCTCCATCAGAAGACTGGCAAGTAGTCCTGCTTTGATGCATTGGATGCGAATTTGATCCCGTGGGGAATTGAACAAGTTGCTGAAATTGTAAACTCTTATAGGTTTACGGAGAGAAGCGGAGCGAAGTTCAGGTGGATTCAATGCTGAAATCCATAGTGTTTTCAAGGCGTGAGCCACAAATCCAAAATCCAAAATCAGAAATACTGCAGTGACCGTCCGCAGAGTTCTAATCCTTGCTCCCGCCGTACTAATCATTTTTTTGCTTCAGTCCTATTTCTGGGTCCCCACCTACGAAGAGCAGACGCGGGGCAATCCCGGCCGGCTCAATGAATACATCGCCGCATCCATTGGCGATGCCAGTATCCTGAACCCGATCCTGTCGGCCGATTCGGCTAGCGGCGATATTAACTCCATGGTTTTTGAGGGGCTCATTGACCGGGATGAAGAGCTACGTTTTAGAGGCCGATTGGCGACATCCTGGGAGATCTATGAGGATGCCTACTTTTACATAAATGAGGAGGCAAGAATCCCGGGTGTTGGAAGGGCAGGGGTTCAACAAGTAGAGACTCTTCTCCAAAGAGCCAAAGCCGGGGAGTCTCCAGTCAGCCCTGAACTCAGGACTTCCTTGGGCAATATCAGGGAGATATCCATCGTACCACCCAGAGAGTTCTTGGTCACTAAATCCGAAAAGGCAAAGGACGAGGAAGCTGCAGAGGTCAAGATCCGGGTCTCGTCCCCGGCCAGGATCAGACTAGTCCTGAATCGTGTAGATCAGGACCTCTTTGATAACCTCTCATATATCCTCGGCAAGAAGTATTTTGACAGCTTCGATGCTCAGGGCTGTCTTACTGTGGATGATGAAAAATGGCAAGAAAAGCTTCCGGCATATGCTGACGAAATCCTGCCGGTGACTGAACACAATCCCATCGTCGTGTTTCACTTGCGCCCCGATGTAAAATTTCATGACGGCCATGTATTCGACGCAAACGATGTCAAGTTCACTTGTGAAGCCATCATAAATCCCAAAAATCTGTCTCCCCGCATTGCCACCTACGAGCCGGTCAAACGCGTGGAGGTGGTTGATCCTCTAACGGTCCGTATTGTCTATAAACGACTCTATTCTCCTGCTTTGGAGACCTGGGGTATGGGGATAATACCCGAGCATCTCCTAAATGATGAGGCCTTGAAAAAAGAGGCCATCCGGCTGGGGAAGGACCCGGAAAAGTTTTCGATGCGTCAAAGCAGCTTCAGTCGCAACCCTATTGGGTGCGGCCCCTTTGTCTTTCGGCAATGGAAATCCGACCGGCACATTATCCTGGACCGCTTTGACGACTATTGGGAGGGGCCGCCAAACTATAGACTATATATCTATCGGATTATTCCCGATGTTCTGACCCAGGAGATGGAATTTTATGCGGGTACCATTGACCATTACGGTGTCCCGCCTCACCAAGTCCGGCGTTTGAAAGATGATCCAAAGTATCAGAGTTTTTCGGGGCTCTCTTTAGGCTATACATACATTGGCTATAACATGCGGCGCGAACCTTTTAATGATCCCCGCGTGCGCAGGGCCCTGGGTATGGCTATTAACGTAGATAAGATTATAAAATATGTCCTCCATGACCAAGGCGAACGGATCACCGGCCCCTTTGTCAAACAGACCGATTATTACAATCACGGCATCCCGCCCGTTCCCTATGATCCGGAGGGAGCACTGAAGCTATTGGATAAGGCAGGTTGGGAGCCTAACAAAGAGGGTTGGCTCGAAAAAGATGGAAAGAGGTTTCAATTTACACTCATTACCAACAGCGGCAATCCACTCCGAGAGGCTCTGCTGGCCATTGCGCAGGACGCGTGGAAAAAGATCGGCATTGATGTCCGAACCGACCGCGTCGAGTGGGCTGTCTTCATCGAGGAGCGTGTGGATAAGGCTGATTTCGACGCTCTGATCCTCGGCTGGCTAATGGGTTTGGAGCCTGACCTTTATGAAGTATGGCATTCGAGCCAGACTGATCCCTACCAGCTCAATTTCGTTGGGTTTAAGAACAGGGAAGCCGATGATTTGATCATCAAGGTGAGACAAGAGTACGATCATGACCGACAGGTAGCCTATTGCCGCAGACTCCATGAAATCATTGCCCGGGAGCAGCCGTACACTTTCCTTTATGTGGGCAAATGGACGGCAGTCCTTGACATGCGGATCGTGATACAGGAAACCGACTCCCTGGGCAATGTGGTATACAAAAAGATAACACCTACAAAGACCGGAAACTTTACATTCTACTTTAACAAATGGAGAAAACTACCTGAACTTCCGAGTTTTGCTGCTGAGGGGTAGAGAATGTTATCATTTATCGGCAGAAGCATAATTCAAAAAACAGTCACCCTGTTTTTCGTCTCTGTCGTGTCGTTTTTGATCATCCACCTGGCCCCTGGCGAGCCGAGCCAGGTGGACCCTCTCAACCCGAAGTTTACGCCCGAGATTGTTGAACGATTTCGCAAAGAATTTCACCTGGACAAACCCATGTACGTTCAATACGTTTACTTCTATCGAGATCTTTTTACAGGAAAAACCGTCTCTTGGAAGGATAATCAATCGGTTCTCGCAAAGATCTGGGAACGATTTCTAAATAGTCTTCCGCTTTTCATTGTGGGTACTGTCATCACCTGGACATTGTCTTTTCCTGTTGGAATTCGTGCGGCTGTCGGACGGAGTGGTCTGTATGATCGAAGTACGACTTTCCTTTCGTATTTGTTGATCTCCATCCCGGGCTTTTTCTTTGCTTACATGCTTATCATAGTTGTGGTCACTCGATTTCATGTGCCGGTCATCGGCATGGAGACCTTCGGGCTTGGGGATGCTCCATGGCTCCACCTAATCATGGACCGGGTATGGCATCTGCTGCTCCCGTCCGTGCTTGGGGCCACCGGTGGCATTGCCATCCTGTCAAGATATGTCCGCAGTCAGATGCTGGAGGTGGAGGGCCAGGACTATGTGCGTACGGCCAGGGCAAAAGGGGTGCCCGAGGAACAGGTCCACTACAAGCATGCCCTGCGTAACGCGCTGCTGCCCTTTGTTACTATGTTCGGCTTGATCCTGCCGGGCTTAATCGGGGGGTCTGTGATCATTGAATCGATCTTTTCCTGGCCAGGTATGGGACGGATGGCCTATGAGGCGATCCTGGCCCGGGATTATCCGATCATACTGACAGTGAATTTTATTTCTGCCGTGCTGGTGCTGGCCGGCACCTTTATCTCTGACTTGCTCTATCTGGTGGTAGACCCGAGGATACGGCTGTGATGTGGCAGTGCCGGTAGTCCGTTGTTTGTAGTCTTCTGCCATTACTTCAACCAATGACCAATGACTAGTGACCAATGACCAATGACTACACGAAAGCGATAAGCAAAGATTCGGATGCAAATGCCCCCGCGGTGCCGAGACGTTCACGTTTGCGAGAATCCTGGCAGCTTCTCAAGCAAAACAGACTTGCCGTCGTAGGGCTTGTCATCTTTGTTCTGTTCTTCTGTACAGCTTTTATAGGGCTTGTACTGACCACGGGGACAAACCCGATCTTTGATCCTGCCATGGTAAGGCTCCAGGAAAAGCTGCGCCCGCCACTGTCAAGGCCGAACCTGGAGGCGTTACGGCCCGAGGAGGTCCCCGGGGCAGGAGTCTACCTGTTAGGCACCGACGATCTTGGCCGGGATCTGTTTGCAAGGATGCTGCAGGGAGCCTGGGTATCGCTGACGGTCGGGTTTGTGGCTGTCGGGATCTCGGTATTGGTGGGAATACTGGTGGGCGGTATCGCAGGCTATTTTGGACAAAACCACACTTCCATAGATACCCTGATCATGCGGTTTGTGGATATTATGCTCTGTTTCCCGAGTTTTTTCCTGATACTTACGGTTGTGGCGCTCCTTCCGGCCAGCATGTACAACATTATGATCGTGATCGGGTTGACCAGTTGGATGGGCAGTGCACGCTTTGTTCGGGCTGAATTTCTCTCTCTCAGGGAACAGGATTTTGTCACGGCTGCCCGCGCCCTTGGGGTCAACGACTGGAGAATCATATTTCGCCATATGATCCCCAATGCCATTGCCCCGGTCCTGGTTTCTGCGACCATTGGCATTGCAACTGCCATCTTGACGGAGGCGGGCCTGAGCTTCCTCGGCTTCGGGGTGCCGCCGCCTCATGCCACCTGGGGCAATATCCTTTCCGACGGCAGGCGTTTTATCTTTGATGCCCCCTGGCTCACATTTGCACCGGGTTTTGCCATCCTGATCGTGGTCCTCTCATTCAATCTATTTGGTGAGGGCCTGCGCGACATACTGAACCCCAAACTCAGGGAGAGATACTGAGCACAAATTCAATATTCATTTCTTAGAACTAAGCGCCGATCGCCGGATGGTGGGCGCCAGAAGGAGACATCGGTCTTATAACCCGAAGGTCGATTGTCCCCCATCCGTCGCTACTATTATAAGAAAATCAAAAAGCTATCTTGATTGTGCAATTATGTGCATGCCAAAAAGTAGCAATTCCAACCCCGCTTCCAACCCTGTTTTCTATCCCGCTTAATCCTTTTTATGGACCTCGCCCAAGATATCACCCACCAAATTGGAAGCCCGCTTCAACGCTTCATTTCTAAGATGGGCATAACGCTGGGTCATGGCCGGAGTTTTGTGAGTCAGCAACTGCTGCAGTATGTGCATGTCGACTTTACCCGAAGACGCCAACACTGATGCATAGGAGTGGCGAAGGCCGTGAAGCGGCCTGAACTCTTTAGGAAGCCCTGCATATTTCTTGATCCGGTTTACAGCTTTTCCCACATCGGTCCTTTGTCTTCCACCACGACCAGGGAATACATAGGGGCTTTGAGATTTCGGATGGGCTTTCAACAGGTCCCCGGCGGCATCATTTAAAGGGACCTCTTGTTCCGGCCCGTCTTTGGGATCTCTTATGCGGATGAAACCACGGTCAAAATCGATATCCTCCCACTTGAGCTTGAAAAGGTCGCCGCGACGCATCCCGGTAAACAAGGCCATCTTCATTAGGTTGGCAACCTGAATATTCGGATCACGGTCTATAGCTTCCAGGAGTCCGGTCAATTCTTCCGAGGTAAGACATTCGGTTTTTTCATTATTCACCTCCGGCATTTCAATCGTGAAACCAGGACCGTCGCAAAGCCGTTTCTTTGCGCCAAAGTTGACAATTCGCCTCAGAAGCTCCAAGACATTCTTGGCGGTTCCCGGACTTCTTGTCTTCAATAGTTTGCTCCGCAAACGGTCAATATCATATGGACTCAGATCCTTCGGATCCTTGGCTCCAAAATTTGGTTCGATATAATTCTGAAATCGATTTTCATCGGTCCGGATACCCCTCAACCCGGGGTTTGCGGCCTTATATTCGGACCAGAGTCGCTTGATTGTCCATGTATTCGTCTCGGCACGTTTCAACAACTCTTTACGAGATAAACGCGTTTCATCAATTATCTCTGATCGTATCCTGGCTGCCCTGGCCGGTGTCATGGCATCTGTAGATTGACGACCGGCCTTCTCCTCGTAAACCTTGCCGTTCTTCTTGAAGACAACATAGTAGACTTTTTCTGTGCCTTCTATGCCAATGCGCTTGGCCTCGCGGTAAAACACTCCGGGATATTTAGTTTTCATGCGCCTGCTCATTTTCCAAACCGTATTTCCAACCTGCTTTGTAGGTATAAGAGTAAGATCGTGTAAGTCAAGAAAAAAATGTGTTGGGAGATGCTTTGAAATGAGAGCCTCTTAGGAAAGCAAAGTAAACGGCGGTAAAGTTTCTGGTGAGTGAGGCAGCCTCGTAGCACGTCGGGTTCATAACCCGAAGGTCGATTGCTTTTGGCGATTCACATTTTCAGGCTTTCAAGTCCATGCTTCCATGCTCACATCGGCCCAAAAAGGAAACTTTTTTCCAAATGTATAACCTTGTTTTCCCAAATGTATAACCTTATTTTCCTAAATCTCTTATGGGAAACACCTGCCTGGATTGAGGTAAGTCCTGGAATATATAAGCATAATTCACATATTGCCGCAAGTGGCATCACTATTGCTCATAGGGTGCGTACTGAACGCTGCACGGGCGTGTTGCGGCTTTGATAGAATGGAATGAAGGATGGAGGAGACAAGTGAGACATTATCTTAAATTTGTAATCATTATGTGTTGTTTGATGTGGCCCACGGCAGCCGATCTGTGCGATTTTCAGCCAGTTGCCGACTATGGGCTGCCTGCCGACATTATGCGGGCCGAGTTTGCAGATGAGACATGGATCTACCGTCTGTATGAAGACGGCACAGTCAAAAAAGTTACAAGCAAAGGCACATGTCCTGACACGCCTGGCGGGCGAGAAACCGCCAATGGGTTCAAGGTGTGAAAACCCGGCAGAAAATCACTACCCTGAGTTCAGTGTCGAGCTGTTAGATTTTCGAAGGCCGACCCACAAAGCTTCCTGCAAGGGCATCCCTTCCGTATCTGTTATCCCCATTTTCACACAATAATTGACGGCTTCGTAAAAAGTCCAACTTCTGCGTTGCGCTGCATCCCCTGCCCCGTTAGATTCTCGCTATGCGAGACGGCGGAGCCGATTTAACAGGGTAAATCACTGCGGCGTACCATAAGTACGCCTCATTCCTCAGGATTGCGCCTAGCGGCTTGAAAAGAGGTGCGCGCCTTGAATTTGGAGCTTTTTACTTTGCCGTCTAATTTGGACTTTTTACGAGACCATCATAATTCACCCGCGAAATTCGGGATTGAGCCATGTGTTTGACACGGAAGCCCGCGCCTGGTATTAGTCCGCTACCTGTGAAGTTTGTGTTTTTGCGCAAATTTGCAGTTGTGTTCTCATACTTGAATATGGCCGGCAGAGGGCAAAGCGAGGCGTTACATGAAATCGCAAAGCGATTTTATAGTTTGAGAGGATGTCTATGAAGGATCTTAGTGTTCTTGTGACGGGAGGGGCAGGCTTTCTGGGTAGCCATCTGTGCGATAGATTGGTTGAACAAGGGGCAGAGGTGCTTTGCCTGGATAATTTCTTCACCGGCTCAAAAAGGAATATCTTACACCTGATGGACCATAAGAACTTTGAGGCAATTCGCCATGATCTCGTGGAGCCGATCTTTGTGGAGGTAGACCAGATTTACAATTTGGCCTGTCCCGCATCTCCTGTCCATTATCAGTACAATCCGGTGAAGACCGTCAAGACCAGCGTAATGGGCACCATTAACATGTTGGGTCTGGCCAAACGGGTAAAGGCGCGAATTCTGCAAGCTTCAACGTCTGAGGTTTATGGTGATCCTCAGGAACACCCTCAGAAAGAGACTTATTGGGGGCACGTGAATCCAATCGGGCTGCGGAGCTGTTACGATGAGGGGAAACGGGTGGCTGAGACGCTGATGATGGACTATTATCGCCAGAACCGGGTTGACATAAAGATTGCACGTATCTTTAACACATACGGTCCAAGAATGGCTATTTCAGACGGCAGGGTGATGAGCAATTTCATCGTCCAGGCCCTGAGAAATGATCCGATTACGGTCTATGGCGATGGAAGTCAAACCCGCTCCTTTTGTTTTGCTCCTGATATGGTGGACGGGTTGATCAAGATGATGAACTGCGAAGACTTTATCGGCCCCGTTAACCTCGGCAACCCGCGTGAGTTTTCCATCAGGAGCCTTGCCGAACTTGTCATTGAGATAACCCGGTCGAAGTCGGAAATAGTCTACACACCACTGCCTGAGGATGATCCTGTTCAACGGTGTCCGGATATATCTTTGGCCAGGGAGAAGTTGAATTGGGAACCCAAGGTGGGTTTGGCGGAAGGCCTTGAAAAGACCATCGATTATTTCAATGGTGTTCTGATGATGTAAAGTTCGTGTTTTTTCCGGCAGATTTTTTTCGTATTCAATTTAAAGTGAGCTAAAGTGAGCTAGAGTGCCTAAAGTGAGCTAAAGTTGTGGAACTTGCCTTCGGCAAGAACAATCATAAAATAGGCAAGATACCTTAACTTTAGGCACTTTCAACTTTAGTTCACTTTAGGCACTTGTTTGAGCCAGATTTGACTGATTTTACAAGGCGTAGCCAACCTTGCGGTTTCTATGAGATTAAGTGTAAATAATGCTGTAAGGCAGAGGGCGTCTATCCCATGAGCCCGGCTTGGGCAAGATGCTCTGGTTGATTACGGTCATCCAGAAATACTCGGAGTTTAATTCTCTTAACTTGCCGTCTTCAGGGAATCTGGCATGGCTGGTAAGGTCATAGGTGGCCTGAAAGATGACGATGCCGTCGTTGTCTTCTTCTGCGGTCAGGTAATTTTTCTTGAAAGTGCCGATCTTGAGCTTCTGAGTTTGTGCAATATTTTGTATGTCGTCATCTGTCAGTTTCATCAATATGTATTTCGAAACGCCCCTTTCAGAAATACGGTAAAGTGCCCTTGATTCAGAGCTTCCCACATAGACTGTCGATATACAGGATATGCGCCTCAGGAATTGAGCAGCCACCATTGCCGCTGTACGGCGTCCGCCGGACGTAGAGGGCAATCCATAGTATTCAAAAAACTTCTTCTGGATCTCCTCAGCATAGGATTCTCCGTTTTCATACAGATCTTTGGAGATATATCGCAGATCCCGGGCCAAATCTTCCGCGGCATCCGCAATGGGCCAATCGATTCTCACGTGAAAGTGAGAAAGGTTGTATCTGTTTCGAGCCCTGACGGCAGGATCTCTTTGAATAAGGAGGGCATAGTCGACCGGCAGCAGGCCTTTGAGAAAATCGGAGAAATGCGGAGACTCAAACAGCTTTATGTTTCTGTAATATTTTTTTGAAAACCGGAGTGTTGCGGATCGTAACAAATTCTCTTTGGTCACCTTGTTCTCATCAAAGAAGCGTATATATTTCTTATAGCCGCCTGGGATGAAATCTTCCACAAAGATAACAAGGAATCTATTGTGGCATTCGTACTCCAAATCAGGAATGCGCGCTCTTGGTTTTAGCTCACGCTTTTCCACAAAGGGATATGGAATATGTTCGTCCAGAAAGTTTTGATAAGATTCCACCAAGCAGTACTGGACGAGATATTCGTCCAGTTCATCCCGAAGGGCTTCATAGATCGACCGTCGCAGTTTGTCTTGGCGACTTAGCTGTTCGCGGAAGGTCCAGTAAGTCACGGACTGTCTCCCTGGCTATTGGCTGAGTGGTTTATTATAATTTATTTTCACTATCTTATCATAACGTACTCTTGCTCGGCAGTCAACCGCAGTTTAGGCAAGAGGAGAACGGCGATTCGGATGGAATCACCCTTTTTATACCCCCTCACCTTCACCCTGTTAAATTTGGCGCAAGCTTCACTTCGTGTCCCAAAGGGAACCTTATTTAACAGGGCAGGCCCTCTCCCTCCAGGGGAGAGGGAACTGAGCGGCAACCCGGCCGCAAGCAGCGGGGTATTGAAAATACTAATCACCCTACGATTTGATGTTGTTGGCAGAGTTTATGCGGTCGATCCATGAATAGATGCGTTCACGCCAGAAATAGGCGGGAATTACGAGGGCAAGAGAGATGGCGACAAGGAGGATCAGTGTGGCGTAATTCTGCTGAAAAACATGGGCGCCTTGAAGACTCAGCATAAGGGTTCCCGGCATTCTGCCGATACCTGCCATCAGTGAGAAGACCTTGACAGAAAGGCTGGTCAAGCCAAGAAAGATGCAAAGGTAGTCTTTGGGAAATCCCGGCACAACAAAAAACAAGAAGAATAAGATGGCGCCCTGATGTCTAGCCACAGAGTCAAACTTGCTCAGGTGGCCGGCTGGAATCAATTTTGCCACATAGCGTCTTCCCAGAAAACGGGCTAAGGTGAAGTTGATCATCGAACCTGCCGTAAGTCCGACAGAGGAATAGACGAAGGCGGGTATAGTGCCGAAGATATAGCCCCCTATAAACCCGCTGGCCTCTCCCGGCAAAGGTGCAAACACCACTTGCAGAATCTGAATCCCCATAAATGCCAGCGGCCCCCCGATGGGTCCCCAGGCCCGCAGTAACGTCCTGACCTGTTCGGGATCTTTGATCAGTCCGTACCACATTGTGACCCTTTCAGCCAGAAACGACCAATTCAGGAAAACTGCCACACCGATCAATCCTGCGGCTGCAAGTAGTATGGCAGTCTTAGCGGGGCGGCTCATAACGAAGGGCTTTGGGTAGGCTTTTTTGCGGTATGGTCAACTCCAGGCGATAGCGCGATTTGAGATTGTAATGGAATGGGAGGCCATATCTGAGGTTTTTCCCGTAAAACAGATTCCAATGGGTGTTTAACTGAAGCATGGGCCAGGCAATACGGTTTCCTTCCAACACATGGACAAAAGCGCCGCCTGCGTCGCTCAAGCGCGAAAACAGTGCATCTTCTTCAAACCCAAGTTTCTTTGCGATCTCGGTGCTGTCTCCGCCGGAGGATATGGTGTAAGCTCCATTGTCTTGAGCCTTCATAATCGCTTCAAGGATCGAGCGTTCCGGACCTTCAAAGCCGCGCGCTTCGGATTTTCCGACCGGGCCCTTTTTATATATGGTCTTAGCCTTCAAAAGGCGAGATACAAAGCGCCTGGTGGTCTTTTCTCCGATGCTCCACAGGTAGAATTGATCTTTTTTCGGATGGCTATGAATCTCATCCGGAGTCAAATTGATGATTTTTGAGTCATACTTGACCATGAAGTCCACCGGCGCAATAAGCTTTTTTCGGCCCACAGGCCGCCTGTAAAGGTCTTCGAAAAATTTGACAAGCCTTTTGTTAACGTTTTTTTCCAGAAAGTTTTCAGTGACCTCTCCGAAGTTGTACCGCTCGCCCGGTCTGATCTCCTTGCCGAGGCAGGCGATGATTCCCGGAATTCCTGCCAGCAAGACGTACGGGACCTTCTCGGAAAGTACCGAGTTCTTAATGAGGCCCATATAATCGTCTACTTTCAAACCACCAAAAATCGGCACGAAGGGGTATTCGATAATATGTATGACCTGCTTGTTTTCCAACATTTCGATCTCAGTCTGTCGCCCCACCAGGTTCAGGACGTTTGTAAAACCGATCATGGAAGCGTGCTTGCGGTGCGAAGTGTTGAAAGCATCGTTCACGTAAAAGTCAATCAAGGGCTCCAAGACAGAGACGAACCGGGAGCCGGCGTTAATCTCATGAGGTCTGAGCCCGGGCTGCTCCCTGATAAAGACCTCGTCCACCAGGAAACGGATATTGTTCAGAACCAGGACTTCACCATCCTTTAACGAAAGGACCTTCTTTGTAATGACTTTTTTGTTGGTCAGGTTCCCCAAATACTTAACACTTTTCTTGGGCTGCCAGGGGCGGTTGATGAATTTCCTGATCATATTGGCGTGCTGGTCGAGCTCAATAAAATCGTGCTTTCCCGCACGCCCCTGGTGACCGATGACGATCACGCGCGCTCCGTAACCGGAAAGTTCTTCCAAGGTTAGGACGGCGCGTCGAATTCTTTCAACGCCCGCGATGCGGCCGTTGCTGTCAACCGGGGAGTCAATCCCCGCACGCACAAGCACGGTCTTGCCGGCAAAGGCCTTGCGGCCAAAGCGCTGCTTGTACCTGGTGTGATACTCAATGGCGGTTATATCTCTAAGGCCGCTATTCCACGTGACGCGGTAAATGATATCATCGATGGTCAAAAAGTTAAGATAGGCATTTGCATTGTCTGAGTGAGGCAGACTTTTGTTTGACCGGAGATTTTTGTCCGGCTTGTGATGATGCTGTATGACGTCGTCAATTACCATTAAGAGTCCTCCTTCCACACAGCTTGAGCTTTCCGGCACTCGCAGATCAGCGGCAAATCCCACTATTTGCCCACCATCATCTCTCCTCATTATTACAATTGCCGCACAAAATCAACCTTGAACCCAAGGGTAATGTCAGTGGTGCGTTGTTGGCAGGCAATTGTTCAACACTTTCATGATAGAGCCGGGGCCTGTAACTTTTCAAGCAGGCATTTGCATGTTATAGTTAATCTGTGAAGCCTCGGGAAAAAAGTCTTTGGAACTTTCTCGGCTTTGGGGTCGTGGTGGTCTGGCTTGTCATGATGGGTGTCGTGGCCAAGAGAACATATTTTGGGCTGCCGGCCGGCGAGCTTTCGATCTCTGATGCGACCGACTCACTTGAGGAATCGGAAACATGGATGGCCGTTTATCACCATGACGACAAGGTCGGCTATGCTCGCTCGCGTTTTATAAAGCAGCCGGACGGTTTCATGGTTTTGGAAAAAGCGCTGATGAACCTGCGTATCACAGGCAGTGTCCACAGGATCTCCACTGAAATCACCGGACACCTCAACCAGGATGCCTCTTTGCGGTCTTTTGTATTTTTCCTGCATTCGGGCCTGGTCCGTTTCGAGGCGCGGGGAAGGGTGGAAGACAAAAAACTGGTGCTGAGCACGCGGTTCGGTGGTGATTGGAGAAAATCGACTATTATGCTTCAAGACAAGCCTTACTTATCCGCAGGACTGTGGCCCCATCTTGTGGAAAAGGGTGTCGCGGTCGGCGCCCGTTACCGGCTTTCTGTTTTTGATCCGTCCACCATGGCCCAGAGGCCCGTGGATGTGGAGGTGGTTGGCAGGGAGACCATTGCCGTGGCCGGCAGAAAGTGGGATGCGCTCAAGGTGAGGACCATGTTCATGGGCGCAGAATCCTTTGCCTGGATCGGCCCCAAAGGGGAGCGCCTGAAGGAAGAAGGCATTATGGGGCTTCGGCTTGTCAAGGCTACCGAGAAGCAGGCCCTTTCAGGGATTAGATCAGACCCCGGCGCCGACATTACAGAAGATGCCTCGGTTACGTGCAACAGGCTCTTGAAAGGCGCCTCAAAGATGGTCTACCTGAAGGTCCGCTTTGACGGGGGCGACCTGGGAGGCCTTGACCTCGATGGAGGGCGGCAGCATCTCGCGGGTTCCGCCCTGGAGATCGCCCTTGAGTCGGCGCCTTTCAGTGTAGAACTTCCCTCTTTGTACGATACGGAACACATCGAGCCATATTTGAGGGTTGAGCCAATGGTTCAAAGCGACCACCCCGGGATCAAGGTTCTTGCCGGCGAGATTGTGGATCAGGCTAAGGACTCTGAGGCCAAGGCCCGGAAGATCCTTGATTGGGTTCACAAGTCTTTGGACAAGCGTGCCACTGTCTCTGTTCCCAGCGCGTTGGGCACTCTTTCGTCAATGGCAGGGGATTGCAATGAGCATGCAGTGCTTTTTGCCTCCCTTCTCAGAGCAGCCAAGATTCCGGCCAAACTGTGTGCAGGCCTGGTATACACACGGGGCCGTTTTTACTATCATGCCTGGAATGAAGTTTTTCTTGGAAAGTGGGTTACGGCCGACGCCTTGATGGGACAGATGCCCGCAGATGTGACACACATTAGGCTGGTTGAAGGCGGCCTTGAGCGCCAGGCTGACATAGTGGGGGTTATCGGGCGGCTTAGGCTCGATGTGCTTGAAGCCAGATAAGAACCTGATGCCTGATGCCGGATACCTGATGCCGGATACGAAGTGCATGTTCTCAAGCCGCCAGGCGCAACCCTCCGCCAAATGATTTCCGAATCACGAACAACAAATAACGAACAACACATGCTTAGCTTGATAAACCTAACAAAGCGGTTCGGCAGGCTCATCGCGGTCAATGACGTGAGCCTGGAGATCAAGGCGGGCGAGATCTTTGGTTTTTTGGGGCCGAACGGGGCCGGAAAGACCACGACCATCAAGATGATCGCCGGTATCCTGGAACCTACCGAGGGTGGAGTCATTATCGACGGCAAGGATCTGGCCGAAGATCCGGTGGGCGCCAAGCAGGTTACAGGCTTTATCCCGGACCGCAGCTTCCTTTATGAAAAACTTTCCGGCATAGAGTTTCTCCGGTTTGTGGCATCGCTCTACGGCATGGCCGATGGCCGCTCAAAGGCAAAAATAAAGTACCTGCTGAGTCTATTTGATATGGAAGAATGGGCCGGAGACCTGATAGAAAGTTACTCTCACGGCATGAAGCAAAGGCTTGTGATGTCGGCGGCCCTCATACACGAGCCAAAGGTGATCGTGGTGGACGAGCCCATGGTGGGATTGGACCCCAAAGGCGCAATGCTTGTTAAGGCCCTTTTCAGATCATTGGCCGAAAAGGGCGTAACCATTTTTATGTCCACCCACACCCTTGCCATTGCCGAAGAGATGTGCGATCGCATAGGCATCATACACGAAGGCCGATTGATTGCCTTGGGAACAGCCTCCGAGCTCAAGGATAAGGCGGGCGCGCAAGTAAAGAACCTTGAAGCGGTCTTCCTGAAGCTGACCGAGTAGTCAGGATTGTTTCTTGGGGTCTTTTTTGTAGTTTTTGAGGAAGGTTTCAATGGCGTCTTCCAAAATGTCATTTACATTGACCTCTGTTTCGGCGGCAAGAATCTTTAGTCTCTTGATCAGGTCTGCCTTAAGGGTTGTATTGAACTTCTTCCGTTTTTTTTCATGGTTTCAGATACCAGATGGTCAGTCTAAAGTTCGCATAATTACCTGAAATTATTAGCAGCTAATTCCCCCTTTCCTAAAGGGGGGTTAGGGGGGATTTTTGCGCAACTTCCTGAAATCCCCATTTAAAAAAGGGGGACTTAACGGCATGTTTCCGAGAACTTTGGACTCTCAAGATACCAGATGGGGGCCTGAAATTCAACGTTTGCGTGACTTATTACATGCAATATTATGCTTTTTCTGGCATAAAGAGACTTGACATCTCCATCATATGCGTATATAAAGAAAAGAAGAAATAAAATTTAGTTCCACTCAATTGAAGAAAAAACAACATTTTCGTAGATCCCTGGCAGCCGCAAGGTCCAGGGCGCCCGTGTTGAGGCGGGAAGGTTTCAGGTCTATCTTTTAGCCACTGTTTCGGTCTATTAGCCCGTTGCGGTGGCTTTTTTCGTTTTTACCCCCCAAGGCCGTCCTCGGTACGGGGATAAAGCCTGAAATTAGGAAGGTGGGGACAGTATGGGTGAACATAATGGTCTGTATGACAGGCTCGACCAGGCTTCAGCCAAACTCATCATGCTGAGGGATTCATGTGATCGCATAGCTGCACATAACGACCTTTATCCACGCTTTGCCTGGTATGAAGGCACGGCGGCCATTTGTCAGGACGTTATTGGCTTGATGGAAGAGATTTTGCTTAATGCTTCTGTTGCAATCACTGAAAAGAAAGCCCTCAAGCCGAAATAGTCAAGCGAACACTTTTCTACACCGTCCCCATTCCACACTACCATCCCTATCTCCCAGGCACCCCACAATTTTCTCCTTGACAATCTGTACAGAATATGGCATTTTAATGTATCTTTGTACAATTCAGGGGGTGTTGCCATGGAAAACCCGGTATCAAAAATGAAAGTCAGTGAGGCTCGATCCAAGCTGACCCGGTTGGACAAGCTGTTAAGGCCTGGTGAAGCCTTGCAAATCAACAAGAGAGGCAAGGCATATGCCCGCATTGAGTTGATAGGAGAAACGGATCGCTACGACAAAGTCTTAGACTCTATTGATGACCTGCTGGAACCAAAAGGAAGATTGCGGGCAGTAGCTGAGAAGTACAAGTCTATCTTGTACGGGAAGAAATAATGCAAACGCTAAAAGGCTTCAACGCAGTCTACTGCGATGCCAGTTTCTTTATCGCCCTGTTTTCAAAGAAGGACACAAAACACAAGCGCGCCTTAGAACTTTTCAAACAGGTCAAGGAAAACCGAATCACAATCCATACATGTTGGTTCACTATCTCCGAGGCCATGACTGTTCTTCTCTATCAATATGGTTACACTGAGGCGCTGACTTTCAATCAATCGATTGATCTTTATAGACTTTTTCATTCCACGGAAAGCCAACACCATCAGGCCATTGCCTTATTCAATTTTTTTGGCAAAGACAGAAAGATTTCTTTTGTGGATGCCCTCTCGCGTGTCCTTATTCCCGGGGAACTCAAGAACATGCCATCCCTGTCTTTTGATCAAGATTTCAAGGCGCTAGGCTTAACGACTATCTCCTGAAGAACACGGGGGTCGGAAGACATAAGCGCTAAGTTATTTTATAGCTTTTTGATCCATCTTTTCATGCTCTAAAACCCGATTGGGTTATGATTTTTCATTCATTTCCATTATCCCAACTTATCCCCCCCCATTTCTCCTGTTACTCTTCTTGCTCTAAGTTGGCATTTCTTTTCCCAATATTGGAACTGGAATACCCAACTTTTTGGGCATAGATTTTGGTGCAAGGGTGCAAGATGGCCTAAGTATTTAGAGTTTAATGTAAATGCACGAAATGCCCTTGACGTGCATGATTTTTGCATTCAATAAACGTGGAATAAAATCAGCCTGCTTTCTGATCGTTTCGCACCCATCAGGGGTGGCTAATACAGAGAAAAATCTCACCAAGCTCAAAAATCTGTCTATTCCACCTTGAGAATAATTCATAATATGTTCCCTTTTCCCGCAATATGTAACCTATCTGTAACCTTCCAGGATATGCAATATAAAGTTGAATTAACAGAGCATCGCTGTTTTGTCAGGAGTTTGTGCATTATGTGAATAATGTCTAATCCACCGTGAGGCTCAGGCGCTCTGTATTTTCCGGCGTCGAAACCTGAGATGAAGCAAAAATCTGCCTCCTTGGCCAAGATAACCAGTCCGATCCTGACGAAGGTTTTCCCCAGGAAGAGGCTGTTCGGCTTGTTGGACCGTTCGCGGGATCGGCCGGTTGTCTGGGTGTCGGGGCCTGCCGGCTGTGGCAAGACCACCCTGGTCGGCAGCTATCTCCAGGCCCGCGCGCTCCCTTGCCTGTGGTACCAGGTAGACGAAGGCGACGCAGATCCGGCGACTTTTTTCTATTACATGGGCCTTGCGGCAAAGATGGCCGCACCCAGGAAGCGAAAGCCGCTGCCCCTTCTCACCCCGGAATATCTGCCGGGCATCTCGACCTTTACGCTGCGGTATTTTGAAGACCTTTACAATCGGCTAAAAATCCCTTCCGTCCTTGTTCTTGATAACTATCAGGAGGCGCCGGCAGACTCAGCCTTTCACGAAGTGATCCGACGTGGGCTATCCCGCATTCCCGACGGCCTGAATGTCGTCCTGCTCAGCCGAAGCGATCCCCCCCGGCCCTGACCCGCATGCGCGCCAATCATCTGATGGAGGTTCTCGGATGGAATGAACTCCGATTGACATTGGAGGAGTCGGCAGGCATCGTCCGGCTCCAGGCACAGGATAAACCGTAAAAAAAGACAATACAGCATTTGCACAACACGACCGATGGCTGGGCGGCCGGACTGGCGCTGATGTTAAAGAAGGCAGAGACAGAAGGAATCGAGCCTCAATCGCTCGGCAGGCTTGCACCGGATGAGATATTTGACTATTTCGCAGGTGAGATCTTTGACAAGGCGGACAAAGAGACGCAGGAGTTTTTGCTCAAGACGGCCCTTCTGCCGAAGATGACCGCAAGCTTGGCCGAAGCGCTCACCACCCTGACCTCTGCAAGTCGCATCCTGTCCAGGTTGAACCGCGACAATTTCTTCACAGAGAGGAGGTTCCACAGTCACCCGGCGTACCAGTATCACCCATTGTTCCGGCAATTCCTGTTGTCACGTGCAAAAGAAGCATTTTCGCGTGAGAGCCTGGCGATTCTGGGCCGTGATGCGGCCATGCTTCTTGAGGACGCTGATGAGACAGATGCCGCAATTGCGCTCCTGTGTGATATTGGCGACTGGAATGCAATCGCTCCGTTAATCATAAAGCATGCCCCATCCATGCTGGCACAAGGGAGAAACCGTCCGCTGGAAGAATGGCTGGGCAGCCTTCCGAAGGACATGATTGAAAATACGCTATGGCTTTCCTTCTGGAAGGGCGCATGTTGTATACCGTTCAATCCTTCGCTGAGCCGGGATTATTTTGAGCAGGCATTTGAACGATTCAAAACTGAAAAAGACACAGCCGGAATATTCCTGGCATGGTCAGGCATTGTTGACTCTATTGCATATGGTTTTGAAGATTTCACGCTATTTGATAAATGGATTCGGGTGCTTGAACGGCTTATGAATGATTTCAAGGCATTTCCTTCCGAACAGATCGAGGCTCGTGTGGCCTCTGCTATGTTCAAGGCATTGGCCATCAGGCAACCCCAGCATCCTGAAGTTGAGGCGTGGGCGGAGCGAGTCCTCTCGCTTGAAGGAGACAGTCCAACCATAATAACCGCTAGAATGGAGACCTTGTTTCAACGGCTATACCATGGAGTGTGCATAGGTAATTTCGAAAAAGCGGCGGTTGCAATTGACTCGTTAGGGCACTTGGCCAGATCCAGGGATGCCACGCCCTTAGCCCGGATAACAATGAGATTGGGAGAGGCGATATATTATCAATTTACGGGATTGCATGAAAAGTGCCTAAAAGCTGTATCAGACGGTCTGGAACTTTCCCGAACCACAGGAGTTCATCTCATGGACCATATGATATTAGGGCATGCTGTAGCCAGCGCCCTGAATGCGGGCGACTGTACAACGGCCGGAAAATGGCTGGTTGAGATGGCTTCGACCTTGAGCAACCTCAAAGCATGGGAGATGTCCAAGTATCATTTTCTGAAAACCCGGGAAGCCTTGCTTCAGGAGGATCTTGAGCAGGCGTCCCTTCATGCGGGGTTGTGTTTAGAATTTGAGACTAAAGTGGGAACTCCCGGCAGCCTGAGCTGGATTCATTTGATGAAAGCTCAGGTTATGCACCAACTCGAAAAGCACGGAGAACCAACAGAGCATCTTGCGCATGCTTTCAGTATTGCACGCGGGATGAAAAGCAAGCTCACCGAATTTTTTGCCTTAATGGTAAAGGCCCGGTTTGCCCTGGATAAAGGAGACGAGGCGTCCGGCTTGAGATCTCTCCGCAAAGCCCTGGCCATTGGAAAAGAAGGGGGGTATTTGAACACCTTTGTAGATCAGCCCTCTGTTACGGCAAGGCTTTGTGCCAGGGCACTCGAGGCAGGCATTGAGGTTGAGTATGTGCAAGACATCATCCGGAAGCGCAACCTGGTACCGGATGATCCCCCAATGCATTTAGAAAACTGGCCCTGGCCTTTGAAAATCTACACTATGGGGCGTTTTGGGCTGATAAGAGACGGGAAACCAATCCGATTCTCCGGAAAGGCTCAACAAAAACCCCTGTCCGTGCTCAAAGCATTGATTGCCTTTGGTGGCAGAGAGGTCAAAAAAGAACGCATTGCTGATGCCCTCTGGCCCGAGGCACACGGCGATATGGCGCATCAATCTTTTGCAACCACCCTGCCCGCCTTCGTAAACTGATCGGCATTCATGCGGCAGTTCAAGTTCGGCACGGATGCATGACATTGGATCAAAGATACTGTTGGGTCGATGTTTGGGCGTTTGAACGCATTGTCAGGCAAGCCGATGCTGTGTGGGAAAAAGGACCGACGGAAAGTGACGCGCCGGAGGCGGTTCAATTAACCCAAAAGGCCATCGACCTTTACCAGGAGCCGTTTTTGGCCGCAGAAGGCGGGGCGCCATGGGCCGTACCGCTTCGCGAACGTTTGCGGAGCAAATTCTTGCGGGCCGTGGCACAGTTGGGTGGTCACTGGGAACGGGTCGAGCAATGGGAAAGGGCCTTGGAATGCTACGAGGAAGGCCTGGAACTGGACGATATTGCCGAGGAATCTTACCGCCGCCTCATGGTTTGCCACCAACGGCTCGGCCGCCGGGCCGAGGCCCTGTCCGTTTACGGCCGCTGCAAGAGAACCCTTTCGGCAACCCTGGGGGTTGAGCCTTCTGCCGAGACCGAAGCCATACGAAAATCCCTCCTTTCTGAAAAAAAATCATAAATTTTTCACTTTTTTCTGAATATGTAACCTATTGGTAACCTCCCGTATGTAAAAACGTACCAACAAAATAGGCTGAACGGCTTAACTTGATAGTATAGGAATTTCCTTTTTTCGAGCGGCGAAGCTTCGTTACATAAGATCGCGAAGCGATTTTATAACTTGTAATTCCCCGTAGCTTGCTACTGGATTACCTTATTGAGTTCCCCCTTTGGAAAAGGGGGTTAGGGGGATTTTATAATAATACATCATGCTAGATACCCCGCGGATTGCTGCCGGCAGATTCATTGCCTTTCAACCATGATTCATGGCGAAGGCTGAAAAGAACAGGGTGGCAGATGCTCAGGATGTCTGTCCCGGGACAACAGTGCCCATGGGTGATACGTTCCAGGTTGAAGGGACTGTGGGAGATCCTCAGGATGCTTGTCCCGGGACAACACACTGTGCTGATAGGTAGGAAGAAGTTCTAACCATGCTATTCGTAAACAGAGCGAAAGGGGTGATGAACAGGCAGATAAACCAAGGAACGGAACAAGACGTTGTCTAAGTCTGTCATTTTATCTTTAAAGGAGGGTTTCCATGAGAACGATAACCATAACTATAGTTGTTCTAGGTTTTATGTTGGCATCCCATTCACTTTATGCCCAAGACAGTCAACCGGAGACTTTCTACAGAGACTCAATTCACAGATTTATTTGCAAGTATGAACACTAGGCATCGATGATTGGTTGTAAAAGCAACAGCATCAGGCGTGATGCGGAGATTGCATCCATAAAGGTCAACTATTACAAGGCCCATAAAGAACAATTGATCGATGAGATGCTTGCACAGAGCCTTGGGATGAAAAGAGGCAAAGTCGACTATTTTTTGGTGAAGAGCTTCTACCGCTCTTGCGGGACTGATTTGGCAAGAGCCATTGCTGACAGACGTCCCGTTAATGACCGCTAAAGACAAGAAGCCGCGTGTCGAGTTACATCGTTATAAGGGCGAGCGGGCCGGTTAACTGACGAAACTTGAAGCAGAGTTTGAACTCAGCTACTTGAGTAACAGTTCAATCACGTGGAACGTGATTCCCCTAAGGGGAACAGAGGGGTCGCGTCCTCAACATTGGACAGTTCGACTCTGTCCGATTGAGGCGCGACTCCGTCCGGCTCGCACTTGAATATCGAGAGCGCAAGGACAACGACACTCTCAAGGTCATAAGAAAACCCATGGTAAGCGCAGAGCAGGGGGCGGCGGTCAGGGATCGGACTTGGACTTGACAGTGGTGGTACAGATATGGTACACCTCAAGAAAAATCAAGGATGTGACACCATGCTGTCTTTCTGGCTTTGATAAGCGCTACTACGGTGGTTTTATATAGAAAGATACGGCTGCGAGGTTATAAGGCTTAAACCAGATATTCTGTTAGGTGGCGCTTTGCTTAACTAACCCAACCTACGCATAGATTACCAGATGATTTTAACAGAAGGCAGATTTTGAAGGGTTCTGTGTTTTGTGATTATAGGGACTCTGAGGTATTTTGCTGTTGAAACAATTATCTTGTCGTGTAGTTCAGGAACTTCTTTCAGGGCCACCATTTTCTGAAGAATGGGGTAATCGAGTGCAACGAGTACAAAATTCTCACTGCTATGTATTTTTTTAAACAGATTTTTGAAGTTGAAGGAGATGCGTTTTTTGTCAAAGATGCTGAGCGATTCTGCAATGACAATCGAAGGAATAAAGATAACATTTTCTCCTTTTTCACATTTTTCAAAAATCTCGGAAGCCTTTGAACTGATTCTCGGACTCTCTGTAAACCACCAGAGAAGGGCGTGTGTGTCTGTTAAGAAGTTCATTGATATTCTACAATCCTAGTTTGCTATAAAGAGATTTTTTTGCAGCGTTAATATCTTGCTCAGTAATCTCCACACCTTTGAGAATACCCTTGAGCGATATAACCTTTCTGCCGGAAGGGGTGAGTTTTCTGAGAACAGACAGTTTTAAATCCATAACCTCTTTCTCAATGGTTTCGATTTTATGAAGCATGTCAACGGTGCTTTTTGCTGCCGCATGTTTCATGGCTTTCGTCTCCTTTTCAACGATATCGATAATGAACTTTTTAGCATAGCGAAGATTCTTTGTCAAAATCGTGGAAGGAGGAGGCTCGCGTCTCAACATTTGATTGTTCGACCCTGTCCGATTGAGGCGTGACTCCGTCCGGCTCGCATTTGAATATCGAGAGCGCAAGGACAACGACACTCTCACTTTCATCATGAATCTCCCCCAAGAAAGCTCATGGCAGCTTCTGGTTGCCATTGGATCCTAGTGTCATGTCATCCGTATGAACTCAACAGTCTGAAGTTCTTG
This sequence comes from Desulfobacterales bacterium, assembly GCA_013375395.1. Classification (GTDB taxonomy): domain Bacteria; phylum Desulfobacterota; class Desulfobacteria; order Desulfobacterales. The sequence continues at coordinate 49,713 of JABXJW010000005.1, forward strand.
AGGCTCAAGCTGCCAAGGAGAAAAGCGGGATTATTGATTAATAAATGAGATGTCCATCGTTAACTGCGTCATTGGATAGGATCGAGAACCGTGGAAGTCTTGATTGCGTTTGCCGATGAAAAACTAATTCAACGTAGTCAATAACGTTCCCATCTTCCCTCCCTAGATCATTATAACGTTCAACCTAAGGCCTAAGGATGAATCCCATAGTGTTGAAATGTTGGTCAAAGGCAAAGGTTTCTTTGACACCGGCACGCCTTGCTATTACAAAACTGGTACAATCAACGAAGGAGAACACTTGATCAGGATAATCTTCAAAGATGTCCCAGGCCTTATGGTGGATTCTGGGGGTAACCCATTCTAAATGAAGCCTTCCCACGTTGATGGCCTCTTGGATCAAAGAATGAAATTTGATGGGTTTGGCATGGCCGTCGTCGTAGCGAATACGGGTGTCCGTTTCAACCAAAACATAGTTGGAAGTAAGCAAGGGAGCCTTTTTTCCAGAGAGTTTCCGATAGTAGGAGGCGGCCTCTTTTCCACGTGGAATTGATCCCTAACGACTGCCATCGCTATCCAACCACCGGTATCTACAAAGACAGGAACCATAATTAAACCTGACGGCTTCGTAAAAAGTCCAACTTCTGTGTTGCGCTGCATCCTTCGTCACTGCGGCGTACCATACGTACGCCTCATTCCTCAGGATTGCGCCTGGCGGCTTTAAAAGAGGTGCGCGCCTTGAATTTGGAGCTTTTTACTTTGCCGTCTAATTTGGACTTTTTACGAGTTTATCAAACCTGCTTTCCATATAAATATCTGTCATGGTGAATAGAGGCGTCGGTAGGGCCGTCTGGCTTATCACACAGCCCGATGAGTTTCCGAAGCGGGTCCTCTTCCGCCATCTTGCCCTCTTGTTTAGCAACATATTTCTTAACCGCCCTGCGTATATGCTCGGCTTCAGAGATCTTGGTTGTTAGGGCCAGCCTTTTCAGTGCACGATCACTCTGTTCATCAAGATAGATCTGTTTTCTCTTAAGATTAGCCATTAGATACCTCCTATTCAAAATATAATGTATACATTATCATCTTTCGAAAACGATGTCAATCCCGTCAGGAGGAGCTTTGACTCAATACCACCCCACAAACTCGTGATCCGGCTATTTTTGAGTCGGATGGGGAATAGGCTCTATTTGCTCAAACAAACGACACTCTCAAGGTCATGACCCCTGAAGCAGATGAGTTCATCTATTCGAGTGTACAGAAATTCAATGGAACCACGGCAGACATGGCTTCAAAATCCCTGTCATTATGAAGTAGGGCCAGGTTGTTTTCGATTGTGATCTGAGCGACCAGGCAATCAATGGTGCTCCTGATTGTAATTCCTTTTTTCCGGCACTCGAAGTAGAGTCTTGCCGCGGCTTCGAAGGAATTCAGTGGGCTTTTGGGATGATAAAAGCGCTGGGTGCTTAGGTATTTTCTTAGACGTTCATATTCCCTTTCCGTTTTGGCGCCCTGCAAGACCTCTTGAAAGATGAATGAAGTGATCCCAAAAGGGAGGTTTTGCTCCAGAATCGTCCTGAATCTTCGGGTGGCCGCATTTTTGACAAACTCGTGAAAAGTCGAAAAGCAGGTCATTGCGAGCGGAGCGAAGCAATCTCGTGCATATTAAGTGCTTGTATTTACCAGATTGCGGAGCTTGTTCCGAGCGAAGCGAGGAATCTCCGGGTTTGCTTCGGCTTCGCCTCGCAACCGTTGCACTCCTCGCAATGACCAGGCAAATGACTTTTTACGAGAGCGTCAGTATTATTACTCGGAATTAATGTGGAAGCAGACGATCTTGCCGGGGAGTTTTACCGCCGCCTCGTGGCCTGCCACCAACGGCTCGGCCGGGCAGAGGCCCTGGCCGTTTACGACCGCTGCAAAAGGACCCTTTCCGCAGCCCTGGGGGTTGAGCCTTCCGCCGAGACTGAAGCCGCACGAAAATCCCTCCTTTCCGAAGTCAATATCCCCCTTTACAATCTCCATAGGAATTGGTAACTTAACCTAAGATCGGGTTGTTTTATCCGCAATGCCTTGCGGTGCCATGGATAAAATTCCATACGTTGAGGATTCTGAAGGAATGAATCCAGGCGCCTGAAACTATTATTGAGGAAAACCGAAGGGGCAGAAGCATAAGACGTGAAAACAGTTAAAGACATTGAAAGAATAATCCAAAAAAACAAAAAAGAACTGAAAGAAGAATACGGATTAAGAGAGATAGGAATATTTGGCTC
>JABXJW010000058.1 GCA_013375395.1 Desulfobacterales bacterium
GCGTCTGCCTGCTGCATCCGTATATCGAATCATCAGGTTTCCAGTCTCTTCCACAGGGATGACGCCGCTGATTTTCGATTTTACAAAGCAAACCCCTTCCGCGTCCCTGGCCCGCATGTAGTACTTTTCAAAGTCTTTGCCCTGGGTGCGAATGTCTATGTAGAATATGACAGCATCGAGCGGCCCTTTGCTGTGCTCCTTTGCAACCACGGCCTCTTTGATGGCGTAAGTACAACAGACTGTTGAACAATACCCGGTGGCACCGTGGTGGCTGTCTCTGGAGCCTACACACTGGAGCCAGGCGATCCTTTTCGGTTCCTTTTGGTCGGAAGGCCTCACCATATGCCCCTGGTAAGGGCCGGACGAACTGAGTATCCGCTCAAACTCCAGACTGGTCACCACATTGGGGTGTGTACCGTAGGAAAAGGTGTCGCGGCTCAGCGGATCGTAGGGGACAAATCCGGTAGAAAGAATCATGGCCCCCACCCGGATCTTGCGGACCTTGGCCTCTTCGTCCAGGTTCACTGCACCCGTAGGGCAGAATTTCTTGCACGCCTTGCACCGGCCTTTCTTTTTGAAATAGATACAGTTTTTAGAATCTATCGCATACTTCTGGGGAACGGCCTGGGGATAGGCAAGATAGGCGGCCTTTCGGCGGCTCAGGCCGGCATTGTAGGAATCAATGACGCGCTTGGGGCATTTTTCCGCACAGGTACCGCAAGCAATGCACAGCTCTTGGTCAATGTAACGGGGGGACTGAAGGACCGTTGCCTCAAAGTTTCCCGCCTCTCCTGATACATCTTGCACTTCAGACAGGGTCAGCAGCTCGATGTTGGCGTGCCGGCCGACCTCGACCAGCTTGGGAGACAGTATTCACATGGCGCAGTCATTGGTAGGGAAGGTCTTGTCCAGTTGAGCCATGGTCCCGCCGATGGCGGGTGAGGCTTCAACCAGGTAGACGTAGAATCCGGCTGACGCCAGATCCAGGGCGGATTGCATCCCGGCAATACCGCCCCCCACGACCATAACCGCGCCAACAGGTTCCTGGGGCTCTCTGTGGTTCATTTCAGCTCCCGGGCAATTGTTCAACGGTTTCTCTTACACTAACGGTCAACTACTACTTCCCGGCAAAGGTCTCTTGGTATTCAGGCTACAAAGCGGACTGAAGAAAATCAAGCCCAATTGATCGAACTTCTCGTAATTTCTTCAACGTATTGGAAGTATTGGCGCTTATACGCCCTGTCAATCCTCGGAGTACCACCCCTCGTCCTACTGTTTGGCCCTTTCAGTAACCTGGTTCAGAAAAGACAGGATTTCATCCGAGGTTATCGAGGCGAGTCCCCGGTCGGAGAAGTGGCTCTCAAACCTGTATAAGACGAACTCATATAGGTACGGATACCGTTTTTTGCAACTCATTCCGTGTCGCACCAACAATTTGACAGCACTTATGGTATCCATTACATATCCGTAACAGAATCGACTGGCTTCCAGGCAATGCGGAGCCAACCAAATGGATTTAGCCCGAACATTTCATGAAGGACATCGATCGGTTTTTCAACGGGTAATCACCAGATAAGAGAGCAACAGGAACGTATTGTAATGTTGAGAGAAATATCCAAACATCCATCCAATATCGCCGAATCAGCAATCAAATACCTGAGAACAGTTCGGGTTTCGGAAAAGACCAAAAAGATTTACACAGAGGTTATATCATTGTTCTTGGAAAGCCTTCTTTCAGATCCCTCAGCTGTTGTCGAAAGGGCTGGTTGAGAATTTGTGCTCTCCAACAACTGGGACGCCTATTATGGTGGTGCATTTTCCAATTTTATTGATTGGTGGATACCAAGAAAGGTAATGGGCGGCAATACGTTACAAGCCAAGGCTCCAGGCGTCCTGCGTAAATGGATAAAATCGTGCTATGAGCACCATTATTTTGAAAAAGAACGCTATGAGGATTTCTTGGAAGCGCTGCCAACGGGCAAGAACAAAGAAATCAAGCGCCTTCAGAAAGCTGGTGATTTGCTTTACTCTCTTCATACCCCCAATCCGGGTGCGTGGATGACCGGGGACAACGACAAAATTGTTCCAATTACCTTGAAAAAGAAACCTGAAGAATGTGAGGAGGGGTATATGAAGATCATTCGTTTAAGAAAAGATTCTGTCTATCTTGAGACCTATGAAGGTACCACGATAGGCCCTGTGATGTTAAGCAGAGAACTCGTAAAAATGCTAGGAGTCGGTGATGTCACGAATGTTACAGTGGGGCGGTTCGGCCAAAAGTGGACCGTGCTCGAAAGCGGAAACATTTACGCTGAGGGGACTATCTTTTAGAGTCGTGTGCTCCCAGCCATGTTATTCGCCACATGGCGAGCATGATGTCATAGAAACGCTTTGATTTTCTTTCCGGCCCGAATCTTCGGTCCCATCCCTTGACCCAGTGCCCCCAGTATCAATTCACGTAGATTTGTCCCGTCACCTTGACAAATCTCATGATATTCAGTAGATATCCCTAGAAAAATCGTCCAATCATCGGGCAACACTAATGGCAAGCTATACGTAGTTTCTCCTACCCTAACTGCCCTCTATATGTTGTGCTTTGGCCGTTGAGCGGTGCCACGCCAAGTGCCTTGTCTGGTCTCACCTTGGGCACCTATGAAGGCCTTGCCTGAGCACATTATTCCTACCTTGTAGGTGTTTTTTCTCACAAAATACAGTCTTCACCCCATTGAATTCTATGGCTCCTTGTGTGAATAAGATATGACATAGCAGACATCCCGGCGTAGCAGGGATCTTTTGCAATTGACGCGGTTTTGATTTGCATGTAAACGTTCGATGGGTTCGGATTGATAGTGGCAAGCCATTAGTGATTGAAGTTGTTTGACGTGCCCCACCATATATTGTGTACCTTCTGTCTTCCGTTGACGCCAACTGGTAGACCTCCATTCGGGCGTGCTGAGGTCATACTTAATAAGCGAATATGGCATTTATTTTCATTAATGTGTTAGTTTGATTGCCAACCGATCCGATATAAAGCATTGACAAATCGCCCTTTTTTTACTATAAAAAAATTTCTCATGAGGAAAAATATTCCTTCCAACACCTAACTCACTGAAAGAAAAGGACAATTGCAAGCGAGAAGGGGTGATGCTGAGGCCCAATGACGATGCGTCATGTGGCGACGTTCAAGCGTTCTATGAAGATAATCCACATTGAAAAGATCATCCCTGATGCTTACCATGGGACTACGATGGAGAATGCTAGAAGTATCGTTCAAGGCGGCCACTTTAAATCCAGTCGTGGGAGTGATGTTTATCTCGGAGATGGTGTTTACTTTTACGAGGCTTCAAAGTGGCATGCCTTTGAATGGGCCAAACGCAACTACGCAGGAGTTGACCTTGGCATACTCCGTGCATGGGTAAACCTTGGTAAGTGCCTTGATTTAAATAATTATGAGCATCGCCTCCTTTTGAAGCAGGTAAGAAGGGAGTTGCTGCAAAGAGGGGTTTCAGAAATAACAGATGCCGTGGTCATCAACTTCTATGCCACGAATATCGAAGAGTTTGATACCGTGCGTGCCCCTTATACTGTGTCGCAGCGAGGCATGATTTTTCCGGGATCAAAGTATCATGAATTCTCTCAACTTATCATATGCGTGAGGAACAATAAGAGGATCATTAAATTCCAGATTATTTTTGAAGGAAAAAAGTACCATGCATAATGACTATGAAGCTATGAGGGGCCGCATAACAAAATACTTTGCGAAAGTCACTAATACCCAACTCAAGAAAGACCTAGAAAAGGCTAGCTATTCGTTTTACAGAAACATAAAGACGTCAGTTCTAGATGCGCTTGTTTTGGAAGACCAGTTCGTTGTAGCGATAGCCAAGCCAAAACTTGAACTTAGCTTTTGGGATTTGGGTTACGAAGAGCTCAGCGTTGCCGACTCCTATGAGTTTAGTTATTCCCTTGCCGCCTAATCTCTCATCTAATGAAAAAAAAGCGACTATTTAAACCCCATCCTATCAACGTCGAATCGGTTCACCCACGGCAGCTTTCTATCGAGGCATTGGTTCCACCTAGCCAAGATGTAGATGTGGATGACCTTCCCTTGACGATTTCGGTTGGTCACAGCGAGTATGATGCCAAGAGAAAGGCCTTTTCCGCCACCTTGAGACTGCAAACCCCTAAAAATACCCCTCAAGCGGAAGAGCTCCCCTTTTCCCTGAAGGTCGAAATATGGGCAGCATTCAGTGTTGATGAGACAAGGTTCTCAAAAGATGACGTCCAAGATTGGGCGACCCGAAACGCACCTTTTGTGCTCTATCCCTACTTGAGAGAGCATGTCTACGCCTTAACAGCTCGCTGTGGTTTTCGGCCTCTTCTGCTGCCACTTGTCGAGGTTCCAACATTCAAGCTTGCACCTCAAAAGAAAACCAGGACTGCAACCAAGCCTGTTTCCAAAAAGACCACTAAGAAGGATTAACTTAATTAGCTTGTCAAAGAACATCCAAGGGCAGCGCTTCGGTCCTGCCCTTTTTTATCTTGCCTTTTAGCCCGCATATTGTTAGTTGTCCTACAGGACAATATTTCTTATACCTGCTATACAGCACTAATTCGGACCTTGCCCCACAAAATCCTTTGATATGGTCTTCACATCTTCAGTCCGAAACGGGCAAATAAGAGACAGAGAAGCTTCCGAGCCCACATCTTTTTCCAATCCGCCTTCAGCGGACTCCATCGTTCCTTTACACTTATCCAGGCAAAGCCTTTTGAGTCTGGCTGCGCCCAAAAGACGCAGTATTCCATTTCAAGTTAAATCAAGGGCAAAAAGGTCGTGGGCCAATTACCAAGAAAAGCAGTCGGAAGATAAGAGCTTCCAGACCCGCGAGCTTCAGTTATTTTTGCCGGCATTACATGAGGCAGGGACCATGTGCGGTTCGACCGGCTTGCAGGTGCTGCCAACCCGAGAATAGGCCAACAGGTTATCGATGAGCGCAGACATCCTATTGGCTGCGTCTACAGCATAGATGATATATGCATCGGCATCCTCGTCGAGCTTGCCTTCGTAGCGCCGCTCCAGCGTCCGCAGATAAACCCTTACCGTGCGCAACGGCTCTTGCAGGTCATGCGAGGCAACATAGGCGAATTTCTCCAGTTCCTGATTGCTTCGTTGCAACTCAGCAGCATAACGTTCCAACTGTTCCTGTGCACGCTTGCGCTCCGTGATCTCCAGCCTTAATTTGTCGCTTATCGCGGCCAGCTCAGCCGTGCGCTCCTCGACGCGGTGTTCCAGTTCGTCGTAAGCCTTTTGCAGCTCCCCCTCTGCACGCTTGCGAGCCATGCGGTCAGCACGCTTCATTAGCACCTCCGCCAGCACCATTGGCAGCAGATCCAAATAGCTCCGGCCGGGATCCTTGATGATATAGTCATCCACACCAGCCTTGAGGGCCTCAATGGCAACTTTCTCTGACCCTTTTCCGGTCAGAATCACCAAGGGCAAAGGAGTCTCTTTGTCGAGAAGTTCCTTGCACAGCTCCAGACCGGACATCCCGGGTAATTGGTGGTCAACTACCACTAGATCGAACGACGAAGCGTCGGCAACAAGTAATTCTAAAGCTTCCTCGGCCCACGTGAACTCCGTGATCTCCCAAGAGACTGCGCTCTTGTCGAAGGCTCGGCGGAAGCTCAGCCTGTCGTGTTCGTCGTCTTCGACCAACACGATACGAAATGGCAATGTCTCACTCGGTTCCATAATCTCCTCCCGGAAGCTCGACCAATTCCCAGAAAAGGTTAATAGGCCTCACTGCCTCAGAAAAGCTCTCGAACCCGACCGGCTTCCCGATGTAGGCGTTCGCGCCCAAATCATAGCTTCTAAGTCGATCTTCTTCGGCCCTTGATGTGGTTAGGACAAGAACAGGCAGACGTCGCAACTTCTCGTCCCGTCTGATGTGCTTTAGAACGGTAATACCGTCCATCTTTGGCATGTTGATGTCGATGAGAACAATGCCTGGCCGAGGGGCTGTGCCCGGCTCGGAATATTTTCCTCGCCTCCGGAGAAAGTCCAGACAATCCTCACCGTCCTTGACGATATAGAGTGGGTTGGCGATGCGATGCTTCTTCCATGCCCGTTTGGTGGTCACAATGTCGTGCTCATCATCCTCAGCCAAGAGAACTACAAAAGGTTCTGTGCCCATCTTTATCTCTCCTCTTGTGTCTTGGGAAGGACAACAAAAAACGTGCTCCCTTCGCCAGGCTTCGATTCTACGCGGATCGAGCCGTGCAATTTAGCTGTTGCTTTCTTGACAATGGCAAGACCGAGACCAGTGCCCTCATAATCGTTACGAGTGTGAAGCCGCTGGAACACGCGGAATATTTGCTCGTACCGGCTAGGCTCAATGCCAATGCCGTTATCGCGCACGAACAGTTCATAGCGCTCCTCCGATACTGGGAGCCAACCGACTTCCACATGTTTTTGTGCAGAACCGTTGAATTTTATGGCGTTGCTGATAAGATTCTCAAAGATCTGCCGGAGAAGGGTCGGCTCAGCTTCAATGGTGGGCCAGTTATTTGCCGTCACAACCTCGACATCCGCAGACAAATGAAGAGATGCTATCAGTTCCTTCAGAAACACCCCGATGTCGATCGTCTGGGTCGGTACGGCCCTTCTGCCGACCCGATGCAGTTCCAACAGATCCTCGACCAATTCTTCACCCTGGCGGACCGCACGGCTGAGACCGTTAAGATACGCTTTCCGGTCACTATCGAGGATCGCTCTGAGGTCTTCGCGCAAGAAGTCGGAGTAGTTGTGGATGGCCCGCAGGGGCGCCTTGAGGTCGTGGGATACGACGTAAGCATACTGAGAAAGCTCTTCGTTAGCAGCTTCGAGGTCATCGGCCTTCGCTGCAAGATTCCTATGCGCAACACGCAATGCCTCCTCCGCCCTCTTGCGCTCGGTGAGTTGCAATTTCAATTGCTTGGTTGTCCTGGCCAGCTCGGCGGTGCGCTCTTCGACACGCTGTTCCAGCTCATGGTGAGCCTTTTGCAGTGCCTCCTCCACCAACTTCCGGTCGGTAATGTCTCTTAAGATGTGGACACTGCCCACCGGAATCCGGTCGCGATTCAAATAGATGGCTGCGCTTATGCTGACATCAAGAATGTTTCCTCTTTTGGTATATCGACGGCTTTCAACACCAGAGAAACTTTCTCCCGCCAGCACCTTATTAATCATCATTTGGGTTTCAGGCCAGTTTTCATCAGGCACATAATCTATTTTCTTGCCTAAAAGCTCCTCTGGGGTCCACCCGAAAACCTCGGTGAATGCCGGGGTTATATAGATGCCCTTACCCTTCATATCGTAGACAACAACAGGGTCTGGACAGGCTTCCAGAACCGTACGGTATCTCTCCTCGCTGTCACGCAGCGCCTCCTCCCCCCGCTTGCACTGAGCAATCCTTTCTTCTTCAATCCGAAAGATGTCCCAGAAGAGACGGGCAGCAACATGGTCCATGAATCGGACGTGGTCTGGCTTGGTTCGAGCGATTTCATTGGCTACCTTTTCACGATCTGTGAGCTCGATAATCATATGGAGATCTTCGAGCTTGTACAGATCACGGTAGTCTTTTGTGGTGTAAATGCCCCTTTCCTGGGCGTAGCGGTAACCCTCAGCTTTTGGATTGGTGCAGGCGACGCCGATGAGCTTCATTTGAAGTTCGCTTAGCTTTTCGGCAAATATCATATCAATAATTGCCTTGCACCCCGGACCACCACCCACAATGGCTACGTTGAGGATGTCGCCCTGTTTCATCAGTTGTCCCTTTTTCAATCGCTTTTCATGCAAAGAGTCAGCATTCGTCCATTAAGGAATCTAAGAAATCGGGAATTGCCGGGCTGATTTGCACAATCGAGGATATCATGCAAACATCTCGGGGGTTGGTTGCAGCCTTATCTATGACAACAATTCGCCTATCAACTTAAGCACAACATCCGGGTTCATTGGTTTCTCAATATATCCATCAGGGGCCGGGATGTCCTGGCCTTGTGTCAACATAAACTCTTCAAAATGGCCACCTCTGGCAACGCCTGTGACAATGACAACCGGAATGTTCTTGGTCTCATCGCTTTGCCTCAGCTCCTGATACATTCCAATCCCACCTCTTTCCGGCATCAGGATATCCAAGAGAATGAGATCGGGTTTTTCGGCCTTCGCCTTCTTCATCCCGTCTATGCCGTTCGCAGCGCTTATGGGTACGTAGCCGTTTTCTTCCAGCACTATAGAGGCAAAATCTATTTGCTCGGGTTCGTCATCTACAACGAGGATCTTCTTTCCCATAAGAGTCTCCCCCTTTCAGTTTATGCAACATTGACGGCTTCGTAAAAAGTCCAACTTCTGCGTTGCGCTGCATCCCCTGCCCCGTTAAGTTCTCGCTATGCGAGACGGCAAAGCCGATTTAACAGGGTAAATCACTGCGGCGTACAATAAGTACGCCTCATTCCTCGGGATTGCGCCTGACGGCTTAAAAAGAGGTGCGTGCCTTGAATTTGGTCCGCCTTCGGCGGATTACTTTGCCGTCTAATTTGGACTTTTTACGAAGCCGTCAACATTAGGGTTTCTTATGCTTCTTCAGGGCTTCTTCTGTACGGCAGACGCATAGTAAAGGTTGTCCCCTCGCCGGGATCTGATTCATAAGAGATGCTTCCTCCGTGCTCTTCAACTATCTTGCGGGTAACGAGTAATCCAAGGCCGGTGCCTTTTGGACCCTTGGTGCTAAAAAAACGGTCAAAGAGCTTCTCCTGGACCTCCTTGGTCATGCCCGCGCCGTTATCCGAAATGTCGAACCTGATCCAATCGCCTTCTTTGCGGGTACCTATAGCGACAGAGCAAGTCTTGTCTTTTTCAGGATCGAGAACACAGGAATCTATGGCATTGCCGACCAGGTTAAGCAGACACCGGTGGATGCCGTTCGGATCAAGGAAACATTCGTTAATAGACGGATCAAGATCCCTTACTAACTCTATTTTGGACTGGCGTGCCTTTTCCTGCATAAGGTCACAGACTTCTTGGGCGATGTCGTTCGGGAAACAGGGGGCCAACTCCGGTTCACGGTCTTTTGAATAAATGAGCATATTTGTAACGAGGTCGGAAATCTTGGCGACGTTATTTTCTACCATGCCCCAGCCCTTACGCAGAACATCAGACTTGTTCTTTCTTAAGCCTGTATTGACGATGTAAACCCCGCCTTGCAGCCCGTTTAAGATATTCTTTACATAGTGGGCCATGCCCGCTACCGCCTGCCCGGTAGCCGACAGCCTTTCATTTTCTATCAATTCTTTCTGCAGGCGCTTGATTTGACGCAAATCCTGAAAAAAGCAGACAACCCCGGCGGTGGCGCCATTGTCAAAAAGAATGGCCCCGGATATGCGCACAGGAATCTCTTCACCATTTTTTGAGATAATAACGCTTTCATAATTGACAAGTCTGTCTTTGCCTCCATAGGCTTCACCGTTAAGTTCCTCTTTGATCATTTCAGCCACACCGCTGGGGTATATTCTGTCCATCTGCATTTTAGCGATAACTTCATCGGCGCTATAGCCCAACAAATTTTCAGCACCTTGATTGAAGACGATAACACTTCCATGTCTGTCAGCGGCTATGATCCCATCAATGGAGTTCTGTATGAGGTTTTGTTGAAAGTCATGGGCTGCCCTCAATTCGTCTGTAGCTTCCTTGATCTTAGCTTCGAGATCAGATGTGTAGTCTCTTAGCTTCGACTTCATCCACAATATTTCTTCGGCCCTTTTAAGCGCAACCGAAAGCGCTTCGTCCGTAATCGGTTTATTGATGAAGTCGGATGCCTCAAGCTGCAGAGCTTCAACGGCCGATTTCATGTCTCCGTGTCCCGTAATGACAATAACTCGAGCATCAGGATCAAGCCTCCTTATTCGCTTTAGTACCTCAATGCCGTCCATACCGGGCATTTTAATATCCGTAAGGACAATCTGGGGGCTTTCCTTCTTAAAAGCTTCAATCCCTTCTTCGCCATCTTCGGCCGTTACCACTTCATAGCCTTTATAGATCAGGGAAATGCTCAAAAGCTTCCGGATGCTATCTTCATCGTCAATCACCAAGATCTTCGACATGGCATCAAACCTTTTCCTGGTTTTCACCATATGCCGGAAAAGCTATTTTAAAAGTGCTGCCCTTTCCAGCTTCGCTTTCCACCTCAATTATGCCCTCATACTCCTTTACAATGCCATAACTAATTGACAATCCCAGTCCGGTCCCTTTACCGGCTTCCTTAGTAGTAAAGAAAGGCTCGAAGATTTTATCTCTCATCTCATCGGGGATTCCCGTGCCAGTATCGCTTATGGTAACAACCACCTGGCCGTTTTCTTCAAAAGACCTAACAGTAAGGGTATTCTTAACACCCTCGCCGGCAAGTTTTTCTTTCTTTTCTTCCATGGCATCCCTTGCGTTGACTACCAGATCTATGAATACTTGCTCAAGCCTGTTACTGTCACCGATGATATGGGGCAGGTTGTCCTTCAGATCGAGCACAACCTTGATGCCGCGCAACTTCAACTGCCGGCCCAACAAAGTAAAAACCCCCTCAAGCGGTTTGTTGATATCGACTTTCTCCTTTTGGACCTCGTCCTTGCGCCCGAATTGTCGCAAATGGTTTATAATGCCGACCGCCCGACTCACCTGTTCCGTCATCTGCTCGCAAATCACGATCAACAAGTCTATGGGTACCCACTTGCCCTGCTTGGCCGTATCCAACATAAAATCGCTGGCTATCTGTATTGTAGTCAGCGGTTGATTGAGCTCATGGGCCACACCCGTGGCCATTTCCCCAAGGGTTGTCAGCTTGCTGGCGTGCGCCAACTGGGCCTCTTTCTTTATACTTTCTGTAATATCGGTTGTTGTGGCAATAAGTGCATCTCTTCCCAGGTACCGAGCAGCACACACATGGATGTTGACATAGATCAACCCCCCATCTTTTCTGCGATGCTGCTTTCTGGGCAAAAAAACACGTCCACTGTTGGATATGCCTTTCAGGGTCGACACAATTTCCGGCCCATCTTCTTCATCTCCCAGATCCACGAAAGACATTTTGACAAGCTCTTCCTTTGAATACCCATATTGACTATTAGCCCTGGCATTTGCATCCAGAATTCCATAAGTCTCTCGATCCAGAATAAAGATAGGGCTCGGCTCGGTATCAAACAATGCTCTGTATTTTTCTTCGGACTGCCTTAGCTCCTCTTCATATGCCCTTAGTCTATAGACTGCGTGCTTGAAAGAGTCCGCCAACCGGGTTATCTCGTCACCCACATTATTTTCATATACTGTGCATTCACGACACATATCCAGCTTTTGTGGAAATCTCGCCGATGGTTGAACCTGACAGAGCGTACCACCTATATACCAACACACAGTCTCAGTATTTCCGTAGGCCGGGCAGTTAGTCTTGTCACATTCTTTTGCCTCCCAGCATTTCAACACCCTGCCGAATTCAAGGCTTGGCTTGCCACGGCTAACCTGATCCGACAATCCGGTAAGTGTAGCGAGCGGCCTGGTAACATGCTTGGACAAAAACAGGGTTAAGAAAGAACCCACAACTACAATGGAAATCAAGGCCAAGGTAATCCCTCTATTCCTTTGCGCTGCTATCCTGTCCTCCACTCGGCCCCAGCCAATGCCCACGGTTAAAACCCCCAATTTTTTCTTTTCACTTCCGTGACACTTGTAGCAAGGCTTCTCATTGGAAATAGGCATGGCATGATGAAGTATGTTTTCTCCTCCCAATATCTCCCAACCCTTAACTACAGAGCTGGCACGCAACGCCTCTTTGGTAATCTCACAATTGTCAATGCTGCCTACGTTGGCAGGCAACCCACTGTATTTGATAGTGCCTGCGGGATCGCAAAGGTTTACCTCTGCCACATCCTCCAATGTGTTCAACCTTTCCAAGATGGCCTGCACGTCGTCCATCTCTCCGTCCAGCATGGGGTACTCAATGCTTCTCATAACCGTACCAGAGATTTCAAATGCCCGCGCTTCCTGCATCTCAAGGTGAAATCTTGTCCGCGTTGACATGTCGTAATAAGTAAACAGTCCCATTACTACAATCAGGATTAGGCTGATGCCTAATATCACCTTGGTCTTTAGACTGGTTACACGCAGCCTGATTCGTAACTTGTGCAACAACGGCATGATTCGCCCCATCGGCCTCAATATCCTATATGCTTATGCTGACGGTGGCACGTAGTGCAGATGTTCTTGGGGATGTTCAGAGTCCTTTGATGCTCCTCCACAGTAGGTGCTTTTACGTGTAAGCTTGCAGGCCCATGACACGCCTCGCACTGGATATTCTTCATGTGGGGCGTTTCTTCCACGCTTGCAAAGCCACCCGGTTTGCCATAACCGGTGGTGTGACACGGCAGGCATTGGGGGTCGTGTTGCTTGCCCCTCATTTCCAGGATGCGAAAGTTCCTGGAGTACTTCCACTCAGAATATGTCTCTACATGTTCTGGGTGACACCCCTTGCATTTCTCCATACCTACATAGACGGCCTCTTGACCTGCCTTTTCAGCAGAAACAGCGGGAGCGCAAAAGAGCATGTTATAGGAGTAGATCACGCACAGCATCAGGATAAGTACCATAATAGTCTTCTCCTTCATGTCTTCCTCCTTATGGCTGCCTTACACGTTTGTTAATTTCCCGGTTCCTTTTCGCATCCTGACGCTACACTATGGAGTGCCTAAAGTGATCTAAAGTGAACTAAAGTGCCTAAAGTTAAAAAATACAAACCAACACTTACAAAACATTTTCTTTAAGTCCTCAACTTTAGCTCACTTTAGGCATTTTAGGCACTTTAGCTCACTTCTTCACTACGACCTACCTAAGCCCATTTTGGTAGCAATTAACAAACAGGTAATGCTCCCGTTCGCTTATAAAACCGGCACAGCAGGCGCAATGATGTTGGACAAAATCGTCTGATTGTAAAGACCGATCAGAATAATGGCTATGGCAATAGCAATAGTCGGGATCAACATACTGAGGGGCGCTTCGTCAATCGCCGCAGCATGGCCGCCGCCGCTATGCCACCCGTGAGAGGGCCGGAATGCGTATCCGATTTCAATGATACGAAAAAAAAGGATCACACTAATGAGACTGGACAAAAGCAATGCCGCCAGAAATGCCCAATGCTTGGCTATCACGGCTCCGTGGATAAGGTACCACTTGCTGAAAAAGCCGCAGGTTGGCGGGACCCCAATGATGGACAGAGCGACGACCACAAAAGCAGCCATGGTGAAGGGCATTTTTTTAAACAGATCCTTACAGTCAGATAGATCATGACGTCCCGTCTTGTACACGACAATGCCGGCAACCGTGAAAAGCCCAACGGTCATGACTGCGTCATTCAGGATATGGAGAATGGCCCCCTTCATTGCTGTCGCATTGGCCAGCCCTACACCCCCAACAATATAGCCAACCTCTGCCACAACAATATAGCACAGCATCCTTTTGAAATCAGTCTGGGCAAGGGCCATTATTGCGCCTCCCAATATGGCGATGACGCCTGCCCAGACCATTATGTCGGCGACCGGAAGCAGTTCAATGGACAAGGAAGGCTTGAACACGGTGAAAAGGAGCCTGATCATGACATAGAGCGATATCTTGGTCATCAAGGGTGCGATCAGGGCGCTGGCTGCTGAAGGGGCCTTGGTATAGGCATCCGGCAGCCATACATGCACTGGGAAGAGGGCCATCTTGACGGCCAGGCCTGCAAGCAGAAATGAAACAGCCGTGATTATGACCTTGGAACGGTACAGCTGCGGTAGTATTTGGTGAACGTCGGCCATATTAAGAGACCCGGTGCTCACATAGATATAGCCAACCCCTAACAGATAGAAACAGGCACCTATCGTTCCCATAACGATGTATCTAAAGCTGGCCAGGGGCGCCCCATCCTCGCCGATGGCGATCAGGGCATATCCGGCCAGAGAGGCGATCTCCAGGAATACATAAAGATTAAACAGGTCCCCGGTTATGACAATGCCTAAAAAACCGGTGACCTGGAGTAAAAACGCGGTGTAGAAGTAGACCACTTTTTCGGGCAATTCCTCTTCAATACTCCTCTTGGAATAGATGGCCACTGCCAGGCTGATCACGGATATGATAACCAACATCATGCCGTTCAGATGATCAACCACGTACTCGATCCCGAAGGGAGGAGCCCAACCTCCCAGATGATAGTGAATGGTGCCGCCGTAAATTACGGTAACCAGGGTATCAATGGACCCGACGGCACATGCTGAAAGCGCCAGTATGAGCCAATAGTAGCATGCATCTTTCCTCCACAGTCCGATAAGGGGACAAAGGAAGGCAGATATCAACGGAATGACTACAATTAACATCGGGAGCTGTCCTGTCATCGTCTCAACCTCTTCTAAGCAACTTGATGATCTCGTCTTCCTCCAACGTGTTATATCTCCTGTAAATCATAATGGCTACCGCCAGCGCCACCCCAAGAGTGGCTACCATCACTACAATGGCTGTAAGCATGAGCACGTGAGGCAGGGGGTTGGCGTATTGCATGATATCAACGGCATGGGCCCCATGTTCAAGGCCATCAGCCGCATGAGCAGCATGCCCATGCTCCAGTATGGGCACGGTCACGCCCCCCTTCTTGACGGATGTGGAGATGTAGAAGAAAATGATGGCCGACTGGAATATGTTCATGCCGATGATCTTTTTTATCAGGTTCCTCTTTGCCATCATGGCATAGAAGCCTACCATCATCAGTCCTATGAATACCCAATAGTTGTAATAGCTAACTATGAAGTCAAACATGCCGCTTCCCCTGTCTTTTGCGTCCTTTTCTCAATAACAATATACATGCGATTCCGGCAGTGAAAACCACCGTTGTCTCACCCAGGGTATCGTAGCCCCTGTAGTCGGCAAGCACGGAGGTAACCACGTTGGGGGTTGCCGTATGCTCTATGCTGTGCCGAAGGTAATAGGGAGATACGTGCGAGCTGGCAGGCGAATGGGGGTCGCCCCACTTAGGCATATCAAGGGCCCCATAGATAAGTGCGGCCCCTACAAGCACCCCTGCAATAACGCTTAGAATTTTCAATCTCTTGACCTCCTCCTGGTTTTGCTCACCGCCCCTATGCACAGCACAGTGCCGATGCCTGCACTCACAGAGGCCTCCGTAAAGGCAACATCAACAGCAGCCATCTGGGTCCACAGCAGGCACATAAAAAAGCTGTAGGCCCCAAGGATGACGACCGCGCTCAAAAGATCTCTTACGGTAATAGCTGCTATGGCACATATGAATACAAAGAGAACCAAGATCAAATCGAACGGCAGGATCATTTTTCTCTCCCTTTCGCTACGGTCCACGGCTGAATCTGACACCGAAACGCCGCCCTTGAAATGGCGTGGGTGGCCGTGGGTTGGGCCAGAAACATAAAGACGGCGATAAAAACGATCTTTGCGCTGGTCAGCGAAAACCCGTGGTAAACAGCAAGCCCCACGAGAGACAAAAGCACGGCCAAAGTGTCCCCCTTGCCCGTAGCATGCAGCCTTGCGTAAAAGTCGGGCAACCGCAGGAGACCCAAGGTGGCCGTCGTAAAGAAGAAGAAGCCGGCCAACATGAACAATATGGATATAACGTCTTTGACTAGCATGACACCTCTCCCGTCGTCTCAAGATACTTTGCCAGAACCACGCACCCTATGAAGTTTAATAGGGCATAGACCATGCTGATGTCGATGAACATGTCTATCCTGTCATAGATAACGCCCATGAGGAGCAAAATAATCAACGTCTTGGTGCCGATGGCAGAGATCCCTGCCGCCCTGTTCAAGACAGTGGGCCCGTAGGTGGCCCTATACAGGCAGAGCAAGACCAGCGCACACATTCCCACACCGACAAACAAGAAGAATTGTGTCATTCCGCCCTCCCGTCGTCTTCCGGTGATTCCCCGGCCGTGAATATAGCAAAAAATATTATGTACATGACCGCCATGACCGCCAAGGCGACCCCAATCTCAACTCCCAAGATTCCCAGTGACCTGGCCTCGGCCGGAGTAACCAAAAGAATCTTGCTGAGTTTTCCATAGTCGAGATAATTTCCTCCAAGGATCAGGCAAAGGGCGCCGATGCCCCCATAAATGAAGACCCCGATGCTGCTGATCACACCTGCAAGCTTTTCAGACATACGCTTCCTCGTTTGCTCCAAACCGTGTGTGACGACTAACAATACAAAACCTGCAGCCAGAATCACTCCGCCCTGAAACCCCCCGCCCGGGCTGTGGTGCCCGTGCATAACCACGTAGAGGGCATAAGCCACAATAAACGGCATAAGTAACCTGGCCAGTGCCTTTATGATCACATCATCACTGGCCCGTGTCATTCTGTTCTCCTTCCTCTTCTAATTCTAAGCGGCGAAGCCCTCTGAGGCGTAGGCCTCTCCGAGCTGTAGGCTCTACGAGCCGGAAGCTTACGGGCCGGAGGCCGCGTCACATAAAATCGCGCAGCGATTTTATACACGAAGCGTTTGATATATTCGCGCTGCATCCAGCACATCCTGCACGTACAAATGGTCTGCCTCCATAAATATATGAGCCACCCTGTCTTCCATCTCACCGGCGTTCAGGTCATCGGCAACCTTTTGGCTCAAGGCGTGCACATAATAGACCCCGTCTTTGATATCGATGGTAATAGTCCCGGGTGTTAGGGTAATGGAGTTAGCCAGGGTTACGCATGAAATATCGGTTTCCAGTTTTGTCTTAAACTCTATGATCTGAGGATCTATCGGCATCTTGGGTCGGAGAACGAGAGAGGCCACGTGGATATTGGCCAACACAATCTGTTCGATGAGCCACGGAATATAGGCAATGAACCTGGCTGTTACTATGCGCATGTCCCCAACCCTTACGTTGGCAAACAATAAGTCATGGAATAAGTAAGCCACCAGGGTACAACAAATCGCCCCAAGGCCAAGATGAAAGGCGTCAAATTTGCCTGAGAGCAGCATCCAAAATGCAAACAGGATTATGGACGTGCCCACAAAATTGTGAATCTGCGTTTTTTTTCTTTGGGCCCCCGTGAAAAGGGCCCGGCACCTTTTTTCATCACAATATCTGGTTTCTTCTGCCGTAAACTCAACGGCCGTATCCAATACACCTACTGCATGCTCCCTCGCCCGCTGTAGAATCCTGAAAGCGTTTTCTGTAGCTTCAAGCAACAACGTGACTTCCATCTTTACTCTCCTTCCGCCCCCCCGGCCTTCCACTTCCAGGGGGTGGGTTTGGCTCTATCAGGAGTTAAGGGACAACCAATGTGGGTACGCCCGACCCTTCTGCTACGCGATAGGAACAACCATGGGAAAAAAAGTTTTTCAGGGCCGACTTGCCGGTGGTCCCCATGACAATACAGGTGGCATCATAATTCCTGGCCGCCAGCACGATCTCATCAGACGGTTTACCTGCATAGATGTGTCCCTCGGCATCTATCCCGTGATCCAGGAATATCTTGCGCGATTCGGTAAGCTTCTTCTTGAGATTTCGCATATCTCTTACAGACGGCTTCTTGTCTATGACATGAACGACCTCTAGTTCCTTAACAATCTCTGCGAAGTTTAAGAGACAACCCATCGCCTTCTCGGACGAAGGTGCCCAGTCGGTAGCAAATATGACATGCCTGAAAACAGCCTGTTGTCCGGATCCGGATGCGTTGACATCTTGGGGCAATATGATCACAGGCACAGG
>JABXJW010000358.1 GCA_013375395.1 Desulfobacterales bacterium
GTTGCGCTGCATCCTTCGTCACTGCGGCGTACCATAAGTACGCCTCATTCCTCAGGATTTGCGCGCCTTGAATTTGGTCCGCCTTCGGCGGATTACTTTGCCGTCTAATTTGGACTTTTTACGAGATCATCAAACTTGGGCATAGACGCTCAATGGCAAATCCATGAAATTTGCGCCTGCCTGCGGGTGACCCGGCAAGTGGCACAACCAAAACCCTCTTTTTTTATAATTGTCCTTGCCGCAGGCAAGCTCCACAATTTTAGCGCACTTTAGGCATTTTAGTTCACTTTAGCTCACTTTGGATTGAATACGGCAAAAGATTTTCTACCAGAACAAACACGAATCTCTTTGTTGACGGACTAAATACAATACTATGGACTATAAGGGCATAATCATCCGGCCTCCGAGTGAGGCGCACAGCATCATCCTGCAAGTGACGGTAGGGTGCTCCCACAACAAGTGCACCTTCTGCGGCACGTACAAGGATGTGTGCTTCAGCATAAAGCCGGACTCGGTTATTGAAAACGACATTGAGTTTGCTGCCCGCTATTGCAGGCGTCAGCGCCGCGTCTTTCTCACTGACGGCGATGCGCTAATACTGCCGCAGGCCAGGCTTTTGAAGCTGCTGAGGACCATTCGCCGGCGCCTCCCATGGGTGACCCGTGTCGGCATATATGGAAATGCAAAGAGCATCAGGAGCAAAACGCCGGCGGAGTTGATCTCCCTGCGTGACAACGGGCTGGGTATTGTTTACATGGGCCTTGAGAGCGGCGATGACGTCACTCTCAAGAATGTTCGAAAAGGGGTCAGCGTGGATACCATGGTGGAGAGGGGACGAAAGGTCATGGAGGCCGGGATCAAGCTCTCTGTGACCGTATTGCTCGGTCTGGCGGGCACTGAACGCTCTGCCGTGCACGCCCAGGCCACGGGCCACGCCCTCAGCGCCATGGACCCTAACCACATAGGCGCCTTAAGCCTGATGCTCCTTCCCAACACGCCTCTGGGCCGCGACCATGCGCAAGGGCGGTTCAAGCTGATCAGCCCTATTGAGATGCTGGCGGAACTCAAGACCATGATAGCCAACACCGATCTTTCATCAGGCCTGTTTTACGCCAACCATGCCTCCAACTACCTTCCTATCAAGGCAAGGCTGCCCAGGGACAAAACAACGGCAATCAGCCTCATAGACCGGGCGCTGAAGGGTGATATGCCACTCAGACCCGAATCCTTGCGCGCTTTATAACTTGTCTTGTCTATAACCTCATGAGCCAAAATTCA
This sequence comes from Desulfobacterales bacterium, assembly GCA_013375395.1. Classification (GTDB taxonomy): domain Bacteria; phylum Desulfobacterota; class Desulfobacteria; order Desulfobacterales. The sequence continues at coordinate 1,279 of JABXJW010000358.1, forward strand.
TATAAAATCCCCTCTAACTCCCCTTTACAAAATGGGAGGACCAAAGCATCCCCCTTTTTGAAAGGGGGACCGAGGGGAATTTTAACTGAATCGACGATAGCTTACGTTTTCCACTTTTGTCCCAGTATCATATCTTTCAGTTCACTTTCGGCTCTATTCAAGTTGCCCCTGTAGTAATTAAGCTTTGCCTTAAAAGAAGAAAACAGGTTGCCGGCCTTGTATCCCGCCTCCATCAATGAAAACCATTCTTGAACCCCGGCCTCTTCGGTCTGCTTGTAGTCGCCGCAAAAGGTAATATCTTCCATCTTGAATTTGGGCGGCATGGGCAGATCCTTGCGCATTGGATAGCCGAAGACAATGGTCATGAGCGGGTACACTCCAGATGGAAGCTTCAGTGTTTCTCGGAGATATGTGGCGCTGAAAAATCCGGTCTTTCCGGTATCGGACAGCATGACGCTGCCGATCCCAAGGGCTTCTGCCATGATGGTCATGTTCATTGCGGCCAGTGAGGCGTTTATGACGCCAACTGTGTATTCCACCAGCGGGGCATCCGGGAAGATATCGGCAGATCGCTTGATACGTGTGACGTCGCCGAGGGCCATGACGGCCCTCATGGCCCCGTATGGGGTGGCGCGGCCGAACGTGTCTTTCCAGGATTCTCTGTTGAACACGCCAAAGGACCATGTTTGCATATTGACCGTGGAAGGCGCCAGTCTGCCGGCTTCCAGGATAAGGGCCATCTCATCGTCTTTGATATCTCGGTCGACGAATTTTCTTATGCTCCTGCGGTTAAGAATGGTTTGGACCAGTCGATTTTCGCCAAAGGCGGCAGGTACGTTCGGCCTTTGGCCAAGTATTTGTCCCAGTTTCCTTGCGAAAGAAAAAAGTCCCATAGTTAACTCCCAGCGCGACAAGCCGAATCCAAATCCCAGAGGATCATTGCAGCTTGACCTCACAGGTTCCCTCTAATATGATGCAGCAATTACAGATTAGGATACGGACATGGCTGATATACAGTGTGAGATGCCTGAATACAACCCCCCGTCTGAAGAAATCAAGACGATCCTTGAGAGCTGCAAGATAGTGGCTGTTGTAGGCATTTCTCCGAAGCCGGAAAGAGACAGCCATAAGGTGGCCAAGTATCTCAAGGACAACGCCTACCGGATCGTTCCGGTCAATCCCGGCCAAAAGGAGATACTCGGCGAAAAGTGTTGTCCCAACCTGAAGGCGATACCTTTCCCGGTGGATATCGTAGACATATTCAGAAAGCCGGAGGCCATACCGCCTATTGTGGATGATGCAATAGAGATCGGGGCCAAAGTAGTCTGGATGCAGTTGGGCATTGCCCATAACCGTGCGGCAGACAAGGCTCGCGAGGCCGGTCTTGCAGTGGTTATGAACAGGTGCATTAAGATCGAACATATGAATATGCTCAATCCATAAATGGCATCTTTTGCCCCAATACTGCGTTCTCCGCGGATTGTCATCCTCGACGTAGCGCTG
>JABXJW010000359.1 GCA_013375395.1 Desulfobacterales bacterium
CACTTTATAAATCCCGAAAAGTATGGCTTACCATGGACCCCAATGCCTCCCGAAGAAGCCAAACAATTTGTTGAGGATCAGCAAAATCTTGAATTGGCTGAAGAGGGTATTTGGCTGGGAATCATTTTATATGCGGGGATTCAAGGGGCAAGAGCGCTCCCTTACGTTGGCCGAGCAGTAAAGGAAGGATTCTCCCGGGTCTTATGGAGAGAAGACCCCATGCCTATTGTCAGACAGATACAGAAATTGGGTCTTAGCTATGAAAGGATGGTGGAAATAAACCGTGGTGCGAAAGCAACAGAGGAAGAACTAGCAAAGTATAAACAATTAGGAAAACTCACCGAACGGAAACTACGGAAGCCATTTGAATGGGTGATGAAAAGATTCAGGGCAGAGCCGACAGAGGTTTTTGTCCGAGGAAAACCGCCTGAGCCTTCTGTTCGGAGAGCATTGCCTGGACCTCCAGGTGTAGCTGCAAGACCCGCGCCTGAGGTCCGAGAACCTGTTCCTCGTGTCTATGAAGAAAAGCCCATGGCCGTAGTTACCCCAAAACTCCCCGAGGCCAGGGTTGTGGGCAAACGGGTCCAGGTGTTTCCCCGACATGCGGAACTTATGAAGGAGATCGATGAGGCTATCAAGAAGGCTCCCACTATCGAGGAAACCGTTACCGAAGACGGGAAGAAACTCCCAGGATGGAAGGAAACCGTCAAATTCAAGGTCGATGGGGAGCACGAGATTATTAACACGAAAGAGGCTCTGGAGGCTTATAAGAATTTGGTTAAAAGGAAGGAGTGGGCCGTTCTCAAGCAAAGACAAAAGGGATTTGCGGGTTACCCCGAGGCCGTTCCCGTTGCTGGGAAACAGGTGGAATTTGGTGATTACATCATTATGAAAGAGAAGGGGTGGATCTCCGACGGTGAAATGGCGATAAAGGCTGAAATTCCAGCAAAGTCAAAACCTAACGAGGCATATAAAGCCGCTTATGGTGAGAAAAGACCTGCTGTCAAGGATATTATGCCGGAGGAGAAAAATCTTCAGGATGCCGAATTCGCCTACAACGCCCTCAGAACAGCGGAGCAGCAATCAGTCTCAAGGAAGCCGATTTATGCCGACCCGAGGGAATATATGGAGATACCCCTTTCCATTTTCAGAGTGGGAGATCAGTATGCCCATGTCAGACAGAAGAAAATCCAGTTCGTCAAGAAGCACTATCCTGATGCCGCCTGGAAGGTCTCCCCCGAAGAAACAAAAGCGGTGGCCTTCGATAAGGGCAAACCCGTCGCCATAGTCATGGGCACGAAAAGCTCCACCACTGATTTTATGGCCAAGGAACCCGAGTTGCATGAGCAGGCTAGGGAAGCCGGGCTCATCGTTGTGCCCAAAAAGATCAAGAAGCCTAAAATCTATCCCATTAGCGATCCTCGAGATTTAGGGAAAACCACACAGGAACTTCTTGATATTCCCGAAGGTGGTCGAATTTCATGGGAAGATAAGGGGTGGGTGAAAACCGACAAGGGATGGGTTCCTGTTGGTGAAGAAGGAAGAAAGGGAATAGGAAGCCAAGTTTTTGCCGAACAAATTCAAAGGGAGGTCAAGGTTGCGCCACCCACAAGGAAAAAGCCGTGGGAAATGACGAGAGATCAATATTGGACAGAGTACGTTAAAAGACGCTGGACCGCCGAAGAAGCCGAAAAACCTGATTATATTCTGAGAGAAACAGAAAAATTATTAAAACCTCATAGAGAAGCTATCCAAAGGGCCCTCTCCGAAGGCAAACCCGTCCCTCCCGAAGTGCTGGCCGAGTATCCTAAACTTGCTCCTCCTGTTGAAAAAGTTGCCGAAGAGTTCTTTGACGCGAAGGGAAACTACATCAAGGTTGATAAGGCCCCTCAAGGAAACTGGACTTTCTACAGAGTTCCCGCCCACAAAAAGGGATTGAAGGGAACCCGCATTAAAGTGCGTGGAGCGAAGGCCTACTATCCTACCAGGGAAGAGGCCGTCAAAGCTCTCCAGGAGTATGCCAAGAAGAGAGGATTTATCCCTCGCAAACTACCGGAGGAGGTATTCGCAGAAGCGAGAGAGAAAATAGCTGCCCAGAAGGAAACAGTCAAAAAATGGGTGGATAAACACGGACCCGTTTCCTTTGAAGCTGAAGTTAGGGGTTATGAACGTCCCGTGACCATTAGAGTTACGCCCTCAGCGAAAAAACCTGGTTTCTGGCAAGCCACTTTCTTCGATGAAAAGGGTCCTTTTAGGGATATAGTTCTCGAGGACTATCCGAAATTATTGGCCGAACTTGTAGGCCCGGAAAGGATCGATCTGAAAACCGCTAAGGTTAGACGTTTAGATGAGGTTATAGACAAATACTACCAGGAGGGATTACGAAAGGAAAAGGCGCGGAAAGAGCGGGGAGGGGTTCGGATGAGAATTCCTTCGGTTGCGCTTCCGAAAGTGACTATCGGAGAGAAGGTCAAAGGTGCCGCAAAAATAATAAAAGACGAATTCGACCGCTTGAAGTTTTTCCCGCATACTCCAATGGCATTTCGGAGTGCGGTTCGCCTTGACATCATAGGGAAGCTGGATCAAAGGAGAATAGAAATCTATGACAAAACCCAGGTTGCCTTATGGGGTGGCATGGAAACCTCCGATATAAGGAAGTCCGTTGAGATCATCTATGCCCGAGATCAGGTCAGCCGGACGAAGCTACATAAGGGAGATCCTAAAATCAGCCTGGAAGAGGCCCAGAAAATCCTGGCCGATGCGGAAA
>JABXJW010000059.1 GCA_013375395.1 Desulfobacterales bacterium
CCGATCTGCATTGTTGGCACAACTATTGCATTATCTATAGTTGGAGTAATGTCTTTGTCAAAGAAGCTGACGCTGGTTAGGAATTTTGCGAACTGAAAATAGAACGTACCCGCCCAGAGTTGACGATATAGTGCCATACTCATCTGTTCCACCTTATCTCTACCTTTGAGGTCGGATATTACAATAGTGATATCCTCTATGTTCTGTTGTACAAGAGATTCGTATCCTGATACTGCGCGTCTATATTTTGCATCAGATCCAGCTCGTGCCCAAGCCATGCTTGATACATGAACGAATAAGTCCACCTCTTTAATCTTTTTGAGTAAATCCTGTAATTTGTCAAGGGGAGTATTTCCTTGCAATGGGCGGTTGATTTTTTCAATAAGCTCTTCTAACTTTGCAAGACGCTCTTTAAGTTGTTCACCAGTATAAACCTTAATGCCACCTTGTGCTAACTGATCTCTTAGACTTGGGAAACCCTTAGACTTGTCCTTTTTCCCTCTCTCCACCGAAACCGTAACCATGCTTACGACTTCCTTCTCCGTAGTATTTTAGCTAGGTAGTAAACTCCTCCAACCATGATTACAGCGATGAGTAGAACCCATATCTGATTGGAGGGGTTGTTGATGAACTTACCCATCCCTTGTAGTATATCAGGTCGCGTGGATAGAAAAATCATGCCTAACGCGGCAATAACTACTAAACCCATCCAAGGCTTAAGAAGCATCCTCCAAGGAGAACCCATCTTGGCAAGCTGACGAATATCGTCAATGGCTGTAACATACGACTGCGCGTACCTTATCACGCCTTTTTTGAAGTCAGGAGCATTTCGTAACAGTCCACTTAACTCTTCCTTCGTATGCCTAAGTGCTCCCTCAAGCTGAATAGCGAACTGATGCCAGTAACTCGCTTGCCTAGTCTTCTCTGCTAACGCTTGGTTCGCAACGAGGAGTCGTCGTTTAAGCTTTTGGATGATTACGTTTGCGTTTGGGTTCCCGCTTATTGCTGGCAAAGAGGGGCTTATCGGACCTATCATGAAGTCTCCAGGCGCGTCTTTCAAGTAGTATGTCGGCACTGGCTCTGCATGGTCAACATCTGAGCTGGCTTCGGGGAACTCATAAACAATCAGGGTTGCCGTGCCCCTATGGTCAACGATGTTACCTTTGTAGCTGCATTTGCCAAACGCTGTGATAACCCGCTTCTCGAAAGGATACTCATGTTTCAAAACGACTTTCTCAACTTCACCGTAAGGCTTCACCTTTAGCTTAACGCCCAACGGCAATGTTGTAGTGTAAAAGTTAGGATTGTTTACCGAGGCAACGGAATTGAAGCCTCCCTTTTTGGCGAAGAGGTGCAGTATCTTGTTTAAGGGTCTAACCACACATCGATAGTAATCATACTTGGATGCCACCACTTGCACATACGCTTCCTTTAGGAAGAGGAAAAGGAACATACCAATCATTGAAACTGTGTTGCTCGCCATTTGCAACGTGCGTTGCTCAGGGAAGACAACTCCGCTAAGAATCATCCAAAAGTAAACGCCAAAGATTACAATATACTCATATAAGTCGTTTCTTTCCATTAGAATCACTCTCTTTTATTATCTTCTGGGATTGCATCGTCATCTTCCTCTTCTGGCAAGGGAGCTTCTGCTGTTGCCTTCTTTGTGCGTATGGTTGCTTCAAACTTGTTGCCGAAAAGCTTTATCGTTCGCTTCTGTTTGCGTGCATCTGCTACTGGTTTAAGCTCGATTTCCATGTTGCCCTCTTGGATTCCTTTGAGTATCACCCGTTCAAACGTGGTGAGTTTCTCTGGGTTAGATGGATGCGATGGGGCTTGCGGTGATTGCGGAGGTAGCTCTGTTTCGTCACTAAAAAATTCTTCGCCTAACGGTGACGGTGATGCTGGATTCTCTGCGTACATGGCTTTCTCCCAATCCTTACTCATTTGGGGTCGAGGTTCCTCTGGGCTGGCTTCTGGAAAGCTTGACTGTTCCGTGTAGCCTCGCCCCCCTCTTCGCCTCCACAAAACGTAAACGACGGCTATGGCAACACCCAGAACAATGAGCAGGTAGAACAATATTTGGCTTATCAACTGCGAAGGCAAATTCAACTGATTGTTACCCTCCCCTTTGCGTAGTCTGCTATCGTGGCGTTTCCCTGCCAAGTCAAAGCAACATTTATGTATGTTGTGTGCTGTGCGATCGGTAGTAACGCAAACTCCTCATCTCCGTAGGCGATTATGCTGTTCGTGGCGTTGAGAAGCTGAACCGTCACTGTTCCAGAAGCCTCTTCTGCGACTGTGTTCCGTATAACTACGGTTGCGTTGTCATACCTGCTCATGTTGACATTGTAGCCTCCCGTGAGATTAACAATCTCGGTTTTCAACGGGTTCGGCGTAGCCACGAACTCGCTGATCAGAGGCTTTGTCAAGCTGAAGTTTGTCGCGGCATCCGTGAAGTGAAAAGCGAGCAAGCTGATTATCATTAGCACTAGTAAAGCCTCGAACAAGCCACGCAGAGATTTGCCATCAGTCAATCTTTTTTCCCCTAAGGTGCAATATTGAAATCAAAGTCATAACTGCCTCCACCTGTTAATGTCAATGCCAGTTCCGCATGAGCCCTTGTACCTACTGGAATGGTATAAGAGCCACCATCAGACCAAAAAGCTGTGCATCCAACTTCAACGTCATTAATCAAATCTACCTCAACTGTAATGTCTACGGTGCCAATATTTTCTATATAGAAATCCACTATATGCGGACTCGGTATAATGTCATTAGTTTGTGTCCAAGGTTCTTCCAAAGGAGTACCACCAGACGGAACATTGTAAACTTCGAATTCTTTAATTTCTTGTACACCTGTCCACGTTACTGTGCCATGCCAAGTCATAAGGGTGTAAGCTAGAGCTATTCCTGTTGCGAGCCAAGCAACCAGCAGCACAGCCAAAACCTTCCTGTAAGGAAATACCTTCTTCAATTCGCCTCACCTCCAACTGGCTTTGTAAGAATTATGGCGTACTCCTCTCGGTTTTCCGATAGCACAAGCTTGCCGTTAAGCTTGTAGATGAATTTATGAGGGTTGCCCTCTTTTGCGACTTTTCTCCCTACTTTCTCCTTCCATCCTACTCGAATAGGCACATACGGGGTTCCCCCGATGATCTGAACATTTCTCGGTTCTTTGTATCCATCCAAAACAAGCCCCTTGAAATCGAAGCCCTCCGCAGACTTGCTTACTGGCTTTCCCTTGCTGTTAATCGCTATCACTCTGACTTCAATCTCGGTGCGAAACAAGAAGCTGTAAAGTCTACTGTCTCGAATCCAGTCTGCAAGGTTTCTCAGAGGGTTACGCAATTTGCTTCCAAGCCCTAGTTGTACGATAACCGTACAAGTCTAAATACTTAAAGAACTACTATAAAAATATTATTAAAACAGTTTTTAACCATACACTTAACCATGCAGAAACATCATTACTTTACGTTAAATTGATAGGAGGAAAGAAGGAAGAATGCGAAAAGACACATGGAAGATCGTAGCGATTGTCTTAGGATTGATATTCATTGCTTCGTACCTTGGCTACATCACCATTTTCCCTGCGCGAATAGAAGAAGAAGAGCCGACAGTTCCAGGCGTAATCACCGAGGATATACCTGGCGTAGTCTACGAAGCCGCAGCCGTAAAGTTCGGCTTGAAAAACGCGATCAACGGCTCCAGCTTGTACGGTGGAACCAACGACTACGTTAGCATCACAGTCGCAGACGAAGATGGCGTAGTAAACTTCATGCAGACTTGGGAGCAGTTCGGAGACATAGACGAAGCGACAGAGAGCAGCTCGCTAACATACAATTACGGTGACCTGCTCATATTCCACGCGACAAGCGACTTGGACACTGGCTCCGGCGCAGAACATTACGGTCACTGGTTCTACGCGCCGATGGTTCCAGGCACACCCGTGAGAAAGCTTACAAGCGGCATACTGACGGCCACGCAGACCTCGCCAACATACAAGTACAAGATTGATGGTACAGGCGAAGGCACAGGCTTCAAGGTTCAATACATCGCTGGCGCGACACCTTACTGGGGCGTAGGCCTGTTTCCACTTCACCCCAGAGCAGAAGAAGCACAGATGGACATGTACCTGTCGTACAAGTCGACCAACATGAGCGCGGTGACGGATGGAGCCACATGGGTTGACGAAGACGGTGAACAGGACAACGATGTGACACTCGGCAGCACCACCGAAGAGTTAACTGTAGACCTCTTCATGGACACAGCGAGCCTTTCATTCGGCTTGACACAGTACACACTGACTTCGGTTGGACAGTTCCTAGAAAGACCAACATTCATCATCATCAACACCAACGCGACAGGCATAGGCGTAGACAGGTTATACAGCTACGGGTGGACGATGATGAGCGACAGCAGAGCAACCTTGACAAAGAGCTTCTACAAGCAAATCGACCCGATAATCCCCGTGAAAGGCTTCAAAGGAGAACTAACCGTCAAGATCCCCATCGACGCTACAGCCCTCAAATCCAACACGCCGTACAGCATGATGGTGTGGTTCAGCGAGTTCCAAGTAGAGAAGCATGTCAACATAGGAAGCGTAGTAACCTCGATAACATCGGCTTACGGCATGGTCAAAGACTACGGCTTGGACGATGTTTCAGGAACAACTGCTGCAACCTACTCGATCACAAGCGGCAAGGGAGTCACCTCAATGCTCTTCGGCGACTGGACGACTCCAACTTAGGAGGAATGAAAAAGTGAAAAAGTGGATATACGCAATATTCGGCTTCATGTGCATCCTACTGGCCACAGGCATCGTTGAAGGCTACCTAGTAGACTACGGCTTGGTCAACCCAGTAGTCGGCGGAATGACACTGCCATTTTTCACAGCAGCCATACTCGTCGTGTTTCTGTACCTGCTGAAGAAGTACGCCAAAGTCGAGGTCTGGTAGCAACGGAGAGGCTCCTGATGCCTCTCACACTTCCCTCAAACTTCGCAAGCGATGCCAAACGCTACTGCTAAGGATACTCGTTCAAACTCCCAGTTTTTTAAACCCTAATAAAACCCGTGAAAAAGGAGAATGACAAAAGCGTGAAGCCAATACGCGAAGACAGCATATCGCTAGGTCTTTCTCTGGTTGGCATCATGCTTCTCCTGTACCTCAGCACATTTGTAGGATTTTCAGATTTCCTATTAATCCCCACAATATTGTTGCTCTCTGGTTTAGTTTTGCAGATGTATATGAAACAGAAGATTGAGCACGACGTGACTTTGGAACCGCATGAGGCAAAAAACATTCTGTTGTACACGCTTATCGCGTTGGTCGGCATTGGACTAGGCAGCTTGGTTTCAGAAGGATTGTTCAAGCCACCCCAGCCCTTGGCCCTCAGCGTCTACGACCAAGCAATGATAGGTTCATTTTACGCGATTTCGGAGGAGCGTTTTTTCAGGGGAGCCTTCACCTCGTTCCTAACTTGGAAAATAAAATTCGGCATGGTAGCCAACGTTGGAAGCGGCTTAATCTTCGGAGTGTACCACTTCGCAGTCTACGGGTCAAGCCCAGACAAAATCATGTACGTGGTATTCGCAGGGTTAATCCTCTCGTATGTCGTTTTGAAGAGCGGAAGACTTACCCCAGCAATTTTGGCGCATCTCGGAAACAACCTCATGGGGATTTGAAAAAGATGAATGACAACTTGAAGTTTATGGTTGCTCTTGTGCTTGCTCTGGTTTTGGATGGAGTCGATTTTGTTGGAGGTTTCATCCCCATACTTGGCGATGTAATTGACATGTTCGGCATCATCATTCTTTTTTCCCTCATCGGCGTTTACGCTTTGATCGGGGTTGCCGAGTTTGTTCCCCTTGTGGATTTCCTGCCTCTTTTCGTAGGTAGCGTAATCGCATGGAAGATGGATGTTCTGGGCAGAAGGGGCAAAGGAGGCTGGTAACGTGAACAAGTGGCACAGTTTCGGCTGGGGTCTGCTCTGCAACCTCGCAGGGGGCTTATTCGTGGCTATCCTAGTCTACCTACTCTATCTGAAAAAAAGGAAGGTGAACCTGCTCTATTTCTTCTTGGGGTTCTTCTCCATCTTGATAGTGCTTTTCGCAATCGGAGGCACAGTCGTGATCTTTGGCGTGTGGGGGCTATGGCAAAGTTAACAGAGAACATAGTCGGCGTACTCATCTTCGCGTTAGTCATGACTTTTTGGAGCTTGGGGTTTCAACCATTGTATGAGGAGTGGCTTCTGTCTCAAGGCGCGGTGATGGGTGTCGGAGAGGTTTACGCTGGATACGTTCTGCCAGCCATCGGCAGCCTTATTTTAACATGGTTCGTGCTTAGGAGGTTGAGGAGTAGCGAATCATGAAGCCACCCACTAGGACCAAGCTGTTCATGTTCATCGTGGGAATGCTCATCGCTATCCAATTGTTCTGGCTGTTCGGCGTTGAGGACTATCGTTCGCCAAACATTGCGGGCTACTTGGTTCTCGCGCTTCCAGCCATCTTGGTTGTTTATGTGATTTGGAGGCAGACGAGGGGGAGATGGTGAAGGTGAACATACGGCGAATATTCAAGAAGAAGCCCTTGCTAGTCATAATAATGCTTGCCATTGTTTCAGTTGTTCTGTTTTCCTATATTAGACCCCTAAGATTAACTGTTTTATCAGTTAGTAAAGTTGAGATTGACCCTCAAGGTTGGGAAGACCCAAACACGGGCGAGTGGAAAGGGTCTTTCTGGATTATAACAATGACAACTGACATGAATGACCAAGCGGCGGGAATAAAGTTAGCCAATGATGAGGAAGAGCCTGGAAACACCTATGCCCAAAGCAGTGACGGATCAAAAACCTATGCAGATGATACCACTCAAACTGGCGAGAGAGTAGTACCGCAGTCCAAAATAACTGTGAGAATAGACCCTGAGCAACCGTATTATGAAAGACCTTTAGAGATACAGCAGGGCATTTACTCGCCTGTTACTTACAGTTGCAAGCAAAGTAAAATGTTTCCAATGGTAGGCTTTACACAGCCGTCAAAAGATTGGATGGTGACAAGTTTAGATTTTGTTCATAGGGAATGGGGTACGGGAAGTTGGGAGTTGCATACACCCTTTAAGGTTACGGTGCTAAAGAATGGTGTTAAAATAGGAGAACGAACAATCGATACGATTGGCGGAACTCAGGTTTATAGGATTCCAGAAATTGGTGACGAATACATTCGTGTCACTGACTTAGGGAAACTGGGAACAGGTTACGGAGAACCACAGATGGGTGAAATATTGTTCTTCAATAAAGATTACATTTTTCAAGCAGATACAGAGTCACGGTCTTTGATTACATCACCATTTCCTATAGGTGAGGCGACAACAATTAGCTTACCTGATTCTTTTGCTACGTATTGGTATGGAGATAGTTACTGGTATATAGGACTTGCTGAAGAAAACAACTATGCACTCGGTTCACCTGCACCAATTGTTGACCCGTTTGCAAACAATTTTGGACTATATGATGAAGATTGGTTCGGTGGTTGGATAGAAGGTGACACAGAAGAACTTTATATAAGAAAACCTGTTGTACCAGTAGTATTTCCAGGAGACAAAAGTTCATTACCATATCAAAAACAAGCTTTCATGTCACTAATGGAATACCTTGACGATAGAAATATTCATAGAGTTTCTATGCCTTCTTGGCTAGATAGGATGGAAATAACTGCTGATGACAAGATGCGTCTTTACATGCCTTTCGGTGCAGTATCTTCATTAATAACTATTCACATCTCAACTGAGCTGACGGACACGTTTGTTTGGGAACCCCTAGTCGCAAAATTTGAAATAACAGATTTCCCAGATTTTGGCGACATAGCAGACAGAGAAAGCACAAGCATTACTGTTAAATGCGCTGAAGGCGAAGGCTCAGGAACAATAACTTTCACCAAAGACCCATCCGACCTGCCAGCGTCAATACATCCTCCCGCAATAGGCACTGGATCAATGACCCCAGGGGAAACCAAAGGGTGGAACGTAGAAATCCTCAATCTAGGCACCGATGAAGACCAATCTTTCTCAATAACTGCCACGATTACAAACTCTCTAGGAACCGTCACCGACACAGCCACTGCCACAGGAACATTGTTGAAGAAGACGGGTGAGGAAACAATTCTAACCGTGAAGACAATATATCAAAAAGATGAATCTGCCGTGACAGGAATTTTTATCACGGTGGAATACGCCCAAGACACCAAGTCTAGTATAACTAACGCTCAGGGACAGGGAACAATAAGCTTCTCGTTGGGTTCATACGAAGGAAGCGTAAAAGTAACATCTGGGTCAACTGCTGTATATCAGCCTCAAGAAGTCACGGTGAATGTAGCAAGCGGTTCCCAAACCAGCGTCACCTTAGAGCTTTACAAATGGGAGGAAGAAGAAGCAATTGACTGGTTGCAGTATCTTCCTTGGGTTCTTTTGGCTGGTGTAATCGTCATAACTTCTGGGGTGTTGGTGAAGAAGAGGAGGAGCATTTGGAAGTGAACAGGCGAACCAAAGGCTTAATCGTTGCGCTGTTGTTTCTCGCTGGCTTCTGGTACTTCTCTGATATAATCGTTAAGTTCGAAATCGGAGGGTTCGACATCCCATTCCTCGGGCATATTACTGGTTATCAACCCTTTGCGGGGTACTCACAGTATGTGCTTCCAGTTGGGGGCTTACTCGCTGTACTTATCTATTATATGATGACAAGGAGGGGAGGTGGAAAGACGTGAAATTGAAAAAATACCAGTTGCTGTTGTTGCTTGGGATATCGTTGATTGTCATCGATTACGTAGCACTTGCGACTGTCGTTTACGGTCCACAAGAGATAGTGGCATGGGCACCATATGGAACCACTGGTGAACCGACACCTCTAACTCCTACTACCTACCAAAAGGACTTCGGATTCGTTGTTGAACACGCCGTTTCTGGAGAGACTGGATGGTACAAGGTTGACAGCATCAGCGGAGATGCCTATTCAGAGCCAGAAACACAGCTAACAAGATATCTGAACATGTTCGTGTTGGAGCCAAATGGCTGGCTTGTACCGATGCTTTCAGACGATACAATATTGAAGTTCACCTTTATCTATAAGAACAGCGAAGGAACTGTAATGGACTCTGTAGAAGCATACGGCATCATAGGCGGTCCTAACGGATACTTCACAATTAACGGAGAGAAGGCAGATGAGAACCTCGTGTTATATGTCACCGCACCAGACTTGGACATAAGATTCTATGCAACAGAAGAAGGAAGTGTGATAACTAAGGTTAAAATAAGCGTCTTGAAGAACGACGTTTTTCTTGAGAGTAAAGAGCTAACGGAGGTTGTAACGGATTTAGAGTGGTCGACAACATACACGCTTCCAGAATACGGAGCCTATACGATTACAGGACAGATGGCATATGGCGGAGCATTGTTTAGAAAGATGACGATTTACAGCACATATTCGGATTCGGATGGAATAAGCCTTGGTGGCCTAGGACTATTAACGGTGATAGGGCTAATCTCAATCGGGATCAGCGGCATCATGTATTTTAAGGAAAGTTTCACAAGTCGAAATCAAGAGTAATGGCAACCGTTTAGGAGGAGAAACCGACTGAAGAAACCAATTACCCTAAGAGCTTCGGCTATTATCAGTTGCCATATGAGGTGAAAAAATGAAGAGGCCAATTACACTACTAATAGGGATAAGCGTGATATGCTTAGGCCTCAGCTTGCCGTATCTCTCCACTTTGCAGATACAAGATCATGTTGTAGACGTTGACTATCCAGACTCAGCCCCGGTTGGAATGAAGATTACAATTGTAGTTTGGATTCGGAACCACGCTCCAGAAAAAGAGCATTGGTTTATTATATTTCTGGTTGACACGGACACCAATCAAAGCCTCGGCAAAGTGAGTATCCTTATTCAACCGTCTAAGAGAGCAGCATGGGGATTTTACCCTGTTATGCCTGATAGAGATTTCAATATTCAGGTAACTGTATGCGTAGGTGAGCTACGGGATTCGGAAGTCATTCCATTAGGGGTAATTGAAGAACAGAACATAACTATTGAAGTAGGAGAAGCTGTTGGAGGCTGGATTGACGGCACCATTCTCGACGCTGAAACGGCTGAGCCACTCACGGGAGCCACTGTGACCGCCGTCGAGATTGTTTCAGGCAACACTTTCTCGGCTTCCAGTGGCACCGAAGGCTATTACCAAATCGAGCTTATCCCAGGAACTTACAATGTGACAGCCGAAAAAACTGGGTACTACAGCGAAACGAAGCTGGGCATCAAAGTTTCCAAAGGCTCGACTACAACGGTAGAAAATATTGGCTTAGAGCCTGGAGCACCCATCGAAGAAGAAGAGTGGAGTTGGTTGCCTCTACAGTTAGCTTTCGTCTGCGTTGGCGCATTGTTGATAGTTAAGAGCAGAATCAAAAAGAAAGTAACAATGTAGAAAGTCAGTTAAGTTTTATATATTGATTACGATATAGTGTTTTTGAGCTTTAGGTGACAGAAGAGGCAGTGAAGTTGAAACTTAACCCTTTACTCTTAGTTTCGATTTTTTTGTTTAGTTTATTGACTGTTCTCCCATTGCAGATCCCAGAGGTTAAGGCACAAGAAAATCCTTCTCCTGTAGGAAGTATTGTTGATACGCTATATGTAGATTGGTCACGGTTTTGGCAAAAATTTAATCGACATGCCTTATGGGATTTAGAATGGTATGATTCATCTTCTCTAGAATGGCTGAGTATTAAATCTGACCTACAAATAATCAGAGACTATCCAGAAGAAAATATTTGTAAAATAACACTAATTTTTGATGCTTCTCATTCAGGAAACTATCGCCTCACTTTTGGTATTGATGCTAGAGTTAAGAAATATGTTACTAAGTTAGCTCAATATCAATATGAATTAAACTATGATGAGTTCAGTGTTGTTTTCGATTGGAGTGATGTTATTAGCATTTCTGGATTGATAATCACTCATGGAATCAAGAATGTTGATGGAAAAGATTATTTCTGGTTTAGGATGAGGAAAGATAACATTAAACAAGGTGCTCATGTTGAGATAGATCCAACTGTAATTGGAACATCAACGGTTGCGTTCCCAACACGGTATCCGAGTCTGCGTAAAGTTTGGTTTGTCAGCAATTATTACTGGGTTTTCTATTCTAACGGTTCATTTTTAGTGTATAGAACAAGCTCCGATGGTGATAGTTGGAGCGCCGAAACTGTAATTAAAACTTGCGATGACGGCGATGAGTTCTCGATTTATTCAAATAGCAGTTCACTTTTTCATTACGCCTTCTGTTCTGGTGGTGGAGGCGATGATTTGTTATACAACTACGGGGCAATTAGTGACAACACGATTCTGTGGGATTCTGACAAAGTTGTTGTTTCGCCACTTGGAGACCAACAAATTAGACGCCCCTGTATGACCATTTCATCCACAGGGTATGCTTGGATAGGGTATCAATTAACTGATATGGACCCCACTACGCACGCATATCTTTATGCAGTAAAGGCTGCAAATCTAGATGGTAGCAGTTGGGGAACACCTAAAAAGTTATGGGATGTTGCCGATGCGGCGACAGAGATGGCTGTTCCTATTCCATTAAGCTCAGACAAAATATACCTTATTTATAGGAGTCATGGAAGATTATGGAACGGCACTGATTGGGAAGATGAAGAGGAAAGTTCAGGCGAAGCTATGGGAATAAAATTCTCTGCATCTTCGGATGACAACGACTACATTTATCTTACATATCTGAAGTCAGTTGTTTTTACGCACACTATAAAATTTGCTAAACGGACTACTTCTTGGCAAACACGAGAAGTCATAGGAGAAGGTGAAGACAAGGGGTATCCAACAATTACCATCAACGCTTCAACTGGAGACTTCGCTATTTTTTGGACTAAGAGTGATGAAGTAAAATCGAGGGAGTATCGGTCAGGCTGGGGTAGTGTGAAATCGTTTGCGAGTGCTACAAACCTTAAAGAAACATCACTCCAATCCTTCTATAATTCTACTAATAGTCAAACTGGAGTTGTATGGGCTAATGGATCAAGCTTACCGTATGATGTCAACTTCGCCTTTTTTACGTTCACCACAGGAACCTACAAATTGAATTTACGCACATACACGAGTGACTCGGCGGTGCTGCCTTCATGCCAAGTAACCATGAACAACGGTTCAGACCACGCAAAGTCTTCTGACGCAAATGGCTGGGCTAACTACACGGGGATAACCGTGCTGTCGGTGTCGGTTAAAGTGGAGTGGCAAAGTCTCCTTGTTAACAGCACGTTCATTGTCGTAGATTCCGATAAAACAGTGAATATTTTGACTTACGTTCAACGCCTTGTTTCTAGCTCAAACTATCTCTTATTTGGGTTAAACAACACGGAGTTGCCCACTCCCTCCCTTTTAGGCAGCTACAACTGGCAGATGCCAAGCGTCACCGCGTCGGGAACCATACCGTTCAAAATGGACAATCTCAACTGGATCAAAACAGCCGAACCCTATTCTTTCACGGCTGGCGACAACACCTACACGAAGGGAACAGGATCATGGAGCTTCAGCGACAACATCTTCACTTTCAACGTGCCCTTCAGCACGAAGACGCTGAGCATGAGCTGGGACGCGCCAGCTCCCCCAGACGGCGACGGTGGCGGAGGAGGCTACGTGCCACCCGAAGAAGAGATACCACCACTTGAAATCCCCCCAATCATCCCGCCAGTCGTGTTGCCACCAGCAGTTGTGGCTCCCCCAGCCTTGATGGGCACGGGCGCAGTGGTGATTATCTTGGTTGTCGGAGGCGCAATCGTCTACGGCGAGTTGGAGCGCAAGAAGCCTACGCCTAGACGTGTCTGGAAGAAGAGAGCACCACCGCGAAAGGTGAAATGGAAGAAACGCAAAGAGCCGAGTGTGAAGTGGCCCAAAACGAAGCAAAAGAAAAGACCGTCTTGGAAAAGGGAGAAGCTTTTCGACTAAAAGGGTGGAAAGAGGTGGGGCTAAAGAAGATTAGGGTTTTAGCAATATTGATTCTCCTTTCTGTCTCTTCTGCTTTAGCCTCACTCCCACAGACCATTATTGATGTTGAAGCACAAGAACTAGTGAAGGGCAACATTAGTTTCATGCCTAACGTGATTCCGCAGACTTGTGTAAGTTTCAACGATTCTCGGTTTGTTTTCGATTGGCTTGGCAATCACTTTGAGGTTGCCATGTTTACTTCTGGCGAAGGCTTCGAGTTTGAGTTTGAAGTTGAGGAACACAAGACTAAGTTGAAAGTGAAAGTTGGTGATGCTGAGTTTGAAGAGGAAGTCGAAAGCGAGGTTGTAGTTGAAAAGTTCGGTTCTAACGTGACTTGGGGCATGAACGTCTGGGATATTCCTTCGCGGATAAGCGATTACGTTGAGAGCCTTGCTTTCAAAATTGTGAACACCAATTTTACCGAAGAACACATAGAGCTTGAGGAAATTGAAACTTTCGAGTTAGGCTACAACATCACAAGGGCTCATCTTCCCGACAATCTTGTTCTATCTTATGAGGATTTGTTTGAGTATGATTTCACAGTTTCCACAGGAAAGTTTGAGGCGAAGGTTGAAGGCGTAAAAGGCAAAACTGAGTGGCATCTCGATCCGATAACGCTTAGCGGTAGAATAATCACGGTTACAGGCTACACAGAATCTGTTCCATGCAATTTCAAGGATTTATGGGAAGCTGACAAAGCTGGAACACAAATTTTGTTGCTAACCACTTCTGCTGGAAACCACACCTTGACTACACAAGTCAACCCTGCAAATAACAAATCAATCACGTTGGAAATTGTAGCAAGTGACCTTACAGCGAGTGGCTGGTGTAATATAACTGGAACCGAGAAGGATGATTCAAGTCAAACAGAGAATATAGCAATTAGTGCGAATACAACCTATTCGACTTCCGAATATTGGAAGACTGTGACTTACATAAACTGTTCGGGAATATGGAATATTATGGTTCAGCAAGGTCAATGGGGTGTAGTTTGGAAGACCGACGATACCCAGTTCATGTTTGATGCAAGAATAGTGATAGGTGATGGTACAACATCCACTTGGTTTGCAGATACGAACAAACATCTGACCTTTACAACGGCTTCAAGTGGCAACCATCTTATTTGCATAAAGAACCAAGCACATTTCCGTTTAGGCAACCGTGTTGATTCTGTTGAGAAAAGAGGAGTTAACGGTGTTGATGTTCTCTATACAGGTTCAGCCGATTTGCTCGATTTCATTCTGTGTTCAAGTGGAGCAGACGTTGAAATCTACGGATCAAAAATTTCAAGTCCAAATATAAAAACAACGATAAACAACCTTCAAGATAATGCTAAAATTTACGATTCTACATTTGAAAATGTGCGTGTTTATGGATGTTCGTTAGATATGAATTACGTTTCATTCTTCATGGAAACTGCCAACACTTATGCCATAAGCAATACAGAGGGAACCATGAGTAACATTCACATCTACAATTCGACGTATGGCTTATATTTTCTTTGGAGTGAACCCTCATACACAGTTAGTAATGTCATCATAAAAAATGTTGATTTCAGTATCGTTTTCTATAATAGAACGAATGATGACTACATAATAAATGGAAATATAGATTGGATTTTCGGTTGGCTTGGAACAAGTAGCAATAAAGTTTACAATCAATACGAGTATGACTTCACTTTCACATATCAGAACGGAACAGCCTATCAAGGAGCCAATGTAACAATCACCTATGAGGGGCAAGGTGGCGGTCAAATAGGCTCATGGCTAACATGGGCCAATGGAAGCATACCGACACAGACAATCAGCCGAAGCTTCTACAACCAGACGGGAGGCGACACAGAATACGCCTACTATCCCTACGTTCTCACGGTAACCGCAGACGGCATGGAAACCTACACCAAAAAGTGGACCCCAACAGAGAAAACCGCATGGGAAATAGCCTTAACACCAAACAAATCACCAATTGCAAGATTCAGCTTCACGCCTTCCGACCCAGAAACCAACGAAGACATAACCTTCAATGCCTCAGACAGCGTGGATCGAGACGGTTCAATCGCAACCTACTCGTGGACCTTCGGAGACGGCACAACCGCTTCAACCGCAACCCACACAAAAAGCTATTCTACGGCAGGAACTTACACGGTCACCTTAACCGTGACGGACAACGATGGAGCCACAGACAGCTTCGCGCAGACAATCAGCGTTTCAAGCCCAGTAAGCGAGGGCGTGGGTGGAGCGGGAACATGGCAACCCGTACCGCCAAGCCTGCCAGAGCCGTCAGAAGCCGTGTCAAACATAACTTTCACCGTGACCAGTTACCCGCGTTCGGCAACGTTCAAGCCCTGGGAGACAACATTCACCGTTAAAATAACCGTGAAAAACGAGGGGTCACAAACCGAAACCGTCACGCTCACTTTCCTCTTGGCCAACCAGTCAGCATACACATATTGGCGAGGCAACCGAACCTTTACGCTGCAACAATCCAAAGAAAAAGAAGTGACCCTTAACGTTCCAACCCCAAACGAAGACTCACCATTCTACCTTTGGATTCAACTTACACAGCCAACGGTTTCCGCACCGATGTACGTGGGCTTCATGACCCAATCCTTCCAGTCATGGCTGACGCTCCCATTCATCTTAGGCACTTTCGCAACGCTTGCATTGATAGGATCAGGCTACGGCGTTCATCGCAAGCGCAGGAGCAACAAACGGGGCAAGCCAAGACGTGAATGGTACGAGCGGAAACGGAAAGAGCCAACTTTATGGGAATAGTGTACGACTGCTGAACAGCATTAGGCAACTCTTTTTATGTGTTCTGGTAAAACTTCCTTTTTTATGTACTCCTCGATTTCCATGCTCTTGCTCTTCGCCAACTTCTCAATCTGTGCGCGGAGTTCCATGTCAGGCGGATAATGCTTATCCCACATAAGCCTGTCCACAGTAAATTTCCCTCTGGGGATACCTCTTTTTCTGCCTTTGCCAGCCCTCAGCCTAGCCAACTCTTTCCGGAACGCTTGATAGTCAGCCTCCACAATCTCAGCGAGTTCGTCTTGTTTCTCCTTACCCAGCTTCAGCCTTGCGATCTGCAACGCCTCGGTGAAAAGCACCAGCCCCTTAGCCACAGCGTCTTGCAGTTTAGGTGTCAGCTCCAACGGCTTGAGCCAGTCGCTCAACGTGGATGCTGGAATCCTCCACAGACGCGCGAGACTGCGTAAACTCGCAAGTCGCATATCTATGATTCTAGCTATTGCTTTCGCTTTAGCGATAGGATTTAGGTCAGCGTGAAATAAATCCAAGTTTTCCCGCAGACTTTCATCTAACGCTTCTTCATCTGTCTTCTCTTCTATTATACAGTCTTTGCCGACTTCAAACTCTTTCATGCCAGCTTCCATCTTTCCCAAGAATCTTCGTCTGCCAACGTAAACTCCGTACCCTTTCATGCGAGACAAGTCCATCCCCAGTTCCCAATGACCGTTTTCATCTTCTGGCCTCGCCTTGAAAGGCTGCACAATATCTCTCCACTTCAGATGCTCCGACAACGCTTTATCTTTGTCTGTTTCACCAAAGGCTTCATCCACTCGCACGTTCATCTTGCTCACAAAAAACTTGTTTGCCAGTATCTTATCTCCCATCTGCGGTAGCTTAACCGTTTCAACCTTCGACATGATTCTCTCTTCCTCACCTCAGATTCCAAAGGCGGAGAAGTTAAAAAAACTTTCCCTAAATTAATAAAAAAGGGATATATACAGTCTTGCACATATTGCCTAATATTTCTGCCAAGCACCGCACCAATCGTCAAAGCTTTTTATCTTCTGAAACGTTTCTTGGCAAGTTTGCTGAAACCTATTCCTACAGTTGCCACAACACTTAACCTTCTCTTTGCGGAACAAACCCATGTTTTTCACCTCTACATAGTTTATGTTGTAAAAATATATAAGCATCTTATAAATAATTTATGAACGGAGAATATAGATTTGAAGACAAGAGTTATTTGGCACTTAGAGGTCCCAAAACATCTTAACGATGAGTTACAGCGAATTTTAGACGATCCCAATAGTGACTACAGAACGAAGGCTGAATTCATTAGGGAGGCTGTAAGAATGCACATACACGCGATAAAGAGAGATAAGACGGGGGCGTTGCTATGAACTCCCCTTTTTTAGCATGGTCAAGTTTTTGAACACCTCTTAGAGAGTAAGTTTTTTCTAATGGTGTTTCAATGTTTCAAATGTATGAAAAAATGAAGCAACATAAAATTTAAAAGCGTTTTGTAATGTTCACTCTAGTTTGCTATGTCGGCTCCTCTGAAGACTGTTGAGGGTGAGATCCGTGTTCTGCGTCTGA
>JABXJW010000360.1 GCA_013375395.1 Desulfobacterales bacterium
CGTGCTATCACTTAAAAGGTAGCGCGCAGGTAGAAAGCCACAAAGGAGGAGGTGATGAGCATGCAACGGAAAAACGCTTTGCTTGTAGTCGCTGTCTTGTTGTGTACGGCCGCTTTTCTCACTGGAGTAGCAAGCGCTGGGGGGCAGATGACAATCACGGGGACCGTGAACCAAGATCATCAGATCGTGACCGATGACGGCAAGGCATACGACGTGGCGCAGTCTGAAGAAGGCAAGAAGGTGAGTGAACTGGTTGGAAAGAAAGTAAAAGTGATGGGTTCTGTTAAGGAAAGCGAAGGGAAAATGGTAATTAACGTTACCGGGTATGAGCTCCTTATGGAACCTGAAATCCCTAAGGAATAGCCAGGCAGCCTGCGTACCGAGTAGGGGGGGCTGCGGTCCCCTCTACTCCACCTTAGCAGAGGCTATGAAATGATTGACTTTCTAAAGCCGAACGGGTCTTCTGTGTATGCCTTTATAGCCTTGTCACAACCCATAGTCTGTACCATCTTAATGCCACTTTTGACATGCTTGTATTGTTTGAATCCGGCCCTCGATTCTATATCCTCTTCAATCAACGAAGGGGGCAAATTGTTAACGTATTTTGTGATAAACTTTGGGAGAAGGGAATAAACTATGCCTCCTATTATTGCCTCCTCTACTGCTATCCAGTCGTTGGCAATTCTGTCAACTTCTTCCATGACTTTGACACATCGGGACTCCAGTTCATATTTAATAGCCCTTTCCGTATGCTGCCTCAGGATTATGTGAAGTGTTTCCTCCGCAGGAACTATGAGGGCCGTATAAGGATTCTTGGCCGTGTTCTGCCATATCGTGTACCAATCCCTTTCAAATGCAAAGGTGCCATCATGCCTCATATGAATGTAACTCGAATAAGAGCCTACTTGGCCCAAAAAAACTGTTCCTCGCAACTTAATGTTTACTTTCTTCTGTTCTTCGTTTGAAAAGGCACATGTGGCAACATATTCTCTGGCCAAATTGTGGACCAGGAAGGCGATTATACCGCTACTTGAAGTCACAGGTCTTTCAAAAAGCAAGGTTTGAATATTTTGATATGGGTTGTTAAGTCCCGTTTCACGCAAGGTATAATTTATGACATCATTACAGTAACTCTCGAACAAGTTGGCATACCTCTCTCTTTTTTCAGGCACAAACACTAGTCTCTGGGCAAATTTGTCCAGCTTCCATCGAATCGCTCCGTTGTCGAGATCTTTTTGGATTCTTTTGACGAGAGCTCCATGTTCGTTAAAATACTGGAGAATTGGCAATTGGTCATCCTTATTGCAGTCTTCCTCAAAATCGTTGAACGCATAGAGGGGTTGTTCACATTCCTCAAGCTTCATTAGCTCAACGAGCAGGGAATAATCATTTAGAGAGTCAACCCCACCATACGCTGCACAAGGTACTACTAGTAAAAACAATATAAAAGCTGCCTTCATCATATCCTTCATTCCTCTCGCATAACTTCTTGCCGCTAGATCTCGTCTAGATTGATCCGAAAGACTTCCTCGTTTGCCCAGATTAATTATCACCTCTAGAATCCGATGTCAACCATATATAGGCACCTATTATCACGTAGCTACAAAATATTGTGGAGTCGAAGCAGGTTTCCTGGACGGAAAAACGGGTCGTAAAAGGTCTGAGACAGGATAGAAGCTTTCCTTGCGCGTGATGGCGAGGCAAGGGGGACATCTTGTATGCGATTTCCGTATGCCTTGAAAGGGTTCAGACCATGCTGGTCGTGGGGACTTCAGGTATGGTGCAGCCTGCGGCTTCCTTTGGCCTGGTGGCGAAGAAGGCCGGCGCATTTGTTGTGGAGGTAAACCGCTCGCACACACCCCAGAGTCCTTTCTTTGACGTCTCTCTTCAAGGAAAAGCCGGGGAGCTTTTGCCGCAGCTGCTGGAGTATATTGACCTGTAACTTCTTTTCCCTGAGGGTTCGCTCAAAAATAAATTTACATTTTCAGGGGTCGAGACGCCCGCACGACCCCTTAGCCTTGTGATTCCTGAATTCCTCAACCAGCTCCACAAACCTTTTCCTCGCCTCATCACCTGACAGATCTCCTCGTTCCAATGCATCCTTGATCTGCCTTGCCATCGCCTCCGGCCCCATCTGGTCGGCAAAAATGGCCGTGAGTTCGCGTATATCTTTTACGATTTCTTTGGGGCCGGATTCATAACAGTGCCACAGCCTGCAATGGACGGGTTTGTACTGATCGATGCCGCATCGGTCGAGCTTCCTTGAATAAAACGGACAGTCAATGTCGATGTCGCACAGGCCGCAATGCTCCTGAGAGCAGTTGAGTTTGGCCACGAGCCTTAGAACTCTTTCACCAAAGAGATCCCAGAACTCCTCCCCCGTGAGGAATGGATAGACGTGAAAGTACTTCGACTCCAGCGTCTCGAATACCTCCTGAACATAAAGGTCCTTTTCCTTTTGGTCGGCAAATATCCTCGTCATCTCTTGGAGACCGTGGGCCAATAGAAGTTCTTAGTGTGATACCATGACTCAAAGCGATCTGCAATCCGCAACTTTGGCTATAAAATGGCGTATAATGGAAGCTCAAGAATTGACAACCTCTTTTAATCGTTATAAATAAGAATCGTCCAGTGGTATAAGAGGTATCACATGCACTTTGTTAGAGAGGTAAGCTATGTATCTGGATACAAATTGCGACTGACTTTTGAGGATAGAAGCAAAAAGATTGTTGATCT
>JABXJW010000361.1 GCA_013375395.1 Desulfobacterales bacterium
GAAGCCTGCAAGGATGAGATCCCAGGCTATCCCGACCATTCTGCAACTTCTGCCGATGCCGAGGTTCTTCTCCCACAAAGATAATGTCTTTCTCCGTGCGTAGAGGATCACCGCTGCGTAGCCAACCGCCATCAAGAAGGTCGTGACATGCCCGATCCAGATGTTATTTTGGATCCAATAGGCAGAGTACCAACTCCGCTCATAGATTGAGGAGAAAATCCACCCGTCTTCCATGGGTTTAACCGATACTAGACCCACCGTGTAATGGGTGGTCAAGTTGTCGAGTATCTTGAACACGAGAAGGAGACTGAATAAGACCTTGTGGTGCCTACGCTCGAAAAAAAGTTAGGGGAGTCAAGCTCCTCACCTTAGGGGAGCCTGACTTGGCTCGGATAGTCTAGACCACCAGAACTGTGAATCTTCAAGTTTATCATTGTGCCGTGCGTGCAGCCCTCGACCACGTCGTTGCCGGCTGTATCTTTTTCTTGGATCCAGAGGATCAATTCTGTAGCACTACCCTTGCTAAGTGGTACAGTAATCTTTGAGAGGTCGGTTACCTTGTTCGCAGGGTCATCGGTGCCAACAAACAGATTAACGCCAGCCGTGTAATACAATAGTGGTTTGTCATTGAGGAATACGTCATCGATAGTGGTGTCAGCTGAACCCGAGTTCTTCAGCCCGATATGAACCTTCCAACCAGGCAGTCCAACAGGAACATAGTCAGCGGTAATCACTACTCCCGCTTTCGGAGCTGTGGTGAATGTGATGGTGCCACTGGCGTAGTCTATGGTGTAGTCTGTTGTATCGTAGTCCGCCGTGATTACAGCACCTAATGCAGGATCATCATCACCATCCACTATGCCAAAGGTTATCATCCCTGTTGCATCATCGAACAAATACTCGCTAACACCGTTACCCGGGTCGAGTACGGCTACCTCCGTCCACGCTATTCCATCTACTTTTATTGTTTGCGAGTCCGCCACAACAGGTGGATTCGTTACGGGGAAGGACTCGTCACCTAGATCGGTAGCCGTTCCAACGGATTCGCCTGTCAGATGGATGGTTTCGCTGTCAGGAGAGATTGGATAATGGTTCAAGGTTGGACTTGCGAGGTCGACGGCTTCTCCGGATACTTTACTCACGAATTCTGCCCACGTCTTCGGTAGATCTACCTGTTCGTAGGATGTGTATGTTGCGGCTATCGTTCCCAGCCAGTAGGCTACTGAGACAGCGACGACTATAGTGACTGAGACTAGGATGACAGTTGCTATCACTGGACTCAATGCTCTCTTATTTCTTCGGAATTCTTTCATTTTGCATTCGCCTTTTCCTTAAACTTCTTCAAGATACTGATAAATTAGTTATGAACCAACTGTCCATACTTGTAATGCATATTTTAAGATAATGACAGGAATCCTCGTGCCTAGGAAGTGTGCGACATCGCACACTCTTGAGTGCGGGGCCAACAAGATTTTACTCAATTAAGACTTGTGAATAGAAGATACGTAGGAAAAGGGGTATGATTGCTCTTCACAAAGCACAAGAACCCTTAAGCTGAAGTGGGATCAGAGGAAAATGCGCTGTCCAAATATCAAGAACTGTGAAGAATTTGAGACTGAGAGGAAATATGACTACGTTAAGAAATTCCAATGTAAACATAAGGATTACTGGTCCAAATGTCCTATCTTCCTGAATTCGCAAGAGAGTGAAGAGGAGCCCCGTAGTTAAATAGCCTAGAAAGTGTGCGTCAACGCACACTAGCTATTGTGAAGGTGTGCGACATCGCACACTCACACCTTCGGACAGGCAAGTTTTCCCCCTCTCTGGAGAGGGATTAAAAAATCGGGGTTGGAAGGTTAAGATAGTTATGCTGATGTGAAGTATAAGTGGATCGTGCCTGCGAACGGGATCACTGGCTGATCTTGATAGAGGGCATGAGGTCGGTATCTGTATGAAGCGTCTATGTCACAGTTCTCTGGAGGCGGTTCTGCGAAGGTAATGATACCGTCCTGATGATCTACTGTGTAGCCCACTGGAAAATAAGGATCAGTGTAGATTGCTAAGCTGTCCTCGACTATGTTGCTTTCTCGCAAGAAGAACACGGTTCTCTCATTGTCTCCTTCGCCCACGTCCTCATAAGCCTCTCTTGTCGGGATCTCAAGATTCACTCTAACCCATACCCGAAGGGTTTCGTTTGCGGGTAAGCTGATTCGCTGAGTCGCGTTGAGCAGACTATGTGTAGAGTTCCATGCACAAGCCCATTGTGATCCGTTCTGGACCCAAAGCCACATATAACAGTTGCCGTCCGATTCATCCGTGAAGTTCAGATAGATCAGGCTAATGTTAAAGGCTTGCTGGTTCACGATTCGGAAGGCATCTGTATAGTCGATTCTATAGCCGATTCCCCAATGTCCAAGATCAAGTTTATAGTAGCCCTGCTGATCGCTTGAGTTCTTCAGAAGAGGACTCCCGTCTGCTGCAAGGTCTGAACCATTCACTATAGCTACATCAGCGCTATGGGCGTAGACTATGTAGTAGCTGTACTTTACTGGGGCTCTAGCGTACTGAGTAGCTTGGAAAAGGTATGTTAGTAGGAATGGCAATATTAAGAGTGTCATCTTTCTCTTTTTTTTCATAAGGACTACAAAGAAACTGTTAAACAGTTGCACGATATATAATTTGAGAAATACTACTACATATCTGAACTATACGTTCACAAG
>JABXJW010000060.1 GCA_013375395.1 Desulfobacterales bacterium
CTTGGACGCGAGTTTTACACGAATTAAAATTTGATCGCCGTTGAAGCCGCCATCCTTTCAAAAGGCTAAATTCTTACGCCATATGAAACAACGGGATTCAAGGGAGCTCCAACGACAATTAAATTTTGAGTGGATGCAGTTCTTTCTTTAGGCTCACTTAGGCCCGAGTTTTACGACGGTTCAAAATTTAATTGTCGTTGGAGCGACTGTGTTTTCAAAGACCTGAATTGTTACGAAATTCCTATACAATCAAGTTTCTTGGTAAAGAGGAAAGCCATGGCAACGATATCCTTGAAGATAACCGGCCTGGGCATCTTGAATGCCCTGGGGGTCGGAAGATCCAACTATTGGCAGCAACTGCTCAACTCCGCTGCCGGCATAGCCCCGATTGAGGGCTTTGATACTGCCGTCTACTCTGGCAACCTCGGGGCCGAAATCCGCAACTTTGATGCCAGGGCTTTTATGCCGCCTCGTTTTTACCGCCGGCTGAGCCGGCAGTCCCGACTGGCTGTGGCTGCCAGCATTGAAGCCATCAAGGACAGCGGCCTTGAGATATCCGAAGATAACCGACAGCGGATCGGCACGGTCTTCGGGACTGCCTTTGGCAGCACGGAACAAACGAATGCCTTTTACGTGAGCCTTTTGGATGAGGGCCCGCAGGCCGCAGAGCCCTTCCTGTTTCCCGACACGGTCCCCAATGCCCCCGCCAGCCACGTGGCCATGTATCATCGTCTGCAAGGGCCCAACAGCACCTTTTGTCAGAATCACCTGTCCGGTGAATGTGCCTTGGCCTATGCCTTGTCCCTGCTGGAACAAGAACGTGCTGATGCCGTGGTGGTGGGGGGCGTGGATGAACTCTCATCCATCATGTTCCACAGCCTTGACGCGGTGCGTGCTTTGAAGCCACTCCGCCGGGAAGAGCCTCTCCGGCCCGACCGGTTTTTGTCCGGCAAGGGGTTTATCCCCGGCGAAGGAGCTACCTGCATGGTATTGGAAAGAGCCGACCCGGCAAGCAAACGGCAAAAGGACAGCTATGGGACACCTTTGTCTCTGCAGCTTGCCGGTGCAGCGGCCCCCCTGGGCCATTACGAAGCCAACGGCAAGGCCCTGGCAGAGGCGATGCGAACGGCCTTGGAGGAGGCTGATCTTCAAGCCGGCGATATCGATATTATCGCACTGGGCGCCAATGGTGTCGCGGAGTTTGAAAATGCGGAAGCCAAAGCCTTGGCACACGTTTTTGGCTCAAAATACCGGCAGATTCCGCGAATCGCGCCACGATATTTCGTTGGTGAATTCGGAAGCGCCGGTCTCCTTGCGGCGGCCACAATCCTGCTTTCTCTGCGTGAGGGCATGATTCCGCCAAGTATTCGAGGCCACGACCTTACCGGTATTCAGGGGGATTCTCACAGGTTTGCGCCGCCAGAAAAGGAAACCATGGTCACAGGCATGGCCATTGGCTCGACCTTCGGAGGCGGCAGTGCATGTCTGATTCTTGCCGGGGACCTTTCAACCTACTAAAAACATACGTTAACCGCCCGACATTGGTTTGGGGTAATAACAACGCATTGAATCTCCTCACGCTGGATCTGGAAGACTGGTTTCACATCTGCCAGGTGGAACACTTGCTTCCCAGAAAAGATTGGGACCGCTTGCCTTCGACCGTAGTTGCCGACACACAGAAATTCTTAGGGCTGCTACAGCGATCCGGATACCGGGCCACATTCTTTGTATTGGGTTATGTGGCTGACAGGTATCCGGATCTTATCCGCCGGATTCACCACATGGGTCACGAGATTGCATATCACGGCTGGGATCACGAACTGGTCTACGATTTAACCCCGCACGAGTTTCACCGTATTTTGCGCAAGGGAATCAAGTGCATTGAGGCCTTAACCGGCAAGAGGCCCATTGGTTTTCGTGCCCCGCAGTGGTCGATAAATGACCGCAGCATTTGGGCTCTTGAAATTCTGGCAGAGGAAGGATTTGTTTATGACTCGAGTATGGCCCCTGTAAGATTTATCGGCAACGAGGCATATCCGCGGATACCCCATCTGGTGAGCACGCCTGCCGGAGGCATATGGGAGCTGCCGCCGTTGACCTTAAACACCTCCATGGGCAACTATCCGGCGGGAGGCGGCTGGGGCCTTCGATTTTTGCCATACCTGATTCTGAAACAAGCAGTGCGACGGATGAACAGACAACACATCCCGGCTCTTTTCTATTTTCACCCAAGAGAATTCAGTCGCAGACGATCCGTTGCGGGCCTGCCTGCGGCAAAAAAATTCGTACTGCATGCCGGCATCTGGGGCAGCGAAGCGCAATTGCTCAGGCTTCTAACGGACTTTCACTTTACTAGTTTGGAACAATACCTCAATGGCGGCCTGGACTACGAGACATCTCCTCCTTGACATATTCAATCGTCTTGCGAATGAATTTCTCATCTAATTTGCCGGTGGGCGACAGAGTTTCAAAAATTCGTTTGGGCAAGCGAAGTTTGTCCAGAGAGAATCCTTCCCGAGTCTTGAACCTGTACTTTTCTTTGTGTATCTCTTCTCCAATACTCAGGAGATCCTCCGGAGCAATATCAAAACCTGCCAAACGAAGCGTCTTTGAGACAGCATCCGGCTTATAAATTCCTCTGGCAAAGAAACAAACCACAAGACTTGACAGAATCTGGCGCCAGCGCTCTTCAGACAACAATGCCTCGGCAAGCTCCTCGGGGCTGACTTGTTTCTTGGCGAGGACCTTCTGATCAACACTGTAGCCGGCATTGTCTAAATGACTGTGTCTTGAACCAATCAAGACCCCTATATGCGCCCCCGGTCCTGTATGATATCCCGGCATTTCGTTTCCGCCAAAAGCAAGAGCGTAATCGTCTCCTCCATATAGGGAAGCCGCACGATCAACTCCACGCGCGAGCGCCTTGTAGAATTTATTCGGTTGCTCGACGATCAACCGCACGGCCTTCATGTAGGCGGTGTAATCTCCCCAACCAAGTTTGATACCCATTGTTTCTTTCTCGGAGATGACACCTCGTTCTTGTGCCTCCGTTGCCCAGGCCAGGACCACCCCGGTACTCATCACGTCCAGGCCCAATGCTTCTATCCGGTCCATCAACTTCAGGAAAGCCGCGGCATCAGAGCCGCCAAGCATGGAACATAGGGCATAGATAGGTTCGTAGTCATAAGAAATCATGGAAGTTTTATAAAAATACGCCTTTTCATAAGGCTCCCTTAGTGCGGCAATATGTATGCACGCTACAGGGCAGTGAGAGCAAGCAAGCCGCCTGCCCAAATACTGCTCTGCAAATGTTTCACCGGAAATTTCAGAAGCCCCGTCGAATCTTGCTTCCTTAAGATTTTTTGTGGGAAGCCCGCCGAACTTATTTAAAGGCACGACATTCTCGGCCGTTCCGAGGTCTTGATATTTCTTCATTACCGGCGAGGACACAGCCTCCTGGTAAATCTCGTGATATACCTTCTTATACTCCTTCTTGTCACTTACAGGAAGCGAGCGCTTGCCCGAGACCATAACGGCCTTAAGCTTCTTGCTCCCGAAAACCGCGCCCAGCCCCAACCTGCCGAAATGCCGGTAAGTCTCTGTGACCACACATGAATATGATACAAGCTGCTCTCCCGCTCTGCCGATGCGCATAATCGTTCTCAAGCCTGGTTCCGGCTCATTTTCTCTGATGATACGCCCTACCGTGAAGCTGTTTCCTATTCCCCACAAGGAGGAAGCATCTCTGAAATGAATTTGATCCTTGTGAATGGCAAGGTAGAGTGGGATATCGCTGGCGCCTTTTATTACAATAGCGCCGTATCCTGCCATACGGATAGCCACAGCGCTTCTGCCGCCACAGTGACTCTCACCCAGATTGCCTGTATGGGGCGATTTGAACATCGCCACTGTTTTCGATGCAAGGGGGAACAGTGCCGTCAGGGGACCCACGGCGAATACTATGGGATTTTCAGGATCAAAGGGGTCGATACCTTCGGGACACTCCTCACGAAGAAGCTGAATTGCAACACCGGCGCCGCCAATGTACTTGTCAAAAAGATCCTGCCTTTTGTCAATCCGGAAATGCTTCTTCGAAAGATCAACGTAAAGGACGTTTGCAAGGGTATCATCTGGTAGCATGTCCGGCCTCCTTCCTTTTTTTCTTTTTTTCCAATGTCAACACTCCATGAGGGCAGAATTTCGCGCAATAACCACAGTGGGCACAGATTATCGGTTTGTTAGTCTCATCGTTCCAGAAAACACATCCTATGGGGCAGGCATCCTGGCAGTAACCGCATCCTATGCATTTGGTGGTGTTAAAACGCACCCCCCCTCCTTTTCTGGGCTTGAGGGCATCTGTCGGGCATATCTTCACACATGGCGAATCAACACAGGCCCTGCAAACTATTACCTTAAATCCTCGTTCCATGCCGCCGATGGACCCCACGCCTATACAGGTTCCACTCAGCCCCGCTTCACCGTGGTGTCTCGCACACGCGAACATACAACTCTGGCAACCAACACATCTTTCTGTATCAACTACTGATAATTTCATAGCTTGTCCTTTTGGGTATGCGTTCACAGGTTCAGGGTTCACCCCCGCCTGCCACCCGCCTGCCGACGCCTGAGACAGCATTCAGCTTATGTGCCGGCACCTCTGGCAATGGCGGGCAGGACGCCTGGGCTCGCACCCGAACTGCAGTGCTGGCACCTGCCTGCCATCGCCACATACAGCGGGCAGGTCAAATGCTAGCATTTCTGGCAATGGCGGGCAGGTCTCTGGCAATGGCGGGCAGGGCTCAGGGTTGCCTTTCTTTCGTTGACCTTGCTCGCCTGCCTGTGCGTCGCACGCAGACAGGTAGGCCAGCAAATACTTGACCTGCCCGCTCGTGCCTTAACTCCCATTTGTTTCTTCAATCATGCCCTGAACAGTCCCAATAACCTGTTCTTTCAATATGTTCTCATGTCTCGCATGGCAGACGGGTGAAACCTCAAATCGATCTATTTTCACGGCTTCTTCATTCAGAACTTACGGATCACATGGCCGCTCGCCAAGCTTGCGAGGCAGGCGGGACGGTTCAGATTTTGGGTGAACCCTGAACCTCTGAACCCTGAACCCGTGAACGTTTACCAATTTGGTAACGTTCAAAGGGGAGAATATCCGAATCCGGTTCTGATATTCCATACCCTTGAACTGTGAAAGTCAGTAGAGGCTCCTATTATCATGCATGACCAAATGCGAAAAAATGCACAATATCTCTTAGGCCCGCTGATACCTACTTTTCATTAGACTGAGAGAGTTGGAACTGGACGCTTCGCTGGCCTCCGGCCCGTAGGCTTCCAGCTCGGAGAGGCCTAGGCCCCGGAGGGCTCATGCGCCCCATGAGGAAGGTTGTCATCGATTGCCTGCTCCCCTTGGCCCTGCCCAAAATGGCAGGTTCTGCCTCGCGGCAGGCCTGCCCCCTCGTGCCTCGCAGTGGCGGCAAGCAACACGTCATCCTGATGATGTCATATACTTATAACGACCGGGACACCCTGTCAATGATTGAATTTGGACCAGCCGACGGCAGCGTTAAAGTTATTGCCTTAACATATGGTCTTTTCGATTGATCGTGCCCTTGGTTTGGATCGCAACGGGAGCTTTTGACCATTTACCAGATACTTTTCAATTTCTCCTTTGAACTTTCTGCAATTTGTGGTAGTCATAATCAAAGGGTTCCTTTTATGGGTTTTGATAAACAATGCAATTAGTTACATACCATAAAACGGTGCCCTTTTCAACGCCGAAAGAGAAGTCAAACGAGTAAGATCTGAGCTGTTAACCCTGATTTAGCGGTGCGAAACTTGAGTTATAGTAACAGTTTAGGTCTTTGAAAACACGTATCAAGGTTCAAGCATCCGGCATCTGTCTCCCAGAATGGACAGTCTCATAATTTTCTTCCGAAAGACTGATGTTACATAAAAAGAATATAAGCCGCATCCAGTGCCCGCGTTTGCTGGCGCTATTTGAGAAAAGGATTGACGGCGATGACGCCCTTATGCATCTGGCCGGTTTGCGTTTTAAAGAGGCGGGGCTTGGGACCGAATTTTATGCAGAGACCCCAATGGTGGCAGACTGGCTTTTGAGGTTCAAACCTACATCTGAAACCCCTGTGGTGGTCCATCTGCATCGAGGCATAAATCTGTTTGACGAAGGAAGCCGTAAACTGATCATGGATTTTGCCAAAGGCTTTAAAGACCAAGTCTTTGGGTTAGTCATCCACGATCAAGCTGAAATCGCCACCCGCTTTGATGATTACCTGGCTGCTTTGCGGAACTTGGAATCCGCATTAAGACAGATCGAAGGAGGCCCTTGTCTCTTCATAGAATACGCTGTGGGATTGGAGCCAGAGCTGTTCATCGAACTTTTCATGGCAATACGTGATCTTGAGCGTATTAGCGGCTGTGTCGACATAGGCCATATCGGCTTATGGGGAGCAAGAACCGCCTATTCACGCAGCCATCCAGGAAAGGACGTATGCGCTCTCACGCCGCACGATCCCCAGTTGCCGGAAGTGATCGAAGATGTCCAAGGTGCGGTTCGTTTCGCGCTGGACGTCGTCCTTCATGTGATTCAGGCGCTCGGCCACCTGGGCAAACCGTTGCATTTTCATTTGCACGACGCACATCCGCTTTCGACCTTCAGTTCTTTTGGGCTTTCTGACCACCTTAGTTTTCTGACTGAGATTCCGCTGCCTTTTGAATATGAGGGCGTAAGATCTCTTCACCCTATGTTCGGACCTTTGGGTCTTTCAAGGATCGTGACCGAATCGTTGCAAGTGCTTGGTCCGGATCACGTTTCCTTCTCACTGGAGATTCATTCGACCGAAGGAAGGCTTCCTCTCGGTAATGCTTCATATCTTTTTGGTCACTGGGAAGATAAAGGAAACGCAGAACGGATGAACTACTGGCTCTCCGTTCTTCTTCGAAATCATGAACTTGTATCGGAAGCATGCGAAAAAAGTCTTGTGAACCGTACGGACAGGGCTGCAGAATCTTCATTAACAGCACAAACAGGAAGCGGCTGAATTTGTATGAGGAATTAAGAGATTGCTTCGCTCCGCTCGCAATGACATGCCAGTCAACACTTGGAAAAGGGCATCGTTTTAGCCTTGTGAAAAATAGTGAGAGAGGCTGAAACGGCGGTTAAATTTTAATTTGTGTAACTGCCTGAGTCCGCCGCAGGCGGATTAAGAAAGAACAGTAGAAGGCTAAATTCTTACGGAAAAGGAAAGTCCATGAAACGACCGGAAAAGATGATCATCTATAACCTGTTTCCTCTATTGGCCGGAAAGTTTACGAACTGGGAAAAGCACTTGCTGAGGGCGTCTGAAATGGGCTTCAATTGGGTCTTTGTCAATCCCATCCAGCGTCCCGGCACTTCGGGCAGTCTTTACTCGATAGCGGATTATTACGATTTCAACCCGCTCTTGGTTGACAAGAGAATCAGAAAGGCTCCCGGGCAACAGGCAAAAGAGGCGATGGCGGCCGCAGAAAAAATGGGTCTCAAAATGATGGTGGATCTGGTGATCAACCACTGCTCTGTGGATTCGGATCTGATTCAATTACACCCTGAGTGGTTTTCGTGGGAGGCCAAAGGTCGTGTGGCTCATCCATTCTGTCTTGAAAACGGAAAAAAGGTGGTCTGGAAGGATCTGGCAAAATTTGATCACAGAAATACGAGGGATAAGGAGGGGCTCTTTCAATTTTTTCTCGATGTAGTGAATTTCTTGATAAAACTGGGTTTTAAGGGATTTCGATGTGATGCGGCCTATCAGATTCCGCAAAGCCTGTGGAAAAGACTCATTGGTGAGACAAAGAGGGTGCATCCTGATGTGCTCTTTTTTGCAGAAACACTCGGATGTCCGGCAGACCGGACCAGAAAAACCGCCGGCGCCGGTTTTGATTATATATTCAACAGTTCAAAATGGTGGGATTTCCACAGTTACTGGCTAATGGAACAATACGACCTGACGCGAGACATTGCCCCTTCCGTGAGCTTTCCCGAAAGCCACGATACAATGAGACTATGCGAAGAACTCGATGGCAACATAGAAGGACTTAAACAACGCTATCTCTTTTCCGCCATGTTTTCAGCAGGCGTCATGATGCCCATGGGATACGAATTTGGTTTTCGCAGGAAGCTGCATGTGGTGAAAACCGGACCGGAAGATTGGGAAGAAACAAATATTAATTTGGTCTCTTTTATCACAACGGTCAACAAGATTAAGGCGGAGCATGCAATTTTTCAGGAGGAAGCTCCGACGGAGATACTATACCACGACAACCCCCATGTCCTGCCTATGTGGAAAGCATCCATCAGTACTAAAGAAGAGTCCCTCCTTATTTTCAACAAAGACATTCATAGCAAACAACCTTTTTATGCAGAAAGCCTGCAAGAATTCATTCAGGCAGGGGCCCCACTCGTTGATGTCTCCCCGGAATATGCAATGGATTATATCCCCGTACCGTTTTCATACGATCTGCGGCCAGGGCAGGGGATGGTCTTGATCACCTCAAGAAATTTGGCCCTGGAAGATTGAACCATCCTGGAAATTTGAGGTTTTTCTGGACTGGATTTTCTTGTGAACTTTCAGTAAATGTGCTCAGTCAGTTGACACAACTCGCGCCAAAGGCGGAGCGACGGATAATCTCCGGCCCAGCGCACGATTTTTTCCCTTGCAAGCGACAGAGATTCCTTTGCCTTGTTCGGACAATAGTCGATAGCGCGCTTGCCTCCGAGGGAATTAGGGAACGTTGTTAACTAGTGCCCATCCATAAATGGCCCTTTTTCGCAATCTCGGCGTCAATCTGCGGGATCGCTTGCCTGCCTGTGCGTGTCCGCACGCAGACAGGTGCGACGCAGCCCGAAAAGTGTCCGGAAAACAAGGGTAGAATGGTCTGAAGATAGATTATTTTGATTGATCATCCCAATCGAACCACTGTTGCCTCACCGATGTTGCTGTACCGGTCTGGGACACAAGTGAGGATGATGATTTGACATTCTTGACTCGCCTTCGCAAGGACGGCTCCCATCAATTTAAGCCTCTCAGGGTCTGTATATCCCAGAGCATCATCTAAAATGAGGGAAACCCCGCCGTCCTTTGAAACGGTCATCGCACAGGCCAAACGAGATATCAGAGAGATCTGTTCTTTGGTGCCCCCACTCAAGGAATCGAATGGGACATTGCAACCATCCATCGTCCGACTCGCAACCGACAGATTCTCAGTCACCTCAACCTCAAAGGAATCGTTGAATACCAGTCGTCCGAGCCTCTCGATTTTCTTCTTGAGGGGAGCCACATAGGCCCTGCGAGCCTTATCACGTTCCTCTTTCATGGTTATATACAGCAGCTTAGCTGCCGATGTTCTCCGTATCATCGCTTTATTTTCTTGCCGTATGTAATTGAGATGACTCTTGGCTGCTTGGAGCTTTTCATGCAAACCCTCTTCACCGAATATCTTGAGGCGAGTTCGTACTTCTGTATTTTCTTGCTGGGCCGCTTCACGCTTTTTCTCTACCGTTTGCAAGGAACCTTTCGCAGTTTCCGCCAGGGTTCTTACTCGGTCAGGTTCCTTGCCGCAGAGATTTGCCTCGGCAGACTTGACGTTCTCCTCTTCTTTATGGGCAGCCTTGGTGCACTTGAAAAGCTCCGATTCGAGGTCGTCATCCGGGGTGTCCCTCCGGGATCGCGAAAGCTCGTCTTCAACACGTTTTAGTTCATCAGCCTTAAGGTCAAGCTCCACCCTTACTTTCTGGTATCGTTGTCTCAGTCCATCTCGTACCTTGCGGGCCGAATCCAACTCTGTTCTTGCTTCTTCCCATGCCTTGCCGGCCTTTTCAAGCCCGGCCTCCGCATTTCGTAATTCCTCCTTCGCGGATTCCAGGTTCGGAGGAAGATTGGGCTCCAGTACCCTGGCAGTGGGATAAGCAGGAACACCTTTTCCCAGTCCTATGACTTTTCTTTCCAGTTCTTCATATGTGAGATCGCGAAGGTTTTCTTTCTTTATTTCCTTTCGTCTCGCTATAGTCTGCTGTGCTTCGCGTCTCGCCTCAAAGGATTGTCTCGCCTCATCCGCATTGCTCACTCCTGCATCATTGCATGCGGCATCAAGCTTTTGCTTTGCTTGCTCAACCCTTTTTAGGAGATCAGATGAACTAGATCCAGCTCTCAAGTCCATCTGCAATGATCCCGGAATCGTAACGCGAATCCGATCAGACACTGTTAGACTACGCTCCTCGTCTTTTGCGATAGTAGTATGCTCACCATCTATCTGGAAGTCGAGATCGGTGAGTCCCCGTAACAGAATATTCGGTGCACCTGTCTCCAACATCGCCTGAGCTGTAATTAGCGAGCGCTCAGCCTTCTGTATTGCTTTCAGAGTTTCTTCGTCTACACTGTTTTTCGTCAGCACTTCATCAGCAAGTGCCGCCTCTTCCCGGACGCGATCTATTCGCTCTTTACGTTCCTTCAGTTGTTCCAAATGCAGCTTATTGTTGAAGTAATCAAAATCTGAACGACGCAGATTAAGAAGTGATTCGGCCTCCTTGCGTTTCGCTTCGGCTATGGCCGAATCCGATTGTGCCCTCTCCATATCGGTCTCCGCCTTCTTGACGGATGCGGTCGATGATTTGCTGGATTCTTCGAGTTCCGTGTGTGCTTTTTGGGCTTTGGAGACCGCGTCGATAAGGTCTTGGCGCAGGGCTTTATCTCGCTTTGCGGCCTGCTCAGATTTTTGTGCCGATTCCAACTTAAGACGAGCCGTTTCCAGAACGGTTTCCAGGCCTTTGATTTCATCGAGGGATTTTGTGTATTCAGAGAGATCCCTGCGGAGATCCTGCTCTTGTTTCTTCAATCGTTCCAGTTCCAGGCCGAGATCAGCAGCCCGAACTATATCCTTTTCCAGGTTCTTGATCTGTTTTTCCAGTGAAACAACTTCTGCTTCCGATTCCGCCTGGGCTTTTTGGGCCTCCTGCAATTCCTTTTTTTGGGTGCCGCGTTCCGTGAAATAGCGTCCGTACTCCTCCCGAACCTTATCGAAAAGGCTTTCCTCTCGTGGATCTGCTTGGTGACCACCCGCAGCAATATCGAGGGCGGCAGACAATGACGTCTGCTTTGATAAATTGGCCTGCTGGATTGTTTCACCTTGCTGAATGCAAAGTGCTTTCCACAGATCAATGTCTATGGTTTCTCGGAGAATCTCCGTAGCACGTTCATGGGCTTCGCGCCCGGTGTGGTTTTCCGGGTTGGGACTTTTGATAGTCAGGGTAGTTTCCGGTTTCTTGTAAAATCTCTTGAAGTAAGTAAAACGGTAAGGACCGCTTTCTGCTTCCAATTCAATCTCTGGACCTGCGTCATGATGTATGGGCCTGACTGCGTCGACACTCCGGTGCTTACTCGAATCAAGATAATCGAAAAGAAGCCCTATTGCCTCACTAAGGCTGGTTTTTCCCGTTTCATTCGGACCCTCTACAATGGTCAAGCCATTGGGGCCGAATTGCACCTCGGATTCATCAATTCCCCGGTAATTGGCCAAGCGGAGGCGAAGAAGTCTCACAGTTCCCTCCCTGCAAGTCTAACGAGGAGAGCAAGGGCATCGCGTGAAGTGACAGCATCGGGACCTGAATCTTCAACATTTGACCGCAACCGTTCGACAGTATTACTGGCAAAACCCGAAAACCCAAAGTCTGTGAAATCGGCATCTTCCGGAATTACGACGAGATTGTCCATACGAGTTTCGACTGCTCCCAGAATCTCTTGAACATGATAAATAAGCTCTTCAAGCTCGCTATGGAGTGATAGCGAGAGACCGCCGACAAAACGCAGTTTGACAACGGTTCGTTCTTTGTCCCCAAGATTTTCAACCCAGACACGGAGCGCATCGATGTCCTCTTTGGTATTGAGGTCTATTTGATCACGTTCGATGAATTTCCATCTTCCGATATCCACCTCTTTTGTAGTCACATCATCTTCGTTGATTGTAACGACAAGGGCAAAGCCCGGTTTCACCTCGTTATAATCCGTTTGCTCGGGAGTGCCCGCGTACCACACGCAACCGCTGTCCCCTACCTCGGTAAGAGAATGTCGATCTCCGAGAGCCAGGTAATGAATCTTTTTATGTGCTATTGCTTTTTTAGCTGCATCAAGAGAAATAAGTGCTGGATCGTCAGGATTTGGAGAGAGGATGTCCACCATCCCATGGGCAACACAAACACGCAGAGTATCGACAGCGGCTTCAAGTTGTCCGGTTACTGATGCAACAAGATCTTGCAGAGGGCGTTTCGATGTCCAGGGTATTCCTATTATCTCAATGCCTTCGTCAACGCGAATGGGATTAGTACTCTCAATCACATGGACATGGGGAGGCTTTCGTTCTAAAAAAGTCGTGGCGCGGTAGACGGATGCAGCGTTGAGCGGATCATGGTTGCCAGGAAGCAGGTATACAGGTACATGCACATCCTTCAAAGCCTCTATGGAACGCGAGACGGTCTTTCGGTCAACAAGGTTTGACTCGAATACATCACCGCATACCACCATAAACTGGCAATCCTCCTCTTTAGCAATGCGACCAAGTTCACGGATGGCATCAAATCGGGACTGGGCAAATCTCTCCTGGACCCCTTCTGAGAAAAAATGCCGGGTCATGCCTAACTGCCAATCGCCTGTATGGAGGAAGCGCGTCACGTGTTCATTCCTTTCCATGGCTGCCGGTCTTCTGTGCCTGTGATGTATGGGTACACCTGGCCGCCAGGCCGGCCAAACTCATTTGTTCGGATATCTGGTCATGAGGGATCAAGAGATAGGTCCAGGGCTTGCCGCCATAAGTCTTCGCGTGAATCGTTGCATGTTCACTCCAGACGGCGGCCGCATCCGCCTTTGACTGAACAACGTCATCTGAAACCATGGTATGCATAGACTATGGTGACAGAGTGGTTGATGAAAGTCAACTAGCCCTTTATCATTATGAATCTGTAAATGGATGGATTAATATAACTTCATCGACTCCAGAAAATAATGAAATATGCGGAACAGTTTCCTCATTTTCTCCGTTTGCTGTTTTTGAGCTTGTCGATGCAGATGGGGATGGATATACCAAAGACATTGACTGCGATGACTATAATGCAAGTGTAAATCCTGATGCCCACGAAATATGTAATGGTATAGATGACAACTGTGACGGACAGACTGATGAAATCTATGTATTTGGAGGATTTCAGCAACCGATTAACGTTGATGGTTCCAGTATATTTAAAGCAGGCAAGACTATACCTGTGAAAATTAGCCTTTCAGACTGTAGTGGAGCAAATATCTCTGCTGCTACTGTGAAAATTGCAATCAACAAGGTAACAGATTTAGTTCTTGGTACTGAGGATGAATTAGACATTGAAGCATCGGGCAACGCAAATACCGGAAACATATTTAGATATGATGAAACAGACCAACAGTTTATCTTTAACCTTAGCACCAAAGGATTAACGGCGGGGACATATAGTGTATATGCGAAGCCTGATGACGGAAGCAGTTATTCGGTAATGTATTCGCTTGAGTAATGTTAAGGATTACCATGCAAAGACACGGGGTCACACCTTGACGGGCTGTTGCCCAAAGGCGATTTTAAGACAGGCTTGATTAAAACTCCATGCAAAAGGCTTAAAAAAGCAAAAGTGGTTGAAAATGAATTTATATTTCTCCCAGATTGTTTTGAGGCAAGATATTGGCCAAATAGACAGCCTGTGACGTTTAGAAGAAGGACGTAGGTGTCCTACCAGAGCGCTTACCTGGCTCTGGGCCTTGCTCTTTGAATGACTAATGAGTATTTGTATATTCTGCAGCGCAGCAATGAGAAAATCTTGAATCTTCACCCTCCATAGTCTGCGCCAACGGGCTCTTTTGTATCCATATCGCTTAGATTGAGCAAAGGATCGTTCGGATAGGTGCTGGCGGGTTTTCATATCTCTTTTTGCTTGTCGACTATTTGCACATTTAAGCAAAATCTAAGTCATCTTGTCTGGCGTGGAGTTTTAGGGTTCGGCCATCTTTGGCGCGTGTGCATTTTTCTCGCAGCCGGCATTGAGCACAAATTTCAGAAGAAGCTCTATACTCATAGTGTTTTCGATTTTTGTGGTAGTGGTGCTTTCTCAGTATCTGCCCGTATGAGGGGACGTTCGTGTTGAACGTGCTTTGCGCTTTTTCACGGCCAGCCTGTGCTGTACGAACGGGCAAGGCCCTTTTATTTGTATTTTTTCAGCCTATTTTACCTTGCCAATGTATTTATCAAGCCATGCCTTTCCTTTTTTTGTCAGCCGGTATTTCTGCAGACGGCTTTTGGGTTTATCGGGGATTGTCATTTCAATCAGGCCGGCATGCAGTGCCGGCACCAGATATGCGGCCCGGAAATGGTCCTCGTGCCTCAAATTCAATGCTGCCTGAATCTGCAAACGGCTCATGGCGCCACTCATGGCCGTGAGTAACCGACCGACTTCCCCGGTGACTTCCCCGGTGACTTCCATGGTGACTTCCATGGTGACTTCCATGGTGACTTCCATGGTGACTTGTTCGGCCCCTCGCTCTGATGCGAGTAAAGCGGCTGGTAAAAAGGTCACATATAAAAAAATGGGGTCGCACCTTGATCTGTGATTTAATTTAAAGACTCCCGTTCCTCCGCACAGACCGATCAACCCCGGAAAACACAAAACCCCGCTACAAGAAGCTGAAAGCAAAAGACCCCGTATCATTGAGTAAGAAACGGGTCGTAGAAATCAGTGCACGGCGCCTCTATAATTTGGGGTTAGTGGATCATAAGCGAATGACGACGCAGGGCAGGATATCAGCAAGGTGTTGTTTTGTCAATAATTTTCAGGATGATGGGCTGTTTTGGGCCAGGATGGGCTCGTTTTGAGGACCAATTACAGACGACATTGATTACAGATGACGGAGGACCCCAGTGAAATATGCTTCGCATTTCACGGGGCAAGCAGATGGCAGAGCACAGATGACGGACGACAGATGGCAGATGGCAGATGGCAGGCGACGCGAAGGGCGAATGGCCTCTCGCCCGCTCCGCTCGAGCTCTCCCCGGAGAAATGTGCTTCGCCCCAGTTGAATAAGCTTCGCTTTCCACCCCAGTACGATGGTTCCCACCTACAGGGCAGGCAGAAATCTCAGAGACTATTTCTTTGGTCTGATTTTTTGACCCAGGCAGGCAAGGCCGAAAAATCAGACCAGCAGCTCAGTCCGCCA
The DNA here is from genome assembly GCA_013375395.1 of Desulfobacterales bacterium. Taxonomy (GTDB): domain Bacteria; phylum Desulfobacterota; class Desulfobacteria; order Desulfobacterales. Next base: position 15,282 of record JABXJW010000060.1, read on the forward strand.
AGATAAGCGGAATGGGAATGAAAATCGACAGTATTTGTGATAGGAACAAAATAAGAAGCTATTCACTCCTTATGTGTGGAGGTGACGTTATGATCCGGGCGCTCCGTTATGTTGCAAAGCTATGTTTGGTAGGATTTGCGGTATTCTTTATGGGCCTTGGTGCTACAGGATACGCATCAGAAAAGAGTCCTTGCAGTAAAAACCCAACAAAAGGAGGTGTCACAATGAGCCTTACAATCACATCACCCGCATTTGGCCATAACGATAACATTCCTGTACGTTACACCTGTGACGGCGAGGATATTTCACCACCCTTGGAGTGGTCGGGTTTGCCCGAGGGGACAAAAAGTGTCGCCCTGATTGTAGACGACCCTGATGCCCCCGACCCTGCCGCACCTAAAATGACCTGGGTGCACTGGGTACTTTATAATATCCCTCCCAGTGCAACTGGATTGCCCGAGCGCGTGAAGGTAAAGGATCTTCCACAGGGAACCAGAGAAGGGCTGAACGACTGGAAACGCACCGGATACGGCGGGCCCTGCCCTCCAATCGGCCGCCATCGCTATTTTCATAAGCTCTACGCCCTGGATGTGCTTCTTCCAGACCTGCGCAGGCCGACAAAGAAACAGCTTGAAAAAGCAATGCGGGGACACATTCTCTCAAAAGCAGAGCTGGTAGGAACGTACAAGCGCAGCCGATAAGCCCCTAAATGTCAGTATGATCCGATGACAGATGGCAGATGACGGTGGGCAGAAGGCGGACGACGGATGGCAGCGCCTTCGTAAAAAAACGTCATATCATGACTTATCGATGTCAGCGTTCTTCCCACTGCCACAGTAGTTGGTCCTGCTTTAACCGTTGCGGCAGTTGCAGAAAAGGTTATGGCAAGCATTACTCAGTAAGAGTCACAAAACTTTCTTTCGAGAAGTTATTTACTTAGTTAGTCGCGGTAGGAATGCCGGTCACCCGGCACCCCCCGCACAGATCCCAGCATGCACTACTAATGCACTGGGCTCCTACCTCGGGTGTGTAACGCAGAGACGTTGATTCGGATATGGGTGCAGTATACGTGGATGAGGCAACCATTTGTTGATTATCCGTTGCATTCGTTCCCACTTAAGGCTGCGGGCCTTCTGGCTTCGTCGGCGCAATGACTGGAACCATGAACGGGCTAGTAATGTTCGACACGCATCAAGTGTATCCCGATTTCCCGGCACCGCATGGTGATTATAGAAACCCTGTATTACACTCCGTAGCCATTTGCCTTGGTCAGGCACCGGCGCATGCCTCATCCTATTAAGCTTATCTCCCACCTCTTTGACCTTACGGCGAAGACGCTTTGATATACTCTTGCGCTTTATGGTGAAATACCCATCTTTCCGGGTCTTCGCACAGATATGTGTAAATCCCAGAAAGTCAAACGTTTCAGGCTTTCCTTCACCTCGCTTCGCTCGGTTCTCTATCGCAAATCTGGGAAGAAAGGGGGACGTCCATTTGTAAATAAGTAAGGCATCCGGGCAATCTGTAGCTTCTCTCTTTAGCTGCCTTTTCTCATTTCGTTACTGGGCGCATCGCGTCACAAAAAGGCAATATCATCAATATGCTATGGGCTAAACTAATTTACAAATGGATGTCCCCATAATTCCCTATCTCGGCTATCCTTTATTCTGTCCGGCGTGTTCGAGTTCATCTGCCGGGCCTGATCATATCGACCAACACCGGGAGTCCGGGTTTCACATCGCCGGCTACCACCTCGGTCACGCGTCCATCTGATGACCCAATGGTGACAGGGATGGCAACGGGTTGTTTTTCTCGTAACGTCCAAACGAGGTGTTTGCTCTTATCAGCGTTCAAGGCTTTGCGCTGTTTTGCCGGCCGGCGACGTCGCCCCGGCAAAATAGCACGGAGTAAACTGCCGCCACTCTTTGAGACCTCAGACTCAGATGCCGGCGGAGTAAACCGCAGCGCACCATTCGGTACCAGGATGGCATCTTCTACTGTTTTTGTGATTATTTCCGC
>JABXJW010000362.1 GCA_013375395.1 Desulfobacterales bacterium
GACCTGCCAGATATTGTTGGCGACAGAACTTCTTTTAGTACCATTTTGCCCTTGCCACAGTGAAGGCAGACTCTGGGATCAATCCCCGTTATCCTAGCGAGCAACTCCTGCCAGCTTGGTTTCTGCTGTTCCTCAGCGGCCTGATCCTGCCGAACGCCGAGGAGTTGCTTGCATCGCAAAAGCTTTGTTTTGCGGCTCCGGTTGCTCAAGATCCCATAATGTCTGATCTTCATGAACCCATCGGGCAAGACATGGAGCAAAAAACGACGAATAAACTCAAAGGCATCGAGTGGCATCAACTTGATCTTGTCACCCTCAGATGAATCGCGATATCTTATGATCACCTTGCCGTCTTCTATCTTTACAATGCGGTCATTGGAAAGAGCCACTCGGTGCGTGTAGCGGCCTAAATAATCAAGCACTTTTTGCGCATTCTTAAATGCTGACTTACAGTAAACAATCCAATTTTGACTATAAAGGCCGGCCAACAGCTTATCCAGCTTATCGAAAAGGTTTGGGGACGTCCATTTGTAAATAAGTAAGGCATCCAGGCAATCTGTAGCTTCTCTCTTTAGCTATCTTTTCTCGTTTTGCTACTGAGCTCATCGCGTCACAAAAAGGCAACATCATCAATATGCTATGGGCTAAACTAATTTACAAATGGACGTCCCCAAGATTCTCCAAGATTCTCCCCAATCTTCTAAAGCTTGGCACACACCCCGGTGTGGCCATTCCTATGAGTTTGAGCCGCAAAGGTCCCTCGCGGTGCGCCCGAACAATGGCAACCCAGACCGGTATGACTAACCAATGGTTGATGGATCAAGGGCTAGTGTCTGTCAAAGAGCTGTGGGTGAACATTCATTACCCGGCTACGGCCCGGTAGGCTCTGTGAACCGCCTAGTGCGGACCCGCATACTAGGTGGTGTGGGGGCCGGGGGAGAAAACCCCCGGCTACCCGATTAGACGCCTATCGGCTTATCTGAAAGGAGTGATAGAATGTCACCCACGATCATATAGGTATATATAACATAACGGTTTGCCTCATCCCGTTTTACGGTACTGTGAGAGCCCTTCTGCGTGGCCGAGAAGACAGCGTCTAAGCGATCACCCAAAAACCTGATGTGAGAACCGACAAGGTCTGTAAATCGGGCCGATTTGCTGTTGTCTTGGGCAAAGCATACGAGCCTATTGATGTATTGAGCGGGTCCGAGTTTTATGCTCTTTTGTTTTCCTCCCTCACTTGTGATTCGGTCATCGGTCTGCGGTGGAAATATGGCGTCGGCCAGATCCTGGAGGATACGCCGGCAACTGTGGACAGCGTTCGACCAGTCTTCTGGATTCTCCGACCTTAGATTGTCGTGAACGGCCGCAAACTTCTGCACTGCGGAAGGCACGTACTCCCCAATCTGATGATCGACCCCCTCGCGCACCTTGGAAAAAACGTCTTGGGCAACCCCCGAAAACTTCAGTTCGTAGTAGCGTCGAGTAGCATATTGATACAGAAGTGCCTGGCGGCTCGAGAGTCTTTGGCTAGCGGTGGAGATGCGGGTGTGTAACCCCTGTCTTTCCATGAAATTTCCCATAGGAGCCATCACGAACTGATTTGGATTGGCTGACGATATCGATACATCATGATCTTTTGCTGCTTCAAGGCCAATCTTGGCGGCCGTGATCTGTTCTTCTAACTGCTCGATCGATTCCAAATAGGCAAGTGTTCTGATGTCTTTGCTATTGGGGTCTTTCTCTTGATATGTGCGGCCCGCTAATTCAAGCAACCCCCATACCTCTGGCGTTACCCCGTTGGGAGTCGTTGGATATCCGCTTGCTTCATATGAGAATATCTGTTGGGGGTTGTCGTGATTTAGCAGCCGGGCCAGTCTACTTGCTTTTAAGGCAATCTTCGCCAGTGACATGCTGCTGAGTTCGATGTCCTTGAGGATTTCGGCGGAAAGCGACAATGCCTCGTCAAGTGCTTTTGGAGTTGGAGGGACTTCCTTATCCATCTTTGTGTCCTCGTTCTATTCCTTTGCGTCTAAGGTTGCATTAAGAGGCGTCGCGCTTTTTGCGGCGTCCTAGCGAGCTTTGCGAGCGTACTTAAATCCATTGTTAGAGCTATTTGCTTAACCATGCCCAGAAACTTTCTGAAGACCAACCACCTGCTGGTGTTGCTGGTTTTGCGGGTCGTGCTGGCTTCGCAGGTTTTGCGGGGCGAGCAGGTTTTGCTGCCCTTGCTGCACGAGCTGGTTTCGCTGGCTTTGCTGTACCGGAAACTTTTTCTTTTGGGTTCCATGCTACAGGTTTACCGTTAGTATCGCGGCAAAGTAACCCAACTACTGGACCCAGCCAATTGCCAGACTTTGACGACCATGCATGACCATTTGATATATAAGCCACCCATTCCATATTTAAGTTGAATATGTGTTCGTTTGGTTTAATCCATCCCACCAGATCACAATCTTTATCAAATAGAGGCATCAGCATAATTATTTCCTTTATAGCTCGATTTAGCTGAGCGGCGGCGAAGAGGCGACAGCCGATTCAGCCGTCCGCTCGAGTGCCTAGTTCAAGTAAGCCGCTTCGCGGCAGTATGACTTACCGATGGACCACACCTAAGTAAAAATTCCCAGCAAGTTGCAAAGACTCCCGCGTCTCTGTCATACCTGTATAAATTGGACCCC
>JABXJW010000061.1 GCA_013375395.1 Desulfobacterales bacterium
TCATATGTAAATACTTAATTATACAACTACCATTTTGGGGAAACTAATCCGCTGGCACAGAAATCTCAAACTTGGTCGATATCAACCCGGCTAACGTTCATCACCGCATAAAGCTACCCGAATCTCAGAAAACCACAGCCACTCAAGGACACCCAAACTCCACAACACATAAATTGCCTGATGTCGATTTTAAATCTGTTTATTGTCTTTTCTCCACTATTAGTTAACAATGCTCCAGCTTTATGTTATCATATGGAAATATGTTTAATATGCCTTATGGCAAAAGCGTTATAGAACAGTCAGCAAGAAGATGTTGACAGTTGGTGGCCATTATATGATAATTTTGATACTATGTGAATGATTCTCCAAGAAGAGAGCCAGGATGAGTTTCTAGACTATATCACTAAAAGCTTATTTTAAGTAGCAAAATGGATGGTAGGAAATAGCTTATATTCCTGCTAAAATGACTTTCTTGTAGGAAGGTTATAAAATGGGTCTGCTTGAAAAGAGTAACGTGACTCTCAGAGAACAATTATTAACCGGAAAGAAAAGCATAGCTTGCTGGGGTAGTGGTTTCATCGGCTTCTCTACAGGGTCACATTTTGCCCAGGCAGGTGTAAAGGTTATTCTTGTGGATAATGACCCTACCATCGTAGCCAGGATTAACGCTGGTGAGTTCCCTCGCCAGACCTCGAAAGGGTTAGTCAATTTTGATATTCGGCCAATAGTCAGATCAGGTAAGATGCAAGCCACCACTAAGTGGGAGAAAGTTATCTCAACGGATGTGGTTGTTCACTTTATCTGTATCCCAACAGAAAAGGACGGGAAGCCTTGGGACGAAGTTCTCGTTGATGTTATCCATAAACTTTGCCGCTTAAAGGGCTTAGCTCAGGTAGAACCACCTCCCCTCCTCATAATAGAATCTACCCTCTATCCCGGCTGCACCGATAAGGTTATCATCCCTATCCTTGAAGACAATGGGTTTAAACTTGGTGAAGACATCCTTTTGGGTGTAGCTCCAAGGAGAGATTGGTTTGATAGCCTCCCCGAAAAAAGCTTAAGGTCTCTTAATAGGGTCTTTGGTGGCATAAATGAGAAAAGCCAACGAATTATGGAGAATGTTTTAGGTTTGGTGTGTGATAACCTTGTGCCTGCCATGGACTACAGGTATGCTGAAATGGCAAAAGCAGTGGAGAATAGCATTCGCCATGTAGAGATAACCCTGGCGAATCAGCTTACTCTGGCTTATCCTGAGGTAGATATAGCTGAGGTCTTACGCCTGGCTGGAACCAAGTGGAACATAGGGACATTCCACCCTTCCTTAGGCTGTGGTGGCTATTGTATCCCAATAGCGGGGCAGTATTTGCTTAGGGGCTCCGATACACCCGAGGAGCTAACACTGCTCACAGAGGCCTTCTCCTTCGATTATGAGCGCCTACCGACTAAGATAGCGGAGACACTTTCTAATTTTGGTAGCAAGGATGTGGGTATCCTTGGCTTATGCTACAGACCAGACATTAAGGTGCATAGCCTAAGTCCTACCATAAGACTGACAAAGGCCCTCCGGAAGCTAGGCATAGGGGTCAAAGTACACGATCCCTACTATTCTGATGACGAAATCCGCTCTTTAGCCGGTTGTAGTTCCTTTGAATTTCCTGACGGTCTTTCAAAATTTGACACCATTGTTATTGCTACAGGACATAAAAGGTATAGGCAGGTTCGAGAGGATGAACTTAATAAGCACCTGAAGAATTGTCGCATTATACTATATAACATGGATGAAATATGGAAGCATTTCTCCTTAGATGGTATTCAATCCCTAACCATAGGCGAAGGCAGGTTCTTTAATGCGCGTAGATCACAGGCAGAAAGGTAATTACCGTGTGTCAGAAGCTCATAAGCCAGCATTATCCGTGATATTACCTGCCTACAATGAGGAACAGAATATACCTATAATTGTAGCTCGGCTGGAGGAAACTTTTCACAGGTGCAACCTCTCAGGTGAAGTTGTCCTTGTTAACGATGGTAGCACTGATAGAAGCCAAGAGGTAATGCTAGAGCTGACGAAATCTCTTCCCAACATCACAGTGGTTAGCTACAACGAAAATAGAGGTAAGCTTACGGCTCTACGCTGTGGCTGCCTCCGAGCCTCAGGAGAAGTTATAGTTATGATGGACACTGATTTACAGTGTCGCCCGGAGGAAATCACCTGGTTGTTATCTCCACTAGAGCAGGGCTATGATGTAGTAAATGGGTGGAGAGATTATAAAAGCTATCAAACTACGAGGACAATGTTCTCCAAGTTGTACAATATTCTGGTCAGGGTGATTTTCGGCGTGCCTGTTCATGATTCTAATTGTGGCTTCAAAGCCTGGCGCCGTGAGGTCTCCCATAATGATTCACATATATTTGATTATGGCTTACCTCTAATCATACCTTATTTAGCAGTAAGAGGATATAAAATTGCTGAGGTTAAGGTATCCTTAGAGAAACGCAAATATGGAGAATCAAAGTACTACCGAGAAGGAGCCTTGCTTGGAGGCAGTAGAAATATAACGGACCTTATAAAAGGTGTTATCAGCTTACTGCGGCTTTTAAGTCATCGAAGACGGCTTAGGAACGAGGGTAGGGAATTTGTCTAAAGCGTGACAGCAATAAAAATTCGGACTGGAGGCAGCAAATGACCAAAACAGCATTAATTACAGGCATAACTGGACAGGATGGTTCGTATTTGGCAGAATTTCTGCTGGATAAAGGGTACCAAGTTTATGGAATGGTAAGAAGGCTAAGCACACCAAATTTTAGCCGTATAGCTCATATAATTAATCGAATAGTATTACTGGAGGGTGATTTAGGTGACGAAGCATCATTAAACTCCACTATCCAAACTGCCCAACCCGATGAGGTTTATAACCTAGGAGCACAGTCATTTGTTGCCACCTCCTGGAATCAGCCAAGCCTTACCGGTGATATTACTGGATTGGGCGTGACTCGGCTTTTGGAGGCTGTACGTCAATTCCGTAAGGAAACTAAGGTATATCAAGCTTCTAGTAGCGAGATGTTTGGAGCAGCCGAGGAATCACCCCAAAATGAGGAGACTAAATTTTATCCAAGAAGCCCTTACGCCTGCGCCAAGGTATATGCACATCATATGGCTGTAAATTACAGAGAAAGTTACGGAATGTTTGTCTGCTGTGGGATTTCATACAATCATGAATCTCCCCGGCGTGGTATAGAATTTGTTAGCCGTAAAATAACTGATGGTGTCGCCAGAATATACTACGGGCTGGCTACAGAGCTCAGGCTAGGCAATTTGGAGGCAAAGAGAGACTGGGGATATGCCGGAGATTATGTAGAGACAATGTGGCTTATGCTCCAGCAAGAAAAGCCTGATGATTATGTTGTCGCCACCGGACAGAGCCATTCCGTTAAGGAGTTTGCTGAGCTTGCCTTCAGAGAGGTAGGGCTTAATTGGGAAGATTATGTAGTAGTTGACCAACGCTTTCTCCGTCCGGCAGATGTGGAATATCTTTGCGGGGATGCATCAAAGACAAGGCGAGAGCTTGGCTGGAAACCCAAAATAACCTTTGAGCAACTTGTAAGCATGATGGTGAAAGTTGATTTGGAGCAAGTAAAGGACTAAATAACATACTATCTATGCTCAAAGAGCAAAAGTAATGAAGACAGTGGTTATATTTAGTAAGCGGGACATTAAAAATCCTATGCGGGGTGGTGGAGATACCTATGTTCATGAGATAGCTAAAGGTCTGGCGCAAAAATACAAAGTAATCATTTTGACAATCGGATATCAGGGGGCAAGCCCTATTGAGGTAATTGATGGCGTGGAGGTGCATCGCATCGGGTTCAACATCACTCTGGGGCGCTTTTTGCTCCCCCTCTACTTCAAACGGCACTTTGCCAAAGCTGACCTTGTCATTGATTCGGTGACAGTAATCCCCTGGTTCAGCCCCCTCTTTGCCTCTCACCGAAACCTGATGATATTTTATCAATTGGTAGGAGACATTTTTTATCAAGAGCTACCTCCCATAGTTGCTCATCTAGCTTTCCTGGTGGAACCTCCACTTTACAAAATATATAAGAATACCCCTATAGTAACCATCTCACCCAGCTCCCGCGATGCTTTGGCAAGCCTAGGGCTCTCAGATTCTCACCTTGTTCACATTGTCCCTCCCGGGATCCCTTCTTCGCTAATACAGCAGGACAAACAGAGGGGGATAGAGCGTGAACCAATAATAATTTGCCTCAGTCGAGTGGTGGCTTACAAGGGTATCCAATATGCGGTTATGGCTTTGCCCCGTATTTTTAAAGAAGTTCCAGAAGCTAAATTAATAGTTATTGGGAAAGGACCTTATTTACCCAAGCTCATTCAATTAACGAATAAGCTTGGCTTGGCTCAATATGTAACCTTCGCCGGCTATCTCTCAGAAGCCGAGAAAATAGAGATGCTTAAGAGAGCTCGGGTGCTGGTCTTTCCCTCTAAAAGGGAGGGGTGGGGCATTAATATCCTGGAAGCCAATGCCATGAAGGTTCCGGCAGTGGGTTGGAATAGCCCGGGGATAAAGGACACCGTCAGAGATGACGATACCGGCTTCCTCGTCCCCCTAGGTAACATTGACCTTCTTGCTGATAGGGTTGCCACTCTGCTAACTGATAATACTTGCTGGAACCGCATATCGCATAATGCCTTTACATGGGCTAAGGAACATACCTGGGAGAATACTCGTTCTAACTTCACAAACGTAGTAGAAAACTTGATAGGGAGGTAAAACGGTACAAAATGCAGAAGCCGTTGGTATCAATTATTATTCCTACCCGTAATTCAGGAAAAACAATTGGGGCACTTCTGAGCTCGATAAGGAAACAAACCTACTCCGATATCGAGGTCATAGTGGTCGATGGCGGTAGTACTGACTGCACCTTAGACATTGCCAAGGAATATAAAACGATCACTATCAATAACCAGAGTTCAGCAATAGATTCAAGGACGGAAAATAAAAACATTGGGGCGAGGGAAGCCAGTGGTAAATACCTCTATTTTGTTGATGCAGATATGGAGCTTCCACCAACAGTGATAGAAGGGTGCGTGAAGGTATGTGAAGAAGGATTTGATGCACTGACTCTACCCGAGGTATCTATTGGTGATGGTTTCTGGACAAAGTGCCGAGGGTTGGAAAAGGAACTATCTCTTGATGAACCTTACAAAGTGGCTTGCCGCTTTATGAAGGCTGATATATTTTCCTCTGCTGGGGAATTTGATGAGAGCATGGTCTTCAATGAAGATATTGACCTGCATATAAGGGTGCTAAAGAGGGGTTATCGGGTAAAGCTGCCCCGAGAAATAATTGTTTATCACCGGGAGGTAGACTCACTCACCCATATACTTGCTAAGACCTTCTATTATGGTAAAAGTGCCCCAAAGTATATTAGAAGAAACCCTAGGGAATCATTTAGCCGGGTTCTTATCTTCAGACTACAGTGGCTGAAACATTATAAGCTTCTTTTGAAGCAGCCCTTGATTGCCCTAGGGATGCTATTCATGATATTTATGAAGTATGCTGCTACCCTTTCCGCCATGGTCTATTCAGCCCTGAGCAAATTTATAGGGAATAGAGGACAAAGTTGAAAAATATAGCATTATGGGTTATCGCTATCACTTTGGCAGGCATGCTAATCTCAGGCTTTATCCTCACCCTGAGGGGAACTGAGAGCAATAAAGCAGAAACTGAGGTAGCTAACACTGGGACAGAGGTTGATAAAACAGAAACCAAGGCAGCTAACACTGGGATAGAAGTTGCTAAAACAGCTACCCTAGTAATAGCTGCAAGCAATAGCTTGAGTAAGAGTGGGGCAGATTATGTTTGCGATGGGGTTGACGACCAAGAGGAGATAAATGCTGCCATTGATGCCTTACCTTCTGGTGGGAAAGTATTGCTATTAGAAGGAACATATTCACTATCTTCATATCTCCGCATTAAAAAGAATGACATAACTCTTGAAGGCATGGGGCCAGCTTCTATACTCAAAATTGCTGACGGTGCTGTTTCTAATCCGCTTATCATAGGTGAAGGAACTACTGAATACTCAGACATCACTGTTAGAGATTTAGCTTTTGATGGAAATAGAGAAAATGCGACTGGCACAGGTTATTCTATTCTTTATTACAAGGTTCGTAGGCTTACTATTGAGGACTGCTATTTCCATGACACTCGTGGCGTAGGTATAAGTTTTGCCTCAATAGGAGCTGATTATCAATCACACGATGTTAAGATTCTCAATAACACCTTTAAGAACATAGGACTAGCTGACCATAGTAAGAATGGGAACGCTATACGTTTTGGTAATGTCCTTGGCGGTATTATTTCGGGAAATAACATAGATGGGGTGGAGGGCTCAATGTCTTGGGGAGCGATTGATATTGCCGATGAGAGTAAGTATGTCTCAGTTATTGGTAATCATATCAGGAATACCTATCCGGCAGGTATTCAGGTGGAAACTGATGCCGAGTATGTCACCATTACCGGTAATACCATATATGTTGCTCACCGAGCAGGAATTGTAGTAACCAAATGTGCCCAAAGTTTTGCCAGATATATTACTATAACCAGCAATATTATAGAGCACTGTGATGGCCCTGGAATTATACTTCAAGATGATTCGGTTAAGCACTGCACCATAGCCAATAATATTATATCAGACAACGGGCAAAACGCTGAGGGTTTGATGTCCGCTGCGGGAATACATCTTGAAGCTTGTGAGTATGTTTCTGTTATAGGTAATCAGGTATTTGACACAAACGTGGCATCGGGATGGACTCAAAACCCACAGATATTGGTAAGCCACGCCAAACATATTGTCATAGCCGATAATGTATGTTTTGGTGGCTCTGTATCCTTGAAATTTGTCTATGATATAGCAGATATTATTGCCGAGAACAACTTATTGGAAAACTACCAAGACTTCCCAATCCAATTCGTATCGGGAGCTTCCCCCTTAGAGGTTACCTACGATGATAGGAAATGATGATATTACAATTTATAGGTCAAATCCAACTCTATTGGATATAAATGGAGAGCTGTGAGATATGAATGCTTGCAGGAGAGGGAGCCCTGATGCTAATTCTCCCGAACCGCAGGGTAGCTTTGAGAAAATCCTTTATACTGAATACTGGAAAGCAACCTTTGGCCAGGTTCATAGAAAGAAACTAAGTGAGCTAATAAAAGCGAGTGCCTCTTTTCCGCCAGAGAGCCTAATTCTGGACCTGGGCTGTGGAGATGGCATTGTTTCCGTAGCCCTAGCTCAAGCCTCCGGTACCACCGTTATTGGGATGGACTTGTCACCGGTGCTGCTCAAGGCAGCGTGCCAAAAGATAGAGCATGTAATACTTTGTGATTTGGAGGGCAAAATTCCCCTTAGAGACAACACAGTGGATGGCGTTATTTGCTCTGATATTGTTGAACATATCGCAGATGTTGATAACCTTTTGAAAGAGAGCTATTCAGTATTAAAAAATGGGGGAATGCTGATAATGTCTGTCCCCAACCTTGCCTCCATCTTTGACAGGATAGCACTATTATTAGGCTTTCAGCCCTTTCAATTAGAAGTGTCAAGGTTCGGCAAATTTGGAGATATCCGGGGCTGGAAGAGACCGGTAGTGGGGCATATCAGGGGGTTCACGCTGAGGGCTATAAAACAGTTGCTAGAATACCACGGTTTTTCAGTGAAGTCGGTTAAGGGGACATGTGGAGCTAGTGAAGGCTTTATCCGCTTGATGGACAAGCTCATTGAGCACTTTCCATCAATTGCCTCAGAACTGGTGATTATAGCGACTAAGAGCGATAAAAAGCCACAACTGGAAGACGATATTGGCTAAGATAAAGTTCCTCAATCTTGTTAAGAGCCACAAATTTCAGGAGCTTGCTTTCTTAATCAGCCTAGCTTTGTGGAGGCTGGTCTGGTTTTCCGGTAGCCAGGGTGTCCTCGCTGTAGGTGATTTCGTGGTAAGCGCCAATCCCTACCAGTTCTGGAGCCGATTGTTCTCTGGCTGGTGGGGGAATGAGCTAGGGATGCCCAACACCCTTTTACCCCGAATCTTCTACCCCCAATGGACTATTATGGGGCCTCTTAACGGGGTAGGGCTCTCACCACTCACTGCTGAGATAATCTTTGTGGTGCTACTCAGCTTTGTAGCCGCCTTCTCCATGTTTTACCTCACCCGCCAGCTCTTCCCTAAGGAGAGGAGGGTGGCATTTTTTGCCACCTTCGCCTATATGCTCAGCACCCAGCTTATGGTTGGGGGTTTACAGAGTGCTGTCATGCATCTCCCTTTTTTTGCTTTCACGCCCCTTACGGTTTTAATCGCCCTTAAGGCAATCAAGAATAAAAGTTTCAAGTATGCCTTAGCCTTAGCCTTTGTTACCTATTTCCTTATCGGTGTCTTCTCAAATCCTATGTGGCTCCTTTTCGCTGTTATCGCTATTGTTGCTTTTGGTTACTTTCAGGCAGCAAAATTCCACCGGGTGAAATTCTATACATCATTCTTAGCCGTAAGTGCCGGGATAATCATAGTAACTAATCTCTTTTGGCTACTTCCTCTCCAGGGTTCATTTTCACAAATCTACCAGGCAGGGATAGACTTACCCCCCAGGCTTTACAATACGCATAGTTCTTTCTTAGAGGTATCCAGGCTCCTGGGCAAAGGTTCTTTCTATACAGCATGGTTGGGGTTGCCTTATGTTCCTTGCGCATCAGTCTACCTAAATAATCCCTTCTTTATTATCGTATCCTTTGTTCCCACCCTCCTAGCCTTTGGTGCCCTTGGTTTAAGACGCCGGGACACTACCGTAACCTTTGTCGGAATTTTTACCCTGGTAATTCTTATCCTAGCAACAGGAGACCATCACTGGTTCGGTAACTATTACGAATTCTTGGTCACGAAAGTCCCGGTGTTCAAAAGCGTCCACGAGGCAGCTCATTGGTGCCGTCTGGCTGCTCTGCCTTTCAGTCTGCTGGTTGGGGTTTGCCTCGGCGAAGTGAGCCGCCGTCTGCCCTCTATCCCTCTGCGCTCAATTGTCACTGGGACCCTTATCTCAGCCATCTTGCTGGCTTCGTTACCCTTGGCTAACGGCTCAATAGCCAAAACTTGGCTCACTCCCGATACCAAGGGGGTGAGCATACCTGCCTATTATACTGAAGCAAACGACTGGCTTCGACAGCAAAAGAGTCCGTTTAGTGTCTTTGTCCTCCCATCAAGAAGTCTATATCTGTTGTATGGCTGGGGTTTTCAGGGAGCGGCTGCCTTTCTTCCCCAGTCCATTACTGTGCCCACCATTACCGGGCTCCCCGCAGAGTATATGGAGTCACCCTCCTCCGTTAGCGTGCATTCCCTATATGACACCTTTTACGCTGACATTGATCCTTACTTTGGTAAGCTTCTGGCTAAATATGGGGCTAAATATATACTGGTTGAGACAACCATTGTTTTCGATTTTATGACGCCGTCAACACCAAGCCCGGATGAAACCTTAGGCCTCCTAAGGAAGCAGGAAGGCATCAGTGAAATCAAAAGATTTGGCGACCTGATTATCTTTGAGAATGACTACTTCCAGGGATGGATTAAAGCCAATCATTCAGCCTATGTAGTTACTGACTCTATTGAAAACCCATCCGGTATAGTCTGGGGGCTAGAGGAATTCAGGCAGGAAAGTGATTTAAATATAGAGGAGCCAATCAAGAAAATCACCCTGAATACAACTATGAGTGCCACCTCCGAGGGCGAATACCTATATAAAGAGACGCGCATCCCTGTTACCCCACCCATAGCAGCAGACTACTTATTAGTTCGCTTTAAAACCAACGAGCATTCCACTATTGCGCTCTATGTAAATACTGACCAAGGCAGTGAGTATTTGGTAGCCGTTAACCCGACACCGGTGCGAGAGAAGAATCATTATTGCTCTACAGACTGGACTACCTTAGCCTTTAAGCTTCCCCAAACACCAATCAAGCAGGTGAATATCTTACTCACTAATCAATTGAACCGTGAGTATCAAGGTCAGTTGCAGGCAACTATTGATTATGTGCAAATGGCAGACTCCACCGACCTTGCCTTACCTAATTTCACTAGTGACTGCCCGGTGACAATTGACCAGGGCATGGCAACTATGAGTGCCACCTCCGAGGGCGAATACCTATATAAAGAGACGCGCATCCCTGTTACCCCACCCATAGCAGCAGACTACTTATTAGTTCGCTTTAAAACCAACGAGCATTCCACTATTGCGCTCTATGTAAATACTGACCAAGGCAGTGAGTATTTGGTAGCCGTTAACCCGACACCGGTGCGAGAGAAGAATCATTATTGCTCTACAGACTGGACTACCTTAGCCTTTAAGCTTCCCCAAGCACCAATCAAGCAGGTGAATATCTTACTTACCAATCAACTGAACCACGACTATCAAGGTCAGTTAGAGGCAGCTACAGATTATGTGCGACTAGCAAACCAAGTTAGAAGTGCGGAAGCAATAGCCGGTGCCACACCGGAGGAGTGGTTTGGCAATACCAGTATCGTAATCCAGTCTGACATTGACAGTGCCATGGCAGAAGCTCTGCAACAGATGAGTCTTTCAGCTCAGCCTTTTGGCTCTCTACCCATCACTCAAGAAGGAGCTTGGGCTTACTCAATCCAAGTGGCATCCTCAGAGCCTTTTATTCTTTCACTAACCCAGTCCTTCGACCAAGGATGGCAGCTTCAAGCTCCTGGGGCATCTCCAATCCATTTCAAAACAGAGGGCTATGCTAATGCCTGGCTATTCACTCAGGGCTATCAAGGTAAGATTCACCTTCATTACACCCATAACAACTTGTTCGAGCGGCTGGGAATAGGCACTGCCTCCTTCTGGGGGATTATAGCCCTTTACTTTTTAACTCAGCCTCTAATAGGTTGGCTAAGGCGAAGGAGGCACAAAACCTAAAGGAGCAGAGATATGACTGAGAGGTCAAGCTATCATACAAGGTTACGGATTATTGAGAGAATGTGCTCTGTGCCGATGTTCTCCTTATCTGTCGGTTCAAAGGAAACACGGATGGCCAACATTAACCTTGATATAGATGTAGAAAGCTCTCCAGATATAGTAGGAACCGCTACATACTTACCTTTTAAAGACAAGGCATTTGAGCGGATTCTTTTTAGCGATGTAATAGAGCATCTTCCAAGCAGCGATGAAATCCCAGCGCTTAAGGAAATTTGCAGGTTGCTGAAAGTTGGGGGGGAACTCATCCTTTCTACCCCAAATGATGTTTTGCTATTTACTATTCTTGATGTAGCTAGGTACGTTATGACACACAGGCATTACAAAAAGGATTACATTTGTCAGCTTCTGGAGAATTGCGGCTTTGAAATCGAGAGTGCCTTCACTGCTGGAGGTTACTGGGATTGCTTAAACAATCTGTGGTATTGTTTAATTGTGTATCCTTTAAACAGAATTTTTCATCTCAAACTTCCTTTTGCATCCCAACCTATGCTAGCTTTGGCCGATAAACAATATGAGCAACCCGATGAGCATGGCTACACAATCTTTGTTAAAGGGCGAAGGAGAGCTACTTAACCGAAATTTTCAGGGGGGTTCGTTATGCTGAAAGCGAGACTGCTTAGATTACACGACAAATGGGAAAGGGAAAGAGATAATGATTTTTTGAGCCTACTGGAAAGGGATTTAAAGGCAAAAGTTATCGATTTAGGCTGTGGCAAGGGTGATTTTACCCTCAGAGTGAGGGAAAAGACAGGCTGCCCTGTAATTTATGGAGCGGATATTTGGGATGAGGGGCTGATTGAAGCCAAGAAAAAGGATATAGAAACCTTGAAAGTAGACCTGAGCAGGAAACTGGACTTTGAATCAAATGAATTCGATGTTGTAGTATCAAATCAAGTCCTGGAACATTTATTCTATCCTTCCCAGTTCATTAGAGAAGTGTATAGAATACTAAAACCAAAAGGATATGCCGTAATCTCTACCGAGAACCTTAGCTCCTGGGATAATATCTTTGCTTTGCTACTAGGTTACACACCGTTTTCTATGCAATTTGATGAGGTAAAGGTCGGCAACCCTTTATCACCACGTAATAAAGAGGAGCTTAGGGATTATCCACCACACACAAGGATATTTACCTTTAAAGGGCTAACAGAGATTTCAAAGAGCGTTGGTTTTAAAATAGAGAGTGTCGGGGGGCAAGGTTATATCCCCTTTAATCTGTTAGCCAAAATAGACCCGAGACATGCACGCTTCCTCATAATTAAGATAAGGAAATGAATAGGCGAAGGGATTAGAGATGCTATCACCACAAGATAAGAATTCCTTCATCTCAGCAGGAATTTATATTATTGTAGGGGTTGCCCTTGGTTTACTGGCCGGGGCTGTTATCAGTTATGCTATAGGGCAAAGAGAATCTGCTAACAGCCTTGGTCTCTTTGTTCTCTATTTTCTAGCTGCTGGGATAATCCTTCGCTTGATTGGGCACCTGAGGAAATCAGAGAGAAGTGAAAAGAAGCACTAAGAACTGGCTTCCATATTTAGTATATGCTCTGCTTTCTTTCGCCATTCTGGGCCCCTTGCTCCGCATCGGCTATATTCTAAGCCTTGATATGGTTTTCACCCCCCACCTCAGCTTCACCAATAATCTTTACGGGTTGAGTGAAAACTTATGGACAGTGACCACCACTCCCCTTTTCCTCCTTATGCAGGGAGCAAGTCAGATTATTCCCGGATGGTTAGTGCAAAAGTTCATCCTCTTCTTGATTTTCTTTCTCGCTGGCCTAGGGATGCACAGGCTCTTCCCCATTAAGGGAATAGGTGCCTATTTTGCCGGTATCTTCTATATGATAAATCCCTTTACCTATACAAGATTAATAGCTGGGCAGTGGGGTGTTTTAGCTGCCTATGCCCTAATCCCGTTTGCCGTAAGAGCCTTTATTAGCTTGGTTGAAGACGGAAGCCTAAGGAAGGCGATAAAGGTAGCAATACTTACTACCTTGGTGGGAATATTTGCAATTCATGGTCTCTTCTTCATCTTCCTCGCTTATTTCATCATCTTCGTGGTCAAGTTGTTAAGAGAACGCAAGCAACGCTCGGTGATGAGTCGAGTGGGCAAGTATGTAGGAATAAGCGCTCTCATGTTCCTGGGATTAAACATGTACTGGCTTGTTCCCACCTTTACTGCCACTGAAACTGCACTGGAACAGATGGGACAACAGGACATCCTCGTCTTCGCTCCACAGGCTACCTCTAGCCTAGGAGTAACCTTTGATGTTGCCTCTATGCATGGTTTCTGGCGAGGGGGTTATCTCCATATTAAGGATTTTGTCGCTTATTGGTGGATTTTCCCTATCTTTATCATCTTCCTTACTATTTATGGTTTTATCTCCAGATTTAAGGATAAAGATACAGGATGGCTAGTGAAATCCTTGACCATAATCGGGGTAGCGAGTTTTGTCCTTGCCTTAGGGGCAGGGAGCAAGTTCACCAGTCCTATTTTTACCTGGCTGTTTTATCATTTTCCTTTCTTTAAGGGTCTCAGGGATTCACAGAAGTTTGTCGGTTTGCTTTGTCTTTGCTATGCCTACCTTGGGGGATTAGGGTTGAATAGCCTCTTTCATACAATGAAAGCGCAGAGAAAGGAGATACTCCGGATAGGAGCATGGACCCTGATCTTCTTCGCACTCATCACTCCCCTATATTATTCCTTCCCCATCTTCGGTACTCATGGCCAGCTCAAGACGACTGATTATCCCCAAGAGTGGTATGAGGTTAACCATCATCTGAATGAAGACAAAGAGGATTTTAATATTCTATTCCTGCCGTGGCATCTCTATATAGATTATAGTTGGCTTCCCAATGAAGACCAACGACTGGCTTGCCCAGCATCTCACTTTTTCGACAAGCCTGTTATCTATGGGGATAACATGGAAATAGGCAATATTTACTCTGAGAGCACAAATCCTATTAGCCAATATATAGAATTCCTCCTCCAAAAGGGAGACGAGATAGATAATCTAGGTGAGCTCCTAGCGCCGCTTAACGTAAAGTATGTGCTATTGGTTCATGAGGTAGATTATATCCATTACAATTTTCTTCACCAGCAAAAGGACTTGACAGTTGAGCTCGAACAAGAGGGGCTGACCCTGTTTCGAAATGAACATCCGTTAGCCCGAGTCTACGGAGTTGATAGCGTAGTTTATATTACTGACTGGGATGAATATTTGAAGCTAAGCAAGAATCAGGACGTGATGGGGCATCTCTACATTATGGGGAAAGGACAGGATGAAATCAGAAGTAGCGAAATGGAAGCTGTTCCTGTAGAGAAAAGAAGCCCGGTGAAATATCAAATTGCTGGGACTGAGAAGGGGTGGACAATTTTTACTGTGCCCCAAGAGGTGAATACCAAGCACTGGGAATATGATGGTAAAAAATCACTTGACAACCTTGGCTTTATGCCTGCCTTCGTCACTGAAGAAGCCGAAGCAGAGGTGGTTTTTACCAGATTTCACCGCATATATCTGCCCAGCTATATCACCTCGACAGTGGTGTTATGTCTTCTCACTGTAGGTTACTGGGTGCCTCGGTGTTATAAAGCAAAAGGGAAGGATAAAGGCTACAGAGAGGAAACTGGAGATAAGCATGACATCGACGAATTGAGAGATATTAGCATGGAACAAAAAGAGCAAACCTAGCTCAACCGCCACAACCCCAAGTAACGGATAGGCAACCTTGGTCTGATTCAGGGAGAGGAGATAGTTGATGAGGAGGAAGCAAAGGGAAGAGAGTGCCATCGCCAAGCCATACTTGAAGAGGTAGGGAGCAATAAGCGGATACTTTCCCCGAAAGAAGAAATTAGCGACCAATTCGGGAAAGCAAAGATAGATTATGACTACTACCCCAGCAATAAGTAAGCAAAGGAGGGTTGCCTTGCCAAGCATAGGACGGGTCTCTTTTCCAAGTGCAAATAGCCCTGAGGTCTTAGGAAATAGAGCAAAGGCAATACCAGCCGGAGCGTAGAAGGCTATCTTGCCCAAAACAGAAATAGCAGAGTAGTCCCCAGAAAGCTCAGGAATGAAATGCCTTGCCAAGATTACATCCACATTGATTAAAGCGGTGAAGCCTAGAAAAGCAAAGAAAGCTAAACCCATATAGGTGCTAATTCTACCAGTATCAACCGCTTCATTCCCATATCGAGGGATGTCCCTGAGGAAAAAGAGCCCAATCAAACACGCCAGAAGGAAGGAAAGGGGGATGGCAAGCAAAGCCCCAAAGAGTCCAAGCCCCAAATAGACCAAAACAGCGCCAAAGAAGAGCTTGGATAAGTTCCAAAAGGTCTGAGTAGTGCCTAAGGGAAGAAACCTCTGCAAGCCCTGTAGCACCCCCAGATTGGTAGGGTAAATAAAGGCTACAATGAGGGCAGTAAAGATAACGATGGGATAAAGGTTGCTACTTATACCCAAGAACCTGGAGATAAGGGGAGACAACAGGGCTAAAACCAAGAATAGCCCTAGGCCAAGAATGAAAGTCCTCTTGAGAAAGAAACGCCACAGGTAGCTCACACCACTTAGCTTGCCTTGAGCCTTAGCCTTGGAAACAAAGTTAGCCACCGTAATGCTAATTGTCTGGGTGAGGACAGCGACTATGGTGAACAGGCTGAAAAGGCTATAAAGGATTCCGTAGTTCTCAGGGCTTAATAGCATCCCCATTGAGAGCTGATAGAGATAACTAAAGATTCCCCCAAGGATGCTAAAGAAAGCCATTACCAACCCATGCCGGGTCATATCATCCATTCTTAGCCCGTGTTTGAGAGAACCTAAAGCCGTCACTTGTTTATTCAATTATAAATACACCCCAGCGTTTGAGATAAAGCCAATGGCAAAGGTAAGCTATACGAGATTCTATCATATCTATCTTCCCAGTTACATTATCCTAAAAAGTAGATTAGTGACCTTAATGACTCGTCAAGATAAATGGTTCGATTATTACAATCTTCATGCTTCATGATCATATCGCAAAGCTTACCCGCCAGTATATTGCCATCTCTTCTCAAACCTTCTATCGCTCAAACACATAACACTTATCACTGGAAAGTCTTGAGAACTAACGCTCTGTAGTTAAAATCTAGGCAATTTTCGAGAGTGGTTAGTGGTTTGGGGGGCCTCTCAGGGATTTAGGTGCAAAAAGGGGTCGGGATCACAAATCCCCACCCCTTAGTTATACACTAGAAGTTAAATAGCGCCGGCTGTTCAGCCTTTCTTTGTGCCTCCGCTTCCTCATTGGGATCTAGGAATCCCCTAATACTAGTGTAACCCAAAGCCTTGGCTAAGAACGCTGGTCCGGAGGTAATAGATTAGGGATTCTGTCCACTATAGGATACCGCTCACTACACTTGGAGCAGTAAAGAGAACCAGTAACTATCTCTTTTTCGTCCTCCTCATCCACGCTGAGCTCTAAGTCTCCTTTACACATCGGACAGGCTAAGATATCCATTAATTCTCGTTTCATAATGTGATTATACCACCTATTAAATCCATGCTACTAGCCGCATATAGATAAGCACAGGCTGAAATCTCAATATTATTCTACATCAGCAAAGGTTAACGCACAGAAACATAATTCCTTTCGCTGTTTTGCCTAAAAGACTAAATCTGATCCACAGTCAGGTGCTCTTTCTATACCTCTGGGACGCACTAGATAAATTATGTCATATGACACCCTGAACCTAAGTCATGGTGTCAAAGTGGACGTTTGATACCACTTATACGCAAATCTCCGCACAAAGCTATTAAGGTGACAAAAGGGGTTTGTGTTATATCAGAGGAAGCAATTGCATCCTCCTCTCTCCCCCAGAGGTGCAGAAGAACAGTTTTTTAATATGTCAAAACCGCCTCCATCCTGAAGAGGACAGCTACATTCCACTCGCACAGGGGTTCACTCTGTCTCCGAGCGTTGACATTTGCCATTTGGCGAACTATGATGTGGCTAAGTGAACATAACACAGACGCTAGAACAGTATAGTGAAGACAGGTGGCACTAACCCTCCAAACCTCTTTAGAAGCAAATGAAATGAGTAACTAGGAGGTAATTCTGGCGAAGTGCTGCTGACTAGCAAGTTCATAGAAGCCTACTTTATCTGGGAGGAGATAAGTCATGAAGATTAGTCGACCGCCTTTGGTTGCTAGAGCCTTGGCTTTCATTATCATAATGTGTCTGATGATGACCGTGGTT
>JABXJW010000363.1 GCA_013375395.1 Desulfobacterales bacterium
AGGCCTCTCGAGGTGAAGGGATCAGCGACATGACTTTAAGGAGCTGTTCAGCGCCTTCTTTGTCCCAGCCGTCATAACCTGCGTGAGTTATAAACTGGCTGCGGGTGAACTCTCCACGTCTATAAAGTTGGTGGGCCATGCTTGCGGTGGGAACCATGGGGGTGTATAACTGGTTCCAGTAACGTCTCATTCGAGGGGTCACAGCGATGTGATACATTAGCGTTTTGTATGCGTAGATCAGCTGGCCAGAGGCCAGAAAATTGTCCATAGCGCTGCTGTAGGCGCCACCCACACCCTTCCAGATCCCGGCCTTCCAGTTGTCATAAAGGCCCCCATAAATGCGTTCGATCGTAGATCTCAGGGCCCAAACGTCTCCGGTGACACCCCCCTTTTTCGCTGCGTCTGCTGCCTCAAAACCTGTGCTTAAAAAACCCCCGATGTTTTTCTTGATCAGATCAATATCGTCAGTCTGCATTTTCTTCATTAGCAGGTCCTGAATGTTTTGGGCTGCCATTCTGGCGCCAAAATAAACTGGCCACATGCTGGGGGTGCGCGCGGTGTACATGCGCATGTACTGCTCAGGTGTCAGCATAACCATGGCTATGTGGCCAGGCTCCACAAAGTAAGCCATAACTCAGCGTCTCCTTCCCCGGCGCCTTTTTTTGGGTCCGGTTCCCGGTGGTGGCGTCTTTGACAGAAAGCTGAAACTCAGTTTACCCTGGTCCTCTATTGCCTTAAGATCTCTCTTGCGTTCTCGTCTCGCTTTTCTCGAGGACATGACACTCACAGAAAAGAAATAGGCTGCTGCTGGTTTTTAGATTTACTCTGCGCGCGCATGCATGCCTTAAATTTTTGTTGTCGCCACTATCAGGTCTGTTGCGTAAATGGCGCCTGTCCCCAAATTTAAAGCGTCTATCCTCGTGAAAGTTGTTAGGTTTATCCTGACCAGGTAATAATCATAACAGAGAACATATAGGGTATTATCAACAATTTGCATGTCATACGCGATATCTTCCCCTGCAGCCAAAGTTAAGGTGGCTACTTTCGTGAAGGTAGAAAGATCAATTTTAACTATTTTCCCCGGTGCTTCCCAGCACCCAGCATATAAGTAGCCCTCTTTAACAACTAGGCCTCTAGCCTCTGCCTCATTTACGCCCAGCGTCAGGGTTGAATCAACAAGAAAAGTAGTCAGGTTCACTTTAACTATACGCCCTGGATCCCTCGGTATACCTACATAGAGAAAACCGCCAGAAATAACTGCGTCAGCACGAAGATAGTCGTTTATTCGCTGGCCCAAAGGAAGAACAGCGCCTTTGGTGAAGGACGGCAAATCTATTTTTATGACCTTATCCACCGCTTGCAGCGCGGTTATGCAATACATGATGTCACCGTCTATAATTAGGGTCCCGTTCACCCCTTCTGCAACATTTAGAGCTGCTACCCTGGCCAGGGGGGATTTTGTGCATTTAACTATCAGCTGGGTGCTTGTACCTGCGTAAAGGTTGTTTCCGGTCTCAGCGAACCCCCAAATGTAACCGTCTCCGGGGTTCAGGGTCAGCGAACTGATCCACGATAAAGTTTTGGGGTGGAAATAGTTGATTATTCCCGGATCAGCCCAGCCCATACCGTCATAAATGCCTGGCACCAAATAATTCATTCCACTGTATATGTCGTCTCTTTCTGAGATCTTAGTGAACTTAAGCATGCTCACGTTAAGTAAGTCAATATCGCCAGGGCTCCCCTCAAATCCCGCAAACAAGTAATCAGGTTCCAGGGCGTATTCTTCCACAACGTCCTGCAGCTGCTCTAACACAGGTAAACTGTAGCCTCTGCTAACATACTCGGTTATGAGGCTTGTTTTTTCTTCCTGCAGCGTGGCGCCTGAGAACCGTTCATATATGTTTAACATTCTTTTGCTGAAACCGTAATAGTAAGGCCACTGGTCTGCAGGGACCCCTTTAACTGTTAGTTCAGGGTCCAGCTCTGGCTCTAAACCCACATACTCATCTAGGGCGTCGGTCAGGGTTGTACGTCGCACCAGTTCCAGCTTTTTGAACCTGCGGGGGATCACAGCAGGGTCCCATTTATCCCGGATCCTGCGGATCCTGCGTCTTGCGAAAGATCTGCGCGCTGTTCCTCTACGTGGTGACATCTCGGATCACCCAGCCACTAACGGCTTGTAAACCTTCAGGTAGTGGAAGGCCTGAGATCTCTCGTATGCGCGTGCAGCTCGTTCCTGACTTTCTTTCGGGTGATCCATAGCGTACTCCATGGTTTCAGCCAGGACCTCTGGCCTGTACTCATGCAGCTGCGCGATCACCCCCGGGTGCTGCCACTTCTCCGGTTTTATGTGAGTGTAAGGGAAAAACCAGGCGTCCCCTGGCCGTAGGATCTCGTTTAAAGGCGCCATGTTGCAGCAGATTATGGGTCTTTTCGCTGCTGCTGCCTCGAGGACCGGAAGGCCAAAACCTTCCAGCAGGCTGGGAAAAACAAATACGTCGCAGCTGAGGGTTTTAAGGGCGATCTGTCTAAAAGGCAGCTGGTTATAAGCGTCCTCTATAACTAGGTTCTGGATTTTGGCCAGGCCTCTGCATAAGTTCAGGGCCTTGTCTTTTCCGGTGTGCAGGTAAAAGATCCAGTCGTTAGGCCTTTTCTTCTGTAGGATCTCG
>JABXJW010000364.1 GCA_013375395.1 Desulfobacterales bacterium
CCCCTGAACCTCTGAACCCTGAACCTCTGAACCTCTGAACCTCTGAACCTCTGAACCCGAGTACTTACCTCCCTTTCAAATATAAAGGTAAAAGCGTACGCCTTTTCTTTCTTTGTTTTGCCCCTGATTTTCTTTTTGCGGCTTTTCTCGCCACATTGATCCCCGCGCCGGCAGCACCGCCGCCTGCAGTCACCTTAGCGACCATTGCGTGCCCGATAGCCGCCTTCAAGCCCACCACAGGGACCGCTCCGATACCAACAACAGCCGCCATCGCCCCGACCCCCGCACCAAGGGCCGCTGTCTTGCCCACTCACCTGAAGGAACGATGAGTATCGCAGCACTCACAATCCTCCTCAGTGATCTTTCTTGCGTGCAACTTGCAAAAATTGGAGCTGTAGCCTCTGTACTCGCACGTTTCACAATTTGGTTTCTTTTTTTTCATAATTTCCTTTTACCTAACCCGGACAAGCCGAGAACAAAAAAGAAAAAATTTATCACGCCTCTTCTCAAGGCGAACGCCGCAATACACGAAGGTTAATGGTTTCTCAAAAAGTCATCTAGACGGCTTCGTAAAAAGTTCATATGCAAGGCGTGCGAGGCTTGAGGAATGAGACGTACTTCAAGTACGTCGCAATGACGAAAGACGAAGCACAACGCCGCAGATGGACTTTTTACGAAGTCGTCAAAAATAGAGACACAAGTACGTAACATACACACTCGAAACAGACAGAAACAGGAGCATCACGGGGATGCCGAGTTTTGCAAACTGCCCAAAGGTTATTGTGTTTCCGCCTGAAAGGCTCAACCCATACTGGGAACTATAATTCTCCACCAGGGTGGCCGACACGGGGCCTGCTGTTGCCCCGAAAATGGTGGCGGAAGAGCCGGCCAGAACACCCAGTGAAAGCGCCCACCAGACGACATGTTGAGGAGGCATCAGGCCGAACCCCAGCACAACTGGAAAGAACAGGGCCGTTGTAGGACCCGCGTTCAAAAAGGCGGTCAAGAGTGCGGCAGACCACATCAAGATCACACACAGGAGCCACGGTTTACCAAAGGACATTGTCGCAATCCCATTGGAGATGTATTGTAACAGACCCGATGCCTCCAGGCCGCCCACCACCACAAATAACCCTATAAAAAAAAGAATATCGTTGAAGCCGGCCCTCCTTACCAGGGTCATTCGGTTAATCCCGGAGAACAGAAAGAGCGACAGTCCCCCGAACAGGGCGACGGCAGAGGGGTTCAAAGATATCTTTCCGGAAATGATAAAGAGGAATATGACGTGGCACAAAACAAAGACCGCCCTTCTTAGTGCCCTGCGCCCCCTATGGGTAAACATGGGGGGGCGAATCCGGCCTTGAATCGCCTCATCCTTGTCAGGAACGGCAAAAGAGCCGATTTTCAAATTGAGAAATACCAGCAATACCCCCAAAAGAATCAAGCAGATCGGCATCATGAAGATAATAAACTCATTGAACCCGATCCCGGCTTCCGAAGAGATCAACATATTGGGGAAATCGCCCACCATGGTCGATGCCCCTCCAAGATTTGAAGATATGATCTCGCCGATAATGAATGGCCTGGGGTCAAACCTAAGGATTGCGCTCAGTTTCAGTGTCATCGGCACTATAACAAGGATTGTGCTCAGGTTGTTCACAACGAGCGAAAAAAAATAAGTGATGATACAAAAGACAATGAGAAGCTTTAACCTGCTCTCTCCTGCAAACCTGCTAATCTTATATGCCACATAGTCAAAGAATCCTGCTTCATCCAAAACGACCGAGATGATCCCCATTCCCAGCAGTAGTGAAATGGTGTTAAACTTGATCGCAAAAAAGGCATCCACAGGACTATAGATTCTTAAAAAGATCCCCATGACCAGGATTGCAGTTGCAAACAGGAGAACAATGAGTGTCCGGTTTACAAAATTCTTGTAAATCAGGAAAAACATTATGACGGCCAGCTTTAAAAAAACCAGGGTTGCCAGGATCTGTCCGGGGAAGGAAAGGGCATGTTTTTTCAATGCCATGTTTCTTAGGACCCGGCTGTCCAGCAATGAGTCATTCAACCGCACATGAATCTCTTTGTTCCGGCCATTACGATTAACGGTCACTTTCAGCGTGGCACCGATTCCCTTGGAGCCTATAATATGCCTGGCAGTCTCAAGCGACGATACGAGGCGTCCGTCCAGTCCCACGATCCGGTCACCAGGCTTGAGTCCCGCACGCCCGGCAGGAGAGCTTGGCTCGACATGCCCCACAAGGAGCGCAGGCGCGCTGCCACCCGGCTGCCACACAATAATCTCCGCGCCGATAGTACCCGGGCCATGGAGTTGAAGGGAAGTCGGACCGTATATTCTCTTTTCAAGGTCCTTTCCCCAAAAGGACCAGAAGAGGAGGAAACTGATCAGGCCCAGGAAGAGGATTACCTTGAGGTCAAACCCTTCATAGTTGACCGAGGCAGCCCCCACATTGGCCCTGCTTTTCATAGTTTGTGCGATCATAAATTTCGCTTTTTTGTAACAATTTAGGTCTTTGGAAATACGGTCGCTGCAACGACAATCAAATTTTGAACCGTGTAAAACTCGGGCCTAAGTGAGCCTAAAGAAAGAACTGCATTCACTTGTTAAATCGAACCAGGAAAGTTCGCTC
>JABXJW010000365.1 GCA_013375395.1 Desulfobacterales bacterium
CTTCCGATCTTCAATGTCATAAAGCATCAAAGAGATATTTCCCTGAACAGCCATGAGCAGGTTGTTGAAGTCATGTGCAATGCCTCCAGCCAAGGTGCCGATGGCCTCCAGCTTCTGGGCTCTTTGAATTTGGGCCTCGAGTTTCTTTCTTTCTTCCTCCTCTCGCCTATAGTCCGTAATGTCTCTGGAAATTTCTATTACTGCTGCGGGGTTGCCATCTTCGTCTCGTAACGATACGTTGGCAATACAATGGAAATGTAGGATTTTGCCCTCCTTATCAACCACTTGCGTCTCATGCTCATGAACCTTTCCATCCTGAAATGCCTTGAGCGTGAAGCAAGGGTATGGTTCGCAGGGTTGTTTCCTTCCATGGTAAGCCTCATAACATTTCTTGCCAATGACATCATTGCCGAAGATCTTCTTGGCGGTGTCATTGGCCCAGATAATATTTAAGTCTTTATCCATCATGCTAATGTGATCGCCAATGGATCGCAACATGGCATCAAGTTTTGCCTCACTCTCCCAAAGCGCCTCCTCAGCCCGCTTGCGCTCAGAGATATCGGTAACCAGGGCAAAGAAGCCTCTCACCTTTGCCCGATCGTCGACATCCGGAACGTAGTCAGCAATCACCCAGCGCATGCCACCATGCGTGTAAGGCAGAGCGTCTTCGTAGCGTACTCGCTCACCTGACAACGCTGCCTCGACGCGGTCTTTTATCTGCTCATAGACGGCCTTTCCGAGAACTTCTCTGTAGTGCTTACCTATGATCTGTGTGCAGTGGATTCCAAACCAGTCTTTGTATCGCTCGTTAACGAAGCGGTAATGGCCGTCTGCGTCGACATATGAAACCAGTGCCGGTACGTTGTCGGCAATCATGCGAAGTTCTTCTTCGCTCCTCCGTATTGCCTCCTCGGCCCGCTTGCGTTCTTGTATTTCCCGCTTCAGATGCTCGTTTGCCTCCGCTAAGTCGACAGTACGTTCTTTCACCCGTTGTTCAAGCTCATCGTGCACCTGTTTGAGCCCTGTGATGTCGTGCACGAAAACAGCAATTCGTGCGACCTTTCCTTGTGCATCGAAGATGGGAGAGACACTGCTATCAAACCATCTTCCTCCTCGTTCGTCCTCAAAGCGGACAGGTTTGCCCGAACGCACGACTTTATCAATTTGAGCTTTCCTATATTCAGCCACGTTAGGTGGAAACAGGTCAAAAATCCTCGTACCAATAAGTTCGTTTAAGTCTTTTTTGAGACTTTTAGCCATTGCTTCGTTCAGAGCAATAATAGTCCCATCCGGATCTATCAGCACCACCTGATCGGTGGTGGCATTTACAAGCGCTCGCGTCGTCTCATGACTCTCCCGCAGCGCCTCCTCCGCCCGCTTGCTCTCGGAGATATCGGCCATTATCGCAAAGCTACCATCAAGACGGCCATTTTCATCAAAAATAACTCTGGGAGATATTGATGTGTGAATTTTCTCTCCGTCTTTTCTTGTTAATACAATTTCATAAGGCTCAAGCTGACCTTTTCGTCGTTTGTCTTTTTTTTCATTCCAAATGCCCTTAAAATCTTCATCATAAAAGTCTGTGACATGATGGCCCATTATTTCATCTCGTGAATATCCCAACATTTGACAGAGTGTATTATTGACATAAGTAATGAAGCCATTCTTGTCTTGCACTCCCAAGCCATCGTTCATTGTCTCGACCAGCAAACGATAACGTTCCTCGCTCTGCCGTAGCGCCCCGACGGCCCGCTTGTAGTCAGCGGCGTGCTTTTTTAATTCCCGGACTCTCTGCTGCAATTCTTCATAGGTTGGCTTCTTAGCCATGACGTAGTCCCTTCCTGTTTTTGCCTTGTACTAACGCGATGATGATGTGAATATGGGGCCTGGATTTAGCTAGCATGAATCATGCCAGAATGCCCCGAAGATCCGTAGAGTCCTTCCTTTTGGTTTGCTTAGGTTGGTTCAGTCAACATATTGGGGTCGATTCTGTGCGGCTGGGATTAAAGGAAGCTTCCTAACATGAAAGCTCTTGGAAATGTTGCGACGTAAAAAAGCATATTGAAACTGCCATGCCTTGTACCATCCGAGCATTTTACCTTGACAGAGCATAAGCTGGCCCGAGTTTCCTACTCATGAATCATAGTATCCCATAACTAGCTGCAAATAACGAAAATTATGCCAACAACAAACTATGCCCTAAACGTGATCAAGCATTGAGTGTAGGTGAATATATTATCATTGCTGCCATCAATAGAGCGATTTGCCCGAACAGCAAGCGATCCATGTGGGAGTGGTTTTCGCAAACTGCCCTGCTTCGCCAATTTCCCAATGCTTCGAAAACAGCACTTGCATCGCAACGATTTTGGGACCATATGGATAAGATTAAGGAGCACACGGCATTATCCATTTGGAAGAATATTTTAAAGGGGTGGCAAAGCGAGAAACAATTGACTTGTCTTCGGTGTCTTATGACGGTACAAACTTTTATACATTTAGTGACACATTTAACATTCGTTGCGAGATAGCCAAACGGGGGAAAAATAAACGGGGACCTAACAATCTAAGGGCTCACTCAAAAATAATTTCACATTTTTGATGGAGCAATCGAGTAGTTCCAGTTTGGCCGTAGGGTGTATC
>JABXJW010000366.1 GCA_013375395.1 Desulfobacterales bacterium
TATATCTGCTCTCATCTTACTAAGCAGTTTCGGTTTTATTACGGATAATAAGCCAAATTAAGACATAATTTTTAATTTCACAAGAAACACCCAATAACTTTACAACCCCGCTTAATTTCAATTATGGGCAGTAATGCATACCAATAAAGGTGCAAACGAATACAAAAAAAGCATAGTACTTACTAACCTGTTTGTATCCTCCTGTTTTTAACTAGCTACCCACACAGCCCACTCAAAAACGTACATAAACCCGTAAGTCATTAGGAAGGATATGGACAAAGTGGTATATAGGCGGGTGATGACTCTTGCATTTCCAGTGCTCGTATCAAACATCCTCTTCACCTTCCAGATCATTGCCGATACCATCATGCTCGGCCGGTATCCGCCGGCAGATATAAGTTTAAGCGCCGTTGGGCTGGGCTTTGTCTTGTATCACATGTTCTTTCCGCTTACCATGGGGCTGGTCACCGGCACAATCGCGATAATAGCACGGAGATGGGGCGAGGAGGATTATGACGAGGCAGGTAGAGTGGCCACCGATTCAGTGATCACGCTTGCCCTGCTATCCATACCCATAGCACTCTTCGGCATCTTCGTCGGCCCGCATGCGATCTACTATCTCGGTGCACGGGGCATGGTGATCACCGAAGGCACGAAATACATACAGGCTATCTTCGCATTTTATCCATTTGTCGCGCTCGTTATCGTTTACCACGGCGTCTTAAGGGCGGCGGGCGATACGAAAACGCCGATGTATGTGGATATCATCTCGAATGTCTACAACGTCCTGATGAATTATATCCTTATATTCGGTAAATTCGGCTTTCCGGAACTCGGTGTGCTCGGCGCGGGCATCGCAACTGGCACATCATACTTCGTCGCATTTGCCGTCTATATGCTACTCCAGTCGGGGAACAAACTGATAGCACATCCGGTTTACAGCAGGGACGTTAAATATCGGCCGGATACGGTAAAGAAGATGTTAAAGATTGGTATTCCAGCTGGCATTGAAATGGCGATGTGGAGTTTTTCGTCAATCATTTTTACCGTGATGATACTCTACTTCGGGACTGTTGGATACTCAGCCTACCAGATCGGGCTGAGGGCCGAGAGTGTTGCATACATGCCTGCATTTGCATTTGGTATCGCAGCCACCACGCTATCAGGTCAGTGCCTGGGTGCTAAGAAAGAAGAGGATGCTAAAAAGGCGGTATTTGCTTCTACCTACCTGTGTCTGATCTTTATGGCCGTTGCAGGTCTGATATTCATACTTATCCCAGAGTATATCGCAATGATATTTACTGGCGATGAAGGTGTTGAAACCTTAGCGGCTCTTTACCTCCTTATTATTGGCTTTTCCGAGCCCGCGTTGGGCGCGTTCTTTACTCTTGCCGGTGGGATGCGTGGTGCGGGCTATACCAAAGTGCCGATGATCATCAATTTCATGGGACTCATCGTGACGCGATTAACACTCTCATACGCACTTGGCTTCTTGTTGGGCATGGGCCTCTTTGGTATTTGGCTGGGGATGGCGGTAGAGACGTTCTTGAGGGCGATCGCAATCTACGCTGTTTTTATCAAAGGTCACTGGATGCAGGTAAAAGTATAGCTTTCATGTTGGAATCTTGTGCAACGAGCTACTCGCTTACAAAATCATCAAATCCGTCATTATGTGGATTTTGTGGAAATGCAGAGCTGCATAGATTCACGCTAACTCTTTCAAAGCTTCTTTTTATAATCCTCCAAGGCTGCTCTTAGCGTATTCACGGCAAGCTCAGGGGTATGTTCGTCGTCCTTGGGTAAACCACCGAGGACCGAGACAATATCATTAGCCTCTATCTTTAAAGCCTCCTCAATGGTCTTACCTTTCACCAGTTCGGTGATTACGCTGCCAAACGCAACGGTAGGACCTCGAGCGTCGGTTATGAATTTACAATCGCTGATGGTCTCTCCTTCAACTTTTAGGTGGATCTGCATTGTGTCTCCATGTGAATCTGTCATTCTGGCAGCGCCATCGGGACTCTTCAATTCACCAATGTTCTTTGGATTTAACGCCTCTTCTACCATCTTTCCACCGTATAACTCCTTCTCGTCTTTACGTATTCTCTCTTCCAGATCCTTTACCATGTCATCGAAGCTCGAATACTCTTCTTCGTCCGTCATCTTCTTTCTCCTTCTGAACGTATTTGGTTCTTATATTAGTTCACATCAAAATAAACCTTTATTCTTGCCACGCAGTTCTCAACACTCATTTTCTCTTGCTCCCCAGTGCTAAGAATAGAATACGATTACAGAAGACTGAAAGAAAACATCAGAGAAAATGCGAGAGAAGGAAATCGAAGGAAGAACATGCGTTTTCGATATACCGTAGAAAAGGCACTTTTACAAATAAAGCTCCAATTCTACAAAGCTAAAGAATGCGGAATAATAGAATCATCTTACTACAAGTAAAGTATTCGATAAATCCCTATAATTATATTTGCACTAAAAGACGGAAAAGCTTAGAAATCTAATAGCAAAGGAATTTTTTCCTTTAACCCCTGCACTATCTCCTCAGACCTGAATGGCGGCACCCTTACCTCTTTAATTGGTTTTATCAATTCCACTATTTTGGAGGTTGCGAGTTCTTCCTGAGAATAG
>JABXJW010000367.1 GCA_013375395.1 Desulfobacterales bacterium
CTTCTACTGGCCCACTTTGAAAAAGCTTGTCTTTACTTTAGTAGATTCAGGATTGACGCCACTTATCTTCTTTGAGGGTGACTATACTTCGCGTTTGGAATATCTTCTCGAACTTCCGAAGGGAAAGATCCTCGGTCACTTTGATACTTCTGACATATCACGGGTAAAAGACGTGTTGAGCAATCATATGTGTATCATGGGGAACGTTCCCCCTTCATTATTGCAGGTGGGCTCGTCCCAAGATGTAAAAGATTATTGTAAAAGGCTCATCGATGTGGTCGGGAAAGGCGGTGGTTTTATCATGGCCTCAAGGAGTTCCATAGATGTGGTAAAGCCGGAAAACCTTAAAGCAATGATTGATTTCACTAAGGAGTACGGTATATATGGCTAATATATTTTATTGGAAGGAGATGTAAGTTATATGAATTTGACAAAAGACGAAGAGAAGATGCTCTCTGGCGGGTACGGGGAAGGCTATAGAAGAGCCATGGAAATTCTAGTCAAAATGGGAGACTATGCCGGTGCCAAGCGCATGGTTCCAGTTAGCTGGGCGGACTTATCGGCGTTTTCAGGTATAGGGGGAGGACATGGCGACAGCCCTGACAACGATATGTACAAGTACATTCAAGAATTTGATGACCTCTGTATTGAAGAAAACGCACAATTCAAATGTCCGATAACACTTGCTGACGCGGCTACGCCTGAGAGAAACGAAAAAATGACGAAGCTGGGCGCAAAACTCACCTCGGCAGCAGGAGCCTCCAGTCCGCATGATATATTTCCTCTGCCGCTTTTCGGACAATATGTTGCACCAGGTGCCACCAACATAAACACCTTTTGTAACAGCATGATTGGCGCTAGAGGGAACAATGAGGGACCAATCGGAGTGCACATGGCGGCCTTGACGGGCAAGACACCGGAATACGGCTATCTTCTGGATGAGAACAGGCGTGCAAAGACACTGTTTGAAGTGAAGGTACAACCGAAGAACTATATCGAATGGGCTGTCCTCGGTTTCTACATCTCTAAAACTCTAAGCACACATTACTGGGATGTCCCCATAATAACCGGGATAGATCCTGTCGGTGTGTCAAGCGACGATATAATTTCCTTCTGCGCAAGCATGAACAACCCTGGTTCTATAACTCTTTTCCTCATTGAAGGACTGTCACCTGAAGGACGCACGAAAGAGCAAGCCCTGGGTGGAGAGAAGCCGAAAGAAACATTAGTCGTGGGAGAGAAGGAAATGCAGTCAATATATGACACATATCCACCCACAGGTAATAAACCAGACGTCGTAACATTACGTTATCCCTTAACCGTACAGCGTCTCTTTGATGTTGCTCGTATGGTTGAGGGGAAAAAGGTTCACAAAGACGTGTCGTTCTCGGTAGATTTGACTCTTGCTGCCACGATAGTGGCAGACAGGCTCGGCTTAAGGAAAATCCTGGAGGACGCCGGTGTCTTCGTCGCCGAAAAACAGGGGCAAGTAATGTGGAAGGGGAAAATAATTGACCCCTGGACAGACGCGAGACGTGAGGGACTGAGAACGATGGTAACGGATAGCCTTAAGGACTGTAATGCGATATGTCAGCAGGAGATTGACATGGTTCTGCTCCCTTCTTTGGAAAAGATTGTAAAAACCGCTTTAAGAGGAAAACTGGAGGTATAAGCAATGGCAAAGATTATTCTTAAGGGACATAAAGGAATCGGAGGAGTAGCTGAAGGTGAGGCATTGGTCACCAAGAATGCGCTCAGTTACATATTTGATGTTGGGGGCATATGGCTTGACCCCATGAGCGCCAAAGTCACCAACAAGCAAGAAATGCCTGACTGGTATGGAAAGGACCTGGCCGGCAAGGTGCTCGTCTTTCCTACGGGCAGGGGAGGAATCTTCAGCACGGCAATGCTAATGGGACTGGCAAAGAAGGGCCTCGGGCCCAAAGCCATGATCAACGTCAAGACCCACCCGGTGTTCGCGTATGCTTCAATAGTTTTAGACATACCAACCGTAGATGGGTTGGACAAGAATCCATGTGAAGTTATCGAAACGGGGGACTACGTCAGGGTAGACGCCCAGAAAGGAATGGTTGAGATAACGAAGAAGAAAGCTTAAACACGAAGAACACAACAGACAAACTTTGGAAGGAGATGTAAGTTATATGAATTTGACAAAAGATGAAGAGAAGATGCTCTCTGGCGGGTATGGAGAAGGCTTTAGAAGAGCTATGGAAATTCTAGTCAAACTAGGGGATTTTTACGATGCCAAGCGCATGGTTCCTGTTAGCATGGCATATCTAGTCGTAGGTCCCTGCCTCCGCCGTCCTGGGAAAGCATATGAATGGCTAAACGAAATAGCTGACCTAGGTACAACTTTTAAATGCCCTCTGCCACTTGCTCGTCTCGATGCCCCGAGCACCCTTGACTACGAAACCAATAAGAAACTTGGCGCGATATTTGCTTACCAAGGAGGGGGGCACGCACGTAATTTATTTTGTCTTCCTGTTTTCGGCCAACACGTTGTGGCAGATGGCACGGCTGTAAACCACTATGTGAACTCGTACTTTGGTGCTAGAGCCAATACCGAGGACTTTCTAGGTCAGTATTCGGCCGCCATAGTCGGGAAAACTCCAGAA
>JABXJW010000062.1 GCA_013375395.1 Desulfobacterales bacterium
CGATGAGCTGGTCGAGGTCACCCCCAAAAACATACGGCTCAGAAAATGCCGACCGGGGCCGACTTGCACGCCTGCGGCCCTGCAAAATGCTGCATGAATCAAGGAAAAGGCAAGATTTATGAAAATCGGATTGATTGGTCCGCCGAATTCCGGGAAAACAACGATTTTTAATGCATTGACCAAAGCCGAGGCCCCGGTTACAGGCTATGCCAATTGCAAAGCGAAGCCGAACCTGGCGGTTGTCGATGTGGTTGATGATCGCGTGACCTGCCTTTCGAAGATGTACAAGCCGCAAAAGACCGTTTATGCGACCATCGAGTTGATTGATTTTGTAGGGCTGAGCCAGGGTTCGGCCAGTGAAGGCATCTTTGCCGGCACATCCATGGCGTTAATAAAAAACGCGGATGCATTGGCCCTTGTGGTGCGCAACTTCCCGGACGATTCCGGAGAGCCGCCAATGCCCTTAAAAGATATTGAAACAATCCAGGACGAGTTGTTGATTTCCGATATGATCGTTGCTGAAAATCGACTGGAGCGTATTGAACATGCCTACAAACGCGGCAAGAAAACAAATGCCCTCGAAGCAGAAGAAAAGACGTTGCGAAACATTGTAGAGCATCTAAGCGCGGACCGACCGGTCAGGGATCTCGACCTGGATGGCGAGCAGGAAAAGATGATGCGCGGATTTCAGTTCCTCACGCAAAAGCCGTTCATGATTATTTTAAACTCGGGCGAAATTCATTTCATGAAAAACCAGCAAATCTTGACGGAGATCGAAAAGAAAAACAGGGTCGTAGAATTTGCAGGAAAATTTGAGATGGAATTGTCCCGTTTGATTGATCGGCAAGACGTGAAGCTCTTCATGGCGGATATGGGCATCCAGGAATCGGCGCGGCAACGTCTAACTCGCCTGGCCTATGAGACCCTGGGCTATGTCAGCTTTTTTACCGTGGGCTCCGATGAAGTGCGGGCATGGAGCGTTGTTAATGGAAGCCCCGTTGTAAAGGCGGCCGAAACCATTCATGCGGATCTGGCTCGCGGATTTATCCGGGCCGAGTGTTTTTCCTGTGATGATTTGATGAACTGCGGATCTGAAAAGGGTGTCCGTGAAAAGGGTCGAGTCCACCTGGAAGGAAAAGAATACATTGTCCGGGATGGAGACATCGTGAACATCCGCTTTCATGTTTGAAGGAAATCACCCGTTTCAGACCTGGCAGGCGAGGAGGACGGGCTGAGCTGCTGCTTCTGTGTTGACTTCGTGGTAACATATGTTAACGTATTTTCAATTTAGTGTCCATCCGGAAACGCCATCTTCTGTCCCGATACTGCGTTCTCCGCAGGTTTCTATCCTCGACGTAGCGCTGCTACGCCTGCGGTAGAAACCTTTGTGCGGCCTTGTCTTGGGACAAAATCTACCATTTCTGGATGGACACTATTTTGCGAAGGCATTGGCTTGCTCCATGATTTGCGGCTTCAGTCTTTCATAGAATCCTGAGCTATCAGTAACACCTTGGCACACACCCCTTGATGTGATCGTAGCGCCCGACACAGCGTCTATCTGTCCCCCGTCCGTCTTAACCTTGAAAGGTTCACTAATGGACAAACCTTTAAACTGCGCCCTGAAAGACGGATCATCCTTTGCCCTTGAGCCCAGGCCCGGGGTCTCAGAATGGGTGGTAACACCCATGCCCAGCAATTTATCTGTATCAATATTAACGCCCACCATCATGCCGACGTCCCCCCCAAAACCCTTGCCAAAGGACTCAAAGACGACAGCGTTGGGTTTTCCATCAAAGACCCCGACAAAGAAGCTTCTCTCCACTTCCCCGTCTTTGAGCTTGAAGCGATCTATGATCGGATCATTGGTGCATCCTTGCAAGATTTCCTTGATGGCAGGCCCTTTGACAAACTTGAGCTGCTGGTATTCGATTTGTTCCGCAGTTCCCGACTTAACGGCCGCCAGCAGACCCCCGGAACAGGCTGCGAGAACGGCAAGAACCACGATCATCCTGATGATATCACGCATTTTATACCACCTTTCCAATCGCTTTGGGTCGGATATTGTCCAGGAGTGGGTTTGCAAGGTTCATCAGTAAAATGGAAAAAGGGACGCCATCCACATAAGCCCCAATATTTCTAATGAGCACGGTCATCAGTCCGGCCAACGCTCCGAAAATGAGCATGGGGATGAGGTTGACAGGTGATGAAGAGTCCTCGGGCGCCAGAAAAAAGGCCGCGATCAACGTATAACCGGTAAACAGGTGAAACATAGGGCCGGCGTATTTGGTCGAATCGGAGATGTTAAACAAGAGTGCGGTTACAAAGACACCTGCTAAAAAGGAGAGAGAGATCTCCCATCGGGTGTAGCCTCTCAGCATGAGATAGAGACCGCCTGCCCCAAGCCCAAGACCGAATGTGCACCCAATGCCTCCAGCCTGCTTGCCCATAAAGAGATTGCCCAGGCTGAACTTGTCAATGGCGGCCGTGCCGAAATGCTTTACGTCGGCCAAAGGATAAGTCATGGCAAAGCCCAAGTCATAATTGAGAAGGGCTTCATTAAAATCAAAGACCCCCTTGAACGAGATCAGGAGCATGGCCAACGCGAGTAAGGGAGGATTTAAAGGATTGAATCCGATGCCGCCGAATATTTGTTTGCCTACCACAATGGCAATGAAGGTTCCCAAAATGATTATCCACCAGGCGGCAGTTGCCGGCATGAGCATCCCCAGCAGCAGGCCTGTCACCGCAGCGCTGCCGTCGCCAGTGGAAAAAGGCTTTCGCATGACAAGATTCATAACAAGTTCCCAGATCATGGCGCAGGCCGTGGCAAAGGCAATCACCCTTAAGGCCGGTGCACCATACTGGACAATGCCCATCAGTACTGCCGGAAGTGCTGCGAGCATGATATGGTAATTCTTTGTCGATATCTTACTACCGTCGTGCCAGAATGGTGCGTGAGCAACGACCAACTTTTTTTCGCCCTTTCCTGAGGGAAAGAGGGCATGAGGAACAACGAGTTTTTCACTATTCATTAGGCTTCCTCCGCAGTTTTGATCAGGCCGAGTTCGTGTTTTCCGAGCCTAATATACTGAAAGATCGGTATCCTGGATATGCAGACGTACGAGCACAACCCACACTCAATGCAGCACTCTAGATCGTACATGGCCGTAGCGTCCTCATAAAGGCCGGCTTCCAGGAATCGAACGAGCATGTTGACCGGGATCTTGACGGGGCATATCCTGACGCATTCTCCACAGTTGATGCAGGGATAGTCTGTTGTTTTGGCGCTGTTGTCCTCATCCTGCACTACGATCCCGTCCGTGCCGTGTTGCACCGGGAGATCTCTAGAGTAAGCAGGCGAACCTCTCATGGGTCCCCCAAGGATGAGACGATCCCGATCGTTGAGCGTGATACGACAGGCTTGAAGCACACCCCTTATCGGGGCGCCGATTCTGACCCTCACATTTGTGGCGTTGCCGTCTTTTCCCACTACCGTCACGACCTTTGTCACCGGGAGTTGGCCGGTGTGGAAGGAAACCCCTAAGGCCGCCACGGCTTCGGCGCTGATGAAGACAACGCCTGTGTCCTCCACAGTGTCACCGGCTGAGACAACCTTGCCGAGCATGTCTTTCATGATCATATGAGGAAGGCTGTGAGGGTATGTGGCACTTACCACCTTCAGTTCTGCGCCCGTGGTATTGGCTTGCTGAACCAGGTTTTCAGGCACGGTGATAACAATCCGATCTATGCTCGTCATGTTCGTCATATTCTTGAGGACTTGCACACCATTCTTGATCTCGGCGGACTCGTTTTGGACTACGCATTGATTGGCTGTAAGGACTAAGTCCTGATCCATCCCGTTGATGATGATGGTCCGTATGGTTCTTTCCGGATCAGTAAAAGGCTTGAAAGAAGGATTTCCCGGGGCATACTCAAAGAACTTCAGGACCGTATCAAAGGTCGTTTTCTTGTTGAACTTATCATCCCAGTTGTCTTGGCCGCCGGCCTTAATGGTGATAGCAGTGTATTTTCCGCCATAGGCATCCACATACGGGACAAGGTCCGTTACGGTTCCGGTCACCGATGAAATGACATATTCATCACTGTCCGGTGATGCGGCAAGTCTTTGGCCTGTCTTGACGGCATCTCCGACCTTGATTTCGCTCGGATGTCCACCGTTTTGTGTTCCTTTCAGGAACAGGATGACCTTGTCCGGGATCGGAAGCTCTCGAATCGGGCTTGGAGACAGATTATACTGCAGCCTCGGTTTTCCAAAACCTAAAAAAGATCTTCTTATCATAGTTCAACCCTTTGTTCTGGTGTCTGTTGAATTTATCGAGTTCCAACGCTTATGACACAACAAACTCAAGCGCCCGCTACATGACGTGACATGCCGCACATTCAACCGGGCC
The DNA here is from genome assembly GCA_013375395.1 of Desulfobacterales bacterium. GTDB lineage: Bacteria > Desulfobacterota > Desulfobacteria > Desulfobacterales. Next base: position 4,413 of record JABXJW010000062.1, read on the forward strand.
TGCTTTGCCGTCTTCATGGCAGCCCTTGCAATTGGCATGAAAGGCATCGGACCTTTTTGGTTCGCTGTCCGGGCTATGGCAATCCTCGCCACTACACGACTTGGATTCATCCTGTTCTTCGTGATGGCAGTCATCGCATGCAATCCCATACCCTGCGTCGGCCGTATGCGTTTTATGATCAAACAGGACCTTTCCTGCTGTTGTCTTGAACATGATTCTAACAGGTTCTTCCGGGGTCTTTGTCGGGAAGGCCGCATAACAGACGACCCCCACGACGAGCAGGATTGCCGTTAGGACAAGGGCAAGCAGTTGTTCGTTCTTTGACGTCATCTTATCTCGCGTTCCTTTCACTGAGACTGGACTGAAGAGTTAGATCTACACTGGGTTTGTAAGGGTGAAGGGGTAGACACTGAGTGAAATCTGTGGAATATTGCACTACCGAGCAACGCAACATCGAAGTCCTTATCTTGCAATACAATATCAGTTAGTGGACATAATGACGTATGACGTTATGGAAGAGTACTGCTTACAAAATAAAAATAAAACTGACAAGGATCACGATCCCATATCCGGTGCCCTATATGATAACAAGGCATCCATGTCAAGAAGAAATTTGATACGGTCTCTGCATGTTCACAAAGGCTTCATAACTGTGCGTGCCGCCTGCAGCCGCCCGGCCGCCATGGGAACTTCCTTAATGGCCTATTCGCCTTTCCTCAATCGCTGCAAAATTTTCTTGACAAAATAGTTCTAAGAAGATAAGGGGGAACGACTTCTTGCCTTAGGGGCGCTGTTCTTGAGCGCTTAGTTTTTGGAGATCCTGATTTTCATAGGGCGTGCTTGTATAAAGTTACTATCAATGCTCATTGTAAGAGCGGATAGATCCAAAACCATCTTTTCCGAATCGGAGAGCTTATGAGTGCTGAGACATTGTCAACCTTCCCAATGGGGGGAATTCACCCCAGAGAAGCCAAGGAATTGACCAAAAAAATTTCCACAGAGGTTATGCCTCCCCCATCGAAGATACGCCTCTTTTTAAAACAACATGTGGGAGCTCCCTGCAAGCCCTTGGTCAAAAAAAAGGACGAGGTGAGCGAAGGGGATGTAGTAGCATCCGTTGAAAAAATGGGTGCCAATCTGCATTCCGGCGTGACCGGTAAAGTGAAGAGCATTGCCAATGCGCTGCATCCCATGGTTGGAAACGCGCGCGCCGTGGTAATTGCTGCGGACCCGGAGGCAGAGCCGAGATCATATTCTCCAATAGATTGGACTCAGCTTTCCAGAGAGGAGATGCTGGCCAAGATCAAGGACGCAGGGGTCGTGGGCCTGGGTGGCGCAGGGTTTCCGGCAGGCTTTAAACTTGATGTTCGACCGGATGTGAAACTGGACACGCTGATTCTAAACGGAGCCGAATGCGAGCCATACCTGACCAGCGATAACCGCGTCATGGTCGAGTATCCGAAAGACATTGTTGAAGGGGCCAAGATAATGCTCAAGATTCTTGGCATCAATTATTGTGCTATCGGCATTGAGAACAACAAGCCTGATGCTATAGAGGCTTTAAATAGAGCAATTGCCGATACACCAAAGAATGGTTACAGGATTGTTGTAAAGCCTCTCAAGGTCAAATATCCCCAGGGCTCTGCGGACCAGATCATGCAGGCTGTAACCGGCCGGGCGCGGCCATCCGGTGTGCGTTCCTCGGTCATCGGCATCATACTCCAAAACGTGTACACTACAAAAGCGATCTATGACGCGGTAGCACTCGGCAAACCTCTTTATGAAAGAATAGTCACTATTACCGGCAAGGGAATTAAGCGGCCTGCCAATGTGATGGTAAAGGTGGGCACAAGCATTGCCGAGATCGTGGACTACTTGGGAGGAACAACACCTGATCTTGCAAAGGCGATAGTGGGAGGCCCCATGATGGGATTTGCGGTCTCAACTCTCGATATTCCCATAACCAAGACCACGTCAGGCGTGCTTTTTCTAACAAAGGACGAGATCGATACCAAGCCCCACCTCCCTTGCGTTTCATGCGGGTTCTGCGTGGATGTTTGTCCTATGGGGCTTGAGCCGAATAATGTCAGCGTCTATGTTGAAGCGGGGCGTGGCGACGATACCGAAGAATTTGGTGTTGACGATTGTTTCTTGTGCGGCAGTTGCGCCTATGTCTGCCCGGCAAAGAGGCCTTTGGTCCAGTTTATGATGATGGCCAAAAACGATCTTAGGGAAGCCCAGAAAAAATAAAAAGAGGATTAGCATGATCGGAACACAAACAGAGGCAACCACTGTAGAAGAGGCAGAAAAGGCGATATCTCCAAAATTGCCGGAATTGTATGTGTCGATATCGCCTCATTTCAAGGGCAAAGAGACCGTCTCCAAGATAATGTGGACGGTCGTGGCCTGCCTCATGTCCCCCCTGATTTTGTCTGTCTTCATCTTCGGCTTTCAGACGCTGATCATCACCTTGATCAGCGTGCTGAGTTGCGTGGGGACGGAGTATGTATCGAACAGGTGTCTGGGGCGGCCAACAGACACCATCAAAGACGGAAGCGCCGTAATCACGGGGCTCCTGCTGGCCTATATCATACCGCCGGGTGTGCCTTACTGGATGCCTATCTTGGGCGGGGTAATGGCCATCTATGTGACAAAGGTGCTCATGGGAGGGCTCGGGTACAACATGTTCAACCCCGCCCTCATCGGCCGAGCCTTTCTGGTAGCCACTTATCCTGTTGCCATGACTTCGGCCTGGCTCCAGCCCATCCGTGATGCCGAGGTCTTTAAGTACATGCAAGCAGGCGTGGACGCGGTGTCAACGGCCACGCCTCTTTACATCCTGAAGCATTATGGAATTGCGGAAGTGATTGAAAGGTTCGGCTCGTTATCCGTAATTTACCGCGACTTCTTTCTTGGCTGGAGGCCAGGCTGTATCGCTGAAACATCAGCCTTAGTGCTTATCATTGGCGGACTTTATCTGATTTACAAAAAATACATTACGTGGCACATCCCCGTGTCCGTAATTGTGTCCGTAGCATTTTTTACCTGGGTCTTCGGGGGGGAAAAGTTCTTTGCCGGCAATCCATTGTTGGCCGTTCTCTCCGGAGGTGTAATCCTGGGGGCCTTTTTCATGGCCACCGATTATGTGACATCTCCTACCCAGGTGCCGGGCAAATTGATTTTCGGGGCCGGGATCGGCGCTTTGACTGTCTTGATTCGGTTAAAGGGCGGCTATCCGGAAGGTGTTTGTTATGCTATCTTGCTGATGAATCCGTTGACACCCGCCCTTGACCGTTGGTTCAAACCAAAACGTTTTGCTCCTCAACCAGAAGAAGGTGCGTAGAAGATGAAAGAAATTATTAAGATCACGTTCGCGTTGACCATTTCCTGTGTGATAGCGGCCTCGGCAATGGGGCTGACCTACACGGCGACGGCCAAGGCCAAGAAACACAACCATCACATGAATGTCCAGAACGCCATGATGGGTCTTCTTGGTTTTGGGGGGGACAATCCTGCCCCGTCAGACCTCAAATTTTTAAGCGTGCATCGTTATATTGTGGAGGATGGGGACAAGAAGTTTCTGGGATACATGGTTCCAGTAGAAAAGGGGAGCGAAGAGGCCTATGAGATGGTCCTCATCGACCTGGAAGGAAACTTCGCAGAAAAGCTTGAGGTGCCTGTTTCGGCAGAGAAGGCAGAAGAAGCTCACGATCGGGCAGCGGCCTTGCAAAAAGTCCTGGCGCCGCCCAAAATTTTTACCTACGCCGATTCCTCGGTTATCGCTACAGCCGGGGGCAAACGACTCGGCTACGTTTTGCCGGGAAAATTTCCAGGCTTTAGGACTTTTATTCACGCGCTCGTGGCCATGGATCCTAAGTTCGAGCTTCTTGGTTTGGAGGTCATGGAACACGAAGAGGATGCAGGACTGGGCAAAGAAATTGAGCAGGAGTACTTCAAAAATCAGTTTAAGGGAAAGTCTTTTGAGAAGCTAAAGACTCTAGAGGTGATTAAAAAACCCCTGCCCATGGACTACAAGAAGTATCTCGAGAAGAGCAAGTGGGAAGAGGGGATGTTTACGGAAGAACATATTGCCGAGATCCGGAAGCAATACAAGGATCAAGACATCTACGCCATCACCGCATCAACGATTTCCAGTAAGGCCGTCACAGAGGGCGTGAAGAACGTTGCCAAGAAGTTCGCCTACCGCATCGGCAAACTGGACAGTGTGCTCAAGAAACAAGAGATTCACGCTGCGTTTTAGGCTTCGGTTATTGCCCGAAGGTAACATCCGCTCTCCGGGCGGTTTGTACAACACAGATTTTGCGTAAGGAGAAAGAAATTGGCTATCAAGGAGAAAACAAACACACAGCTCTTAGTAGACGGCATACTGAGTGAAAACCCGATTTTCAAATTGGCTCTTTCAATGTGCCCGGCGGTGGGTATAAGCACGAGCGTGATGAACGGGATACTCCTGGGAACAGCCGTCCTGTTCGTGCAGGTCTGCTCCAGTTGTACCATCTCGCTCGTCAGAAACTACATACACCCCAAGATCCGGATTCCCACCTACACGCTCACTATTGCCACATGGGTGACGGTCATTGACCTTGTCCTGGCTGCCTACGTGCCGGTGGCCTACAAGGCTATGGGATTGTTTGTGAGGTTGATTGTGGCCTTTGCCATCATCACAATGCGTTTGGAGATGTTCGCTTGCAGGGAACCGGTTGGGAAATCCTTCTGGGATGGCATGGGCATGGGCCTTGGGTTCATGGTCGGGATGGTGACCCTTGGCGTCGTGCGGGAGCTCCTGGGGAGTGGAATGATTCTGGGGTATGACGTACTCGGATTCAAGCCCCTCCTCTTCTTTATCCTCCCGTCTGCAGGGTTCTTTGTTGTGGGTCTGATGATGGGCTTCTTCAACTGGATAGAGGTCGCATATAATCGCAGGAAAGAGGTTTAAAGGGCTATGAAAGAACTTCGACGATATCAATGGTTGGTAGGAGTTCTCCTTGTCGCACTGCTCTTGACCGGTTGCAAGACCGGGCATCAGTTCGTCAAGAAGACGCAATTTAAGGACACGGATAAGATCGTGCTTACTTTTGCCGGTCCCGTGGACGAGAGCTGGGCGACCAACGTGAGTAACTTTTCCGCATACGAAAAGCCGGATCCCGACATCGTGCTGACAGTCAAGGAGGCGGTGCTGAGCCCGGAGAAGACGAAACTCACGCTCACCTTTGAAGCTCCTTTGAACACGGGGGAGGCGCACATTTTAACCACCACAAACATCATGTCAGAGGGGCAGGATCTGGGTGCAGCCATATTGACGGTCAAAAAGCTCTATTTCGGCATGCTCGTGACCATTCTCCTCGGGGCTGCATTGATCAACAACTTTGTCTTCACCAAGTATTTGGGGCTTTGTGTGTTTTTCGGCTGTTCACAGAAGCGGGGAACGGCCATTGGTATGGGTATAGTGTTTACCATCGTCATCGCCTTTGCGGCCACGATGGCGTGGGCGCTTTACCAGTTTGTGCTCAAACCGTACCAGTTGACCTTCCTCAACATCGTGGTTTTCATCGGTTTGGTGTCCCTTTCGGTGCAGGGAGTGGACACCATCCTTAGAAAGGTCAACCCCGTACTATTTAAGGCCTTCGGCGTGTACCTCGTGCTCGTCATTGCAAACTGTATCGCAATAGCAGTACCGCTGATTCTTGCAGACAACGAATATACGGGATGGGAGAGCTTTTCCCTGGCCCTTGGGGCGGGGTTGGGATTCCTCATTGCCCTTTTTATGATGGCCTGTGTGCGGGAAAAGTTGGAACTGGCCAAGGTGCCGCCGAGCTTCAAGGGGCTGCCCATCGCCTTTGTGACAGCCGGACTTTTTGCACTGGCCTTTTTAGGCTTTTCAGGATTGACGATCTACTAGAGGATCTGTTTTATAGCGTTGATGAACTCGTAAAAAACCGTTAAATGGAGATGGCACAGTAAAAAGCTTCAGATGCAAGGCGCTCGAGTCTTGAGGAATGAGGCGTACTTATCGTACGTCGCAGTGACGAAAGACGAACCGCAACGCCGCAAATGGACTTTTTACGAAGCCGTCAGCGTTAGGAGAAGAAAGACTCATGGATCCAGTATTAATCAAAGCAGCTTTAGGTGGCGTGGCCACACTGGGATGCATCGGGCTTTTTTTCGGAATCGGGCTTGCCATGGCCGCCCAGAAATTCCATGTGGAGCCTGATCCCAAGGTGGAAGCGGTGTTGCATACCCTTGCCGGAGCCCAATGTGGCGGCTGCGGCTTCCCAGGTTGTGAAGCATACGCAGAAGAAGTCGTCCACAATCCGGATGTCTCCCCAACCCTCTGCTTTCCAGGCAAAAAGGACGTGGCTGATGCCGTGGCCGAGATCACCGGCAAGGCGGCTGGGGCCGTGGAAGATATGGTCGCCGTTGTGCACTGTTCCAGGGTGCAGGGGAACGTGCATGTGAAGTATAATTATATCGGCTATGGGACATGCTCTGGTGCGAATCTGGCCTTTGCCGGTCCCCTCGACTGCCAGTACGGATGTGTAGGATTTGGAGAATGTGTCGAGGCCTGTCCGTTTGATGCGATCACCATGGTTGACAACTTTCCGGTGGTCGATCCGGACGAGTGCGTGGCGTGCGGCGCTTGTGTCAAGGCCTGCGTCAAAGGGATCATCCAGTTGCTCCCCAAAGATGCTCGGGTCTTCGCTCCATGCAGCACCAAGGACACTGCAAAGGTAACGATGTCCGTTTGTAAGATGGGGTGCATTCGAGATAAGGCGTGCATTAGAAAATGCCCGGCCGAGGCAATCTCTGAAGTGAATGGTGTGGTCACCATTGATCAGAAGAAATGCATGGAGTACGGTCCAGGCTGTGAAGAGGCCTGTATCAAAGCGTGCAAGAAAATACATATTCTGCAACCCTTTGACCTTAAGGGAACAAGGGAAAGATTACAAGAAGCCGCGGCTTCGTAGAAGTGGAGGATAATGCTATGTCTATGCAAGAAGGAAACCACCGAACCATGGACCGGAGAACCTTTCTGAGATACTCAGGTATTCTGGGTGTAGGGGTTGCCTTTGGCGGCTTGATGCCTGTTTCAGAAAGTGTCGCCTTTAACAGGAAGCTGTACAAGGTAACCAGGGCCCGCCTTTCCATGGGGACCTTTGCGGCTATTACCGTGATGCATTCGTCCAGGACCGAGGCAGACGAGGTTATTGGGGATGCCTTTGATGAAATGGATCGGGTTTCCCGGTTGCTGAATCGTTATCAGTCGGCCTCTGCTATCGGAACGCTCAACCGAGACGGGTATCTGGCCGATCTTCCCAGTGAAGTATCCGAGGTCATAGCCCGATCGCTTCATTTTCACAAGGCGAGCGGTGGGGCCTTTGACATAACCGTAAAGCCATTAGTCGACCTCTACAAGGAGCATTTTGCAGCCTATCAAAGGCCGCCCTCTGAGGCCAAGGTGAACAAGGTCCTTGATCGGGTGGATGCCGGCGCCCTCCGCTTTGACGGCCAGAGCGTACGATTCGCCAAAGAGGGCATGGGGATTACCTTGGACGGGATTGCCAAGGGATACATCATAGACTGCGGGGCCAAGGTGATCGAACGGCACGGGATCAAGCATGCGCTGATCAATGCAGGCGGTGATATCCGGGCTATCGGCGGCAAAGACAGCAGAACGGCCTGGAAGGTAGCGATTCAGAATCCGGATAAAGACGGCCCCTATGTTGACACCATTACCATGATGAACGGCGCCATTGCTACTTCCGGTAACTACGAAGTCTACTTTGATCGGGAAAAGCTATACCACCACATTGTTAGCCCGAAAACGGGCCGCTCGCCGCTTGAAAGTGCGAGCGTGACAGTGCTGGCGGATAACGTCATGGATGCTGATGCGCTTTCCACAGCCGTTTTCGTTTTGGAACCCGCTGCTGGCAAACGATTCATCGAAAAGATGCCGAAAACCGAATGCTTCATTTTGACGGCTGCCGACGGTAAAAAGATTGCGTCGAGCAGGTGGCCTTCGGCTTAGGCTTTTTCCTCTTAACAAATCTGTTGTGAAAGCCTCTCAGAGTATTTTGAGAGGCTTTTCTATCTTTTCCGCAGTAAGCCTCGCAACGCCTTCGTCCAAGCCTGCATCTTCAATTTTCTTTGCAGGTTCAGCCGTTATGGGTCCTCGTCATTATTTGGATTCAATGCATTGTTTTCTCCCCCATTAACCCATAATCTCGGTTATCGGCAGAACGCGCCGAAAGTATTTTCCGGCTTCAATCGACCGAACCAGGACCTTGCTTCCGTCCGGGCTAAAGACCGGGTCCCAAACAGCTTCGCACTCACATTTCCACGACCGACCATTTATGACAATGGTGTAACGTCCGTTCTTTTCTACCTTTGCTCCAACGTTGCGACTGTCCGGGCTGAAAACAGGTTGCCATGCCATGTCATAGGCATCGGTCCACGGCGCATCATCCACCACAATAGTCCATTGTTCGTCTTCTTTGCCAAGGGCGGCCACCCTTGCACCGTCCGGGCTGAAAACTGCATCCGCAACCATATCGGCAAAGGTTGTTCCCCATGGCTGGCCATCGATAGCTATCGTCCACCTGCCGTATTTGGGCGCCACAATGGCAGCCAGCTTTGAGGCATCGGGGCTGAACATCTGGTGCCAGCACTGGACAAAACTGCGATCCCATACAATCCTTCCGTCTTCTGCCAGGGTCCATTCCCCGGAAGTCCTCACCGGGGCGACGACCCCTCCCGTCCTGGGATTAAATATGGGTTCCCAAACGCAGTCAAATCTCTGTGCCCAGAGATCTCCGTCTACTGCAATGGTATAGTCATAAAGGTTTGTTCTTACTTCAGCAGCGAGCTTCGCTCCGTCAGGGCTGAAAGACATACCCCAAACATTCACAAATTTTCTGTCCCAGGCCTTGCTATCGATTGCTGCGGTAAAAGTCCCCTCCTGAAATCCGAAAATATCGGCTTGCTGAAGGGGCACAGCTTGAACCGCACCGGCTGTCTTACTGCCGTCGGAACTCATGGTAAAGTTATTCATGTTTTCAAACATGGTCTGCCATGGTTCGCCGTTGATAGCAGCTCCATACTTCATGTCCTGCTGAATGGCCACGGCGATATTCTTGCCGTCGAGGCTGAACTTGGTGCCCCACGCATAAGCAAACTTGTTTTCCCATGCCTCGTCGTCTACGGCAACCGTCCATTCGCCCTCTGTTGAGATCAGGCCTGTGAGTCGACCGTCAGGCCCAAACCGTAGGTGCCAGATCTTGTCAAAGGAGGCTTCCCATGTCTCCCCGTTTATACATACGCTAAACTCCATATCATCTATTTTTACGATAGCAGCTATCTTCTCTCCATCAGGAGTGGCTTGGAATTCTTCGACCCATTCAAACTTATCCTTCCACTGGCCGGTATCGGCGACCAGCTTTTCGCCGGTATCCCAGTTTATTGAATCATCCATTGCTTCCCCTTTGGCAGCTCTTTAGGAAAAATATTTTGGGAAACTATACCGTCACATTGTAAGCCCGAAAAACAGGACGCTCGTTCTTCAGAGTGTGAGCATGACTGTGCTGGCGGGCAACGTCATGGACGCCAATGTGCTCTACACAATGGGCTTCGTTTTGAAAACGAAGAGCTTTTGGCAGCCACCTTTTCATGCCATCCAGATGGAATGTTGGACAAGATGTGAAACTTCGAGGTCATATGGGTTCATTTGTAGGCTCTTTCCGGGTAGGCTGGCGGTCTGAGGGCTGAGCGTAAGCAGTGAAAACAGCCACTGAGCCCAGGAAGGGCTCAGTGGCTGGCCAAGGCAATGAGCGGCACGAAAGCTGCGCAAAGAATGGGTTAAGGGTGTCAGAACATCTACTCAATGGGCTGTTTCGTGGGAAGCGACAGGTTCTCCCCGTGGATGGCACTCGCCGCAGGTTATCGGGCCTTCGCCTTTCTCCTTGTGGCACCCCTGGCACATGTCATGATATGCCTTCATCAAAGGCATTGTCGGATATCCCTCCTTGACATTATGACAGTCTGCGCAGCCCATGCTTTCGCTTGATTCATCTTCGACTTTCTCGCCATGCTGATAGAGATGGTGGCAGACGTTGCATTCTTCAATCTCTGCCTTCTCGTTATGCTCCTCATGGGCAAAAACAGCAGCTGGCCTTTGCCTGTCTCCGAAGGCGTCGTCTTCGAGGGTCACAATATCTTCCTGCGAATAGGCAGGTATAAGCACGAAGGCTAATATAGAAACCAATATCCCCATTCCTATATTCAAGGCTAGCGTCCTTTTTCTCATCCCCACTTACCCCCTTTTGGTGAACAAGTTATAAAATCTCTTCGCGATTTTATGTCGCGTTTGTAGTTTCTAGACAGCTCCAGGTTTTTCCATGCAGTCATAAATGATATCGCCCAGAAACTTGAGATGCATTCCTAGTTTATAGTGATGTATTATGTCCTCGATTCCGCCGTGGCAATTGTGGCAAGGAGAGATAACGGTCTTCACCCCGGTGGCGGCAAGTTGCTCGGCCTTGACCCGATTTCCGTGCATCCGTTTCATCTTCCAGGGCGGCCCGCAGTTAATGACACCACCTCCCGCACAACAGCAGAAGTTATGATCACGGTTCGGCTCCATCTCCACTACGTCCTTGCAGAACGCCTTTACGACGTAACGGACCTTTTCATGCAGCCCCATTCCTCTGACAATATTGCACGGGTCCTGGATGGTGACAACTTCGTCAAACTTCTTGGCAACTTTTATCTTGCCGTCTCGGAGCAGTTCATAAAAAAACTGTGCCGCATGGATAACAGGGACAGGTGGCCACTTCCAGCCAAGCCACCGGTTGCCTACGTCGTAGACAGATCGGTACGCATGACCGCACTCTCCCATAACGATTTTCTTGACCTTGAGCCTCTGGGCTGCCTCAAAATGGTCTCTCTTCAGGCGCCCCATCATTTCGAATTCACCAGTAAACATGCACATATCGCTGTTGTCCCAGCCGGTACTGGCAGGCATGGTCCAGTCAACCCCGGCCAGGTCCATGATCACTGCCGCCTGGTATATCAACTGGGCACGGAATTTGGGCTCCGGGCCGATGATCGAATACATGACGTCGGCCCCCTCCTTTTCAAGGGGGATGCGCAAGGTGGGTATCTCATCCCGTGCTTCATCTTCCTGCCACTGGAGGCTGTCTATCCATTCATCTTCTTTGACCCACATCTGGTTCATGGTGGCCGAGTGGCTGTGGGCGGTATCCTGAATGTACAGTGGAGTGACGCCCAGGCGGTGGCAGATGCGCCGCACCATAACCATGAGGTAGGCAATATCAACGCCCATTGGACAATAATGGACGCAGCGCCGGCACAAGTTACATTCTGTTGAGGCAATCTCAGATGCCTTTTTGATAAATTCAGGACTTACTCTGCCCTTGTTCTTCAAGATCGGCCACAAGGTTTGCTTCACTTTTCCAACGGGTGAATATGTAGGGTCCTTATCGTGAGATAGATAGTAGTGGCAGGCATCTGAGCAAAGCCCGCAGTGGACACAAGTATCCACGTAAACCTTTAGGCGTGCGCCGCCTTCAGCGGCCAACACACCGTTTATGACCTTCTCTATCTTTTCCGGAGTAAGCTTGGCAGCGCCTTCGTCCAAGCCCGCATCTTCAATTCTTTTCGCAGGTTCAGCCATTATGGGTCCTCCTCATTATTTGGATTCAATGCATGAACAAGGGCTGATTAGTAATCCCGCACATGCCGTACGGCGCCAAATTCAGAACCAATGTAGGCCCTGTTGAGTGGAAAAAATAACATATGACTCAGCCGGGTAAATGGTATGGCTGCAAGCCAAATTTCTCCTGAAAGAATATGGAGGATAAGCCAAAACTTGTAGCCCAACCATTGGTGGTAAGCCAGAAAGCCGGTGATGAAGGGTGCTGCTACAATGGCCAGGATGACATAGTCACCGGCAGATGTGACAAACTTGGCTTCAGGCTGCGTCAGTCTTCGCCACAGAAAATATCCACAGCCGGCAACCACGATGAGGGCCATAATGTCTGCTACGCCGTCCGGCAGTGACCACCAGTTGATATTAAATGATTCATCCCAGAGGATGATGTGTGCCAAGAGAAAAATAGGCACTGCAAGCAGGCAGATATGGAAGGCAAAGGTCACGATGGTAAAGATCGGACGATTTCGCGAGTTTATATTGCCAAAAGGGATTATCCAATGCAGAATCGAACGCAGGGCAAAGTATAGGGTAGTGTATTCAAAGACGAAGACGTCCTTTTTCCTGGCCAGCTTGTACATAGAGATCAACCGGTACAGGCTGCCGCCGATAAAGAGTATGAAGGCCACCCATGCAAGGGGACCGCGGACAAAATTATAAAGACCATGCATTTTCTCTCCCCTCCCTTAACCCGTTATTTCGGTTATCGGCAGAACACGACGAAAGTATTTCCCGTTTTCAATGGACCGAATCAGGACCTTGCTTCCGTCCGGACTGAAGGCCGGATCCCACGCGGCATCACATTCGCGTTTCCAGGGTTTGCCGTTTATGACAATGGTGTAACGTCCGTTCTTTTCTACCTTTGCCCCAACATTTCGGCTGTTCGGGCTGAAAACAGGTTGCCCTGCCATGTCATAGGCATCGCTCCACGGCGCATCATCCACCACAATAGTCCATTGTTCGTCTTCTTTGCCAAGGGCGGCCACCCTTGCACCGTCCGGG
>JABXJW010000368.1 GCA_013375395.1 Desulfobacterales bacterium
AAAAGGAAAGCAAATTGAAGCAATTTAAGAGAATTTTGAATTTAAGAGGGAAAAAGCAGATAATCAAACTTCTGGACAGGACCTTAAAGATAAGGGAAAAATCCTTTATAAAAGACTTCAGTTGGGCCCCTATTAGCCTCTATAATGAGGTTATACGGTTAAGAAATGAGGTCAAAGAGCCGTTTTTAAGTAAATGGATGGCCACTCTTGACCGATTTCTGAAGGGGAAGCCCGTGGATCGGATTGAATCCAGCGAAGTGAAGTTTATCGTTGAGAGGACCGAGGACAAATTTGAGTCTGTAATTGAGGCAAAAGTGTCTGACCTTCTCTGGCTTTGGCTCTGGCATCTGATCAAAGGCGACCTGATAGTGAGATTTTGCGAAGCTGAGGACTGCCCCAGGATCTTTACCCCTGCAGGCCGAAAAGACCAGACTTTTTGCAGTAACCGGTGCAGAATGAGGATAGTTATGCGAAGGATCAAAAAAAGGAAAGAATTGAGAACCAGGAAAAGCTAAAAAAAGACAAGAAAATGAATGAACAGGAAAAACAAAAAATTCTTGGCAAACTGGATGGATCCCTGCACAACTATTATGGTATCCATAGAAGTTTATATCAAGCAATAGGCACACCCAAAGAAAAGCTAGTGCTAGAGAAGTTAAAAAGGCAAGAAGAAGTTATAAAGAAAATTATACAAAAGGCGGTTAATGAACCAGAACTTAAAGGCGATTTTTTGAAAAAGAGGCGACAGTTATGGGCTCAGTTTGTAAATGATAGTGTGGCTCATCGATTCTTTATTTTAGGGCGTTTTTTAGACGAAGTTTTTCCAGGGGAGATGTAAGTTAGGAGGTCTTAAACTATGAAAATTGCTGAAGCCTATGCGGAAGTAACAATTCGAACAGAGCCGTTTAATAAGCAATTGAGAGAAATGGAGGCTGCAACTACAAAGAGCACTAATAGCATATCCCAAAGATTTAAGGCTATGGCTCCTGGCATCCAAAAGATTGGCAAGACTATGACGATAGCCGGGGGAGTTATTACTGGGGCCCTGGCCGCGTGTCTTTATAAGGCAGTAGCGGTCGGGGATGAGCTTGACAAGATGAGCAAGCGGACAGGTGTGGCGGTAGAGGAGTTATCTGCTTTGAAGTATGCCGCAGAAATATCGGGAACGGAGCTCGGAACGGTGGAGAATTCTTTGCGATTTCTAGCCCGGGCTATGGATGATACTTCAAAGGGCACGGGAGAGGCGAAGGACGCATTTGAAAAGCTGGGGATCTCGGTGACCGACATTCAGGGCAATCTCAGGCCCACCGTCGAGGTGATGAAAGAGGCCGCTACCAAGATAGCTGGAATGACCAATGAGACGGAGAAGGTGTCTGCTGCCACCGATATATTTGGCTCCAGATATGGGACCGAACTTTTGCCTTTGCTCAAAGAAGGGGGGGAAGGGATCGAAGATCTGATGAATAAGGCAAAGAATTTGGGCCTTGTTATATCAACAGAGGCAGCAACGAAGGCAGCCGAATTTAATGACAGAATGACAGAAATGAAGAGCTCTCTTGGAGCTCTCTCCTTAAAGATAGGGGATGTCTTAATTCCTGCAATTAAGCCCCTTGTTGAGGAGATCACAAAGATAATTGGCAAGATGAGCAAATGGACCCAAGAACATCCGCAATTAACTAAACTACTCTCAAAATTTGCACTCGTAATTGGGGGGTTAATGGTTGCCGGGGGCCCTCTTTTAATGCTTGCTCCTACCATTGCCGGCATTGCGACTGCATTGCCCGGTCTCATCGCCGCCTTTGGCCCTCTGCTTGGCCCGCTCGGTATAATAATGGCTATTGCCACAGCAGTCGGACTTCTCTATAAAGCTTGGACAGAGGATTGGGGTGGGATACAGAAGAAGACCAGGACAGTTATAAACACTATTACCGGGGCTTTCACTAAGTTCGCTAACTTCGTAACTCAAAACATACTCAACCCCATAATTGAGGGCTTTGAGTCCTTTGCCAACTCGATATTAGGGACCATAGGAGACATGGTGGGTGGGATAATAGACCTTTTTGGCAAGCTGCCTGACTTTATGCTCAAGGTCTTCAAGACATCAAAAGAGGAGGTAGGAGCCTTTGCAGAGGATATAAGGGAGAAGCTCAGCCTCGAGCTGGGAAGGATCCCCAAAATAGCCGAGGATGCTTTCAAGTGGCAGGAACCAGTAATAGAAAAAACAAAAGAGATGGGAAAAGAGATGGAGGGATTTGGGAAGATAACGGAACCAGTTCTAGATAAAGCAAAAGAAGGGATGAAAGGCTTTGGAGAAGCGACCAAAGGGACAGCCGAGGAACTGGCAAAGCTAAAGGAGAGAATGGACAAGTTAAGAGCCGGGGCGGAGAGCATGGGGCTCGAGCAGGAAAAAATGCAGAAGCTCATCGCCCAGACGGCCATGACCGCGACCGAGAAGGTGGAGGATCTACGCAAGCAACTGGGGCTCACCAGGGAGAGCATAGCCGATGTGTTCGCAGCGACTGGGGCAAGGGAGGCAGCCGCCGAGGCGGGAACTGAGGCAGGAGAGGCATTTGCTTATGGAAAATCCCCCGGTGGATTTCTCCCCACGATAGAGGAGGCCATTCGAGAACACCT
>JABXJW010000369.1 GCA_013375395.1 Desulfobacterales bacterium
GAGCAGGTCTATTGCCCCCTGCCTGAAAATAGCTTCTCAGAGGGCAAATTTGCCCCTTGACATTTTACCGCATTTCTTCTTCAATGAATCCCCATCCCAAAGCGATATGCAATTGAGGGCGCCCCTCCAAGAATTCTCGGATAAGCCTGCGAATCCTTATACCTACCGCACGGGGATTGATGCGGTCGTCATGATGAAGGTATTCTATAGGCAGTTCCAGGAATGCATAGCTCATTTTCGATAGCTTATCATCAAATATAGGTGTAGTATAAGTCTCCGCACCTGTTCTTGGAAGCGAGTACCTGAGCAGGTTGTCATCTATTTGGGCACGTATCTCGGATTTGCCACCGCCAAATTCTCGTAGAAAGTCGCCCAAATTCGGACGTTTTGGTCCCTCTACGCTGTATTGGTCTTTGATGCTTTCGTACTTTGCCATACAACGAGCGACTCGAAGATCCGAATCTGACTTGGTACGATTGTGGTACTCGCAAACAAGGGCATAGTTGCTCTCCTCATCCTTGCCTCCTTTTGCCCTCGGAATGATATGGTCAATTTCCACCTTGTGAAGCGCCAAATCGATGGGTTCTCCACCAATGAAGCAACAACCATTTTGGCTTTCCCATAACTTGTTAATCAATTCTTGTCGGTCGTGCGGCATCTCGTTATCCTCCTTGGTGCATAAATCCAGGCGCAATTTCACCTAATGTTTCTGCTATTTGTTAAGCCCGAAGGGTTTGGGCGAACAAAGTGAGCCACAAACAGCGTGTTGTGCGCCGTTGCGCCTAGGATGTATCTTCACGCCTGTTCCAGAGTTCATCGAAGATTAAGTCTGCGCCCCATGCCTGGGCAGCGGCCCATGCTATCTGTCGCCGGTCGTCATAGGTCAATTCGCCCTGTGGCTTGTACCCTAAATCGTGATTGGCTTCGGCCCAGGCGTGTTGGAAGAGTGTACTGACCTGAAGCTCAAAGAAGTCAATTGGGGGCTCGTAGTTGACGTATATGTCATGAGGAATAAAGCAAACGAAATGCCGAGCTTCATACCCGAAACGCTCTGGATCTGGCTGCTCTATCTTTCGGTCTTCAACCTGCCGAATTTCAGCCAGAATTCTCTCCGCCACCGGCTCGACGTCGCTTCTGTAGAAGACCACAATACGGGCACCAACCTGGTCCTGGATTTCATCCAAGGGATACTTATACTTGAGCCCTCGCGAAAGAGGATCAACCCTGTTTGCTTTTTCAGCAAAGCGGTGGACTGCCTTGACCCGCGTAGAGATCCTGTCAATACGGGGCATACCGCGAAAGAGGTCTTCGAGGAGCACCTGTATTTCTTCCGCCACCTTCTTGAGGACAGGAACACGCTCTTGGTAGGCTGAACTCCAATCCATGTCTTCACTCCTGACCACACGTCATCTGGTTTGAACTGCCTGCGAGGTGATCGTTCCCCGAAGCGATACTTCAACAACGCCCTCTTGGTCAGTGGGCTCGACATCGACTACATCATCAAATCGATCCAGAGGCCCCTTTATGATGAAGAGGTTGTCGAGAACGATAGACTTGAACCTAAGTTCCCTTTCCAGGGTTGCACGATCTATCCTGAATATCGCGTCTGCGAGGGCAGGACCGCCCGCCTTTTCAATGAAGATCGGACGGGCATCTTTGGGTAAGTAGCTACTGGCGAATTCATCCAGGGAGATGTTTCTATCAACCTGAGATTTGATCGCGACAGCGGCGGCAACCAGGTCTTCCTTGATTTCTACTGACTTGGTTTGCTTTACGGTTTCTCTGAGCGCCCTAGCGAGAAGTCTGGTTCCCCTTGCGTCGGTAAGCGCTGGTTTCGCACTGAGAAAATCCGCGATCCAGAAGTCAGCCGCTTCTGTCACTCGGTGCTTCGCCTGCTTGTCTTCAATCTTGCCTCTCCAGAATGTGGTGCGGGCTGGAGTACCCTCAAACATCGCTGCTTTGAAATAGGTCGATTTTCTTGAGAACGCATCTTGGATTAGCCGGATGGTGATCCCCCCAGCCGATATCCTGGCCTGAAGGCTTTCGTCCGCAGGGAATTTCCAGAGAAGGACACGAGTGTGTTCATTTGCCTGACCCGCGAGTACTACGAACAGTCCCAGTGGCGATCGTCTGGTAGTAGCGCACGCCAGACGGTATGCCAATTCCTGGGCCGCATGTGCCTTCTTCGTAGGCTCATCGAATGCTATTGACCGCACGAGGTTTCTTACGGTGTTTTCCTGCTTCTCGCCTTCCAGGGCAAAGCCGATGTCAATCGGACACCTTTCGGCGCTTTCCGCAAATAAGGGGAGAAAGAAGCTTGTCGGGATAGTGTCAACATTGATGGGAGAGCCCGCAACTCTGTCTTGAACCGCATCAGGTTCGAGGCCCTTGCATGGCCAAACTATGTAGCCTGCGCAGAACAATAATTCCCATGATTCAGTCTTCGGGGACATCTGCATCACCTCTCACTCTTCTTGCTATTGCGCAATGGTGGCACAACCGCTATATAAACGAAGTACTTCGGTTAATACGGTTTCAATGCGTATAATGTGAATGCTCCACCCTATGGCCAACGAAACGACTGGTGATCATTAAACAAAAGCCAACCCCCTCCTGATCTAAG
>JABXJW010000370.1 GCA_013375395.1 Desulfobacterales bacterium
GAGGCGTACTTATTGTACGCCGCAGTGACGAAGGATGCAGCGCAACGCAGAAGTTGGACTTTTTACGAAGCCGTCACAAGATAGCAAAAAGCAAGGAACCGATGATCGACACACTTGAGTTGTCGCTATGGCGATATGCTATGAAATCAGATTTCCTAGACAACATCGAATCAATCTGCCGTCGTTACCATATTGATGCCCTTTATGTGTTTGGGAGCAGGGCAAAAGAACTATCTGATTACGCATGCGGCAGAGGAAAAATGATAAGCAAGAAAAGTGTTGATGCGGATTTGGGAGTACTTCCGGCCCAAGAGTGTCGTTTAAGTGTGGCTGACAGGATAAGATTGACAGTTGATCTGGAAGACTTGCTCGCAGTATGTAGAGTTGATCTGGTGATCCTTTCGGAAGCATCGCCATTTCTTGCCCTGGATGTAATAAAGGGCGAACAGCTATTTTCGGCAGACCCTGATCGGGCAGCAGAATACGAACTCTATATATTGCGTAAGGCGGGTGATTTGGCTTATTTTGAGCGACAGAGAAGAAGACAGATCCTTACAGGGGTAATTTCATGACACCTTCAAGGCTTAGAGAAAAGATTATTGTGGACAGGACAGCCTGGATCAGGAAAATGATAGAAGGGATTCAATCATTGCCTCTTGATTCCATGGAGTCTTTCTTGTCTGACCCGAGAAATGTAGCTTCTGCAGAGTCTTACCTGCGGAGGGCGCTGGAAGTCTTAATGGATTTGGGCAGGCATATTTTGGCCAAAGGGTTCGGCAAAGCTGTCACGGAATACAAGGAGATACCCAGGGAACTTCACAGAGAAGGTATACTCCAGTCAACAGATGCAAGTCTCATGCGCGAATTAGCAGGATATCGAAATCGAATGGTTCATTTTTATGACGAAGTTACGAGTGAGGAACTATATCACATATGCCATGACCAACTCAGTGATGTGAACACAATCCTGGCTGCTCTCTTAGAATGGATCAATTCAAATCCCCGGTTGGTGGATCGCTCACTCTGAAGGTGAGATGCCAAAATGGTAAGTTGTTCTTGCGCAAGCCCTAAGTCTTTGCGATAAGATACCTGCCAATATCAAAAATTGCTTCTAATGAACACCTCAAATAACTTTCACCTATAGCAGGTCTGTCTTCGATTAGGAAATTCAAAATTCCAGAATTGGTTCAAAATTGAACTAATATATTGCTGTGGAATAAAAGTAAAGTATTTTGCCCATATGCCGATACGAATGATTGTAAAAGACCTTTTGAGGGTGTAGCATGTACTTGAATCCCGTAAGTGTAAAACAAAACGCAGGGTACGTAGCAGGGGACAACCAACGCCCTCGTGCTCCATCTTCGGGCGTGGATGCGGGCCATAGCGACGCCCCACAAGAGGAGAGCTTCCATCGATCAAACGGCGCCGGCGAACACAGTGTTCATGCATCAGGCCCACCGCCAATCCCACAGCGCATTACACCTTATGACAATAAAGGCAAGGGTTACATCGAAGGCGAAGATACGGAAGAAGCACCAAAGATTTCCACAGATAAGCAACGGCCTGACAATGAGCCTGTGAGCGAAGAGGAAATGCGTGTTTTAAGACTCCTTAAGAGACGCGACGGACAGGTGAGGGCTCACGAACAGGCCCACATGGCCGCAGGTGCAGGCCTTGTAATGGGTGGGCCGCATTATATATACCGGAGGGGCCCTGACGGGAACCTTTACGCTGTCGGAGGCGATGTTAAAATTGATGCCTCTGAGGCCGGGACCCCAGAGAAAACCATAATGAAGATGCAGCGCGTCAAGGCGGCAGCCCTGGCGCCTGCCGGTCCAAGTTCGCAGGACAGAAGGGTTGCAGCGCGGGCAGCATCCAAGGCGGCAAGGGCAAGGATGGAGCTTGCAAGCCAAAGAGCCAAAGAAGGAACGCAAGGCGTATCGTCAGCCAAACACAAACAAGGCGTTGCTGCATATCGAGCATTCCAAAACCGCGGTCCGGCCCCCGTTAACAACATTGGAAACCTCATAAGTGGGGCGACATGATCCAAATAGATCCTCCCTCTCCGTTGTAAACACATTCCCCCTCCCCCCAACTCTTAATTCAACAGCATTGCCCCCAACCCTCCAGGGGAGGGGGAGTTTCTGGATGGGCACTAGTTAGACAGTCGCTTTTTTTTTGGAGCTTTGCGCCCGAGCCTTCTGCTCAAACATGAAACAGGACATGCCGGAGCTTTGGCGCACTACTGCGGATGGAAATTCTTTGCTCTTGAATCTCATAGCGTGGCATCCGTGTGGGAAGTGCTCGTCCCATGTGACATAGTAGTGCTTGCACTTGTGGCAGTCGATACGCTTTGTTCTGACAGCTTTTTTTGATTCCATTGCGAGATTCCTAAAGTTCATTCAGGTTTCGTGCCAACCTTTCAATCGACGATCATCTGATAGAACAGGGCGCCATGTCCGGCAATGCTCAAAAGGCTTACGAATCGAGATTATGGTTGACATGACGCTACGGAATACTCTATAATTTGTAAATCTTACATTAGCTAGTGTCCATCCAGAAATGAGATAGTTTTCGCAAGGTCAAGGAAGACGAAGATTTTAACCGGAGGAATACATTGAGT
>JABXJW010000371.1 GCA_013375395.1 Desulfobacterales bacterium
ACGCATAATATACCGGATATTTTACATGTCAACATAAATCCTCCTTATTCCTACCACGACCTATCTCACATCCACCTATTCAACATAGTCAAAGACGCCCGCAAGTTTCTCCCATTCTTACCGCAACCCTTCTCCTTCCAGGGCCGGTTTTGTCAAATGTGTGGGCTGTTGCCCAAATCAGAATGACACCACAAGCGATGATTTTGGCCGAATCTGCTGTCAATATAATCAGATGGTTATCCAATGGGTTTCTGTATCAAAACACGGCAGGGACGCAAGAATATGGTTTGGGCAACAGCCTGTCAAGGTTTGACCCCACTTGTTTTGTTTTGATCAAGACCGGACTAAACTGTTACTAATAGTCCACCCTGTAATGTAAAGTTCAAATGTTGAGAACGGCCCTAATAGTCCTATTGATTCTCAAAGTATTCGAAGGCATCAATGATGTCGAGATACACACCGTCGAATCCAGCATCGAGAATCTTCTTGAGATAAGAAGTATCGTTTCCGTAGATAATGTTCTGCCAATCCTCATACCAGTACCTGACCTTATAGTTGCCAGGCCAATCCAGGTTTTCCTCCGCCAGCCATGAAGGAGGGTTTGTCGCCCATCCCGCTTGCCAATAATACCGGTAGTTCTCGGCCTCGCCGATGCTCATGTATGCAATGACCAGACGGGCGCCACCATCCTTCTTGTCTTTCAGTGATGCGACTTCGTCAGGGGTTAATTCATCAGTGCCATCGTAAAAGAGTTCGGTGATAATAACATCATAGTTCGTACTCTTAATTGCGTTTACAAAATCCGCTTTCGTACTGTAATGTGAAAGATGGCACATTTACAATGGATGTCGAACTTAAGAACACTAATGAATTTATGCCATGGATTCTACAGTTTGGAAGTGATGCAGAGGTTTTAAAACCGCAGTTCCTTCGAGATAAAGTAAGGAGCGAACTATTTTTGGCTTATGAGAGCTATTGATACCCATTACCAGACCTATGGAAAGAAGAAAACCGTATGGACGATGTGTTTACATTGGCGAAGTATGGGGTGGAGAATTCAGGGAATAGTGTGGATCTCATGGCGATAACCCAGTCTGCGATAAACCGCCCTTTTGGGAAAAGCAAGGTGATAGTCACATAGCTTGGTCCGACCCCAAGCAAAGATTTCCCTTGACTTTCAATAAATGGTGCACCATAATTTGGTGCACCATTTATTGTAGTACATAAACATAATGTTTCGAAAATTCTACAACCCATTGAAATTATAGCTGTTTATTTGCTCTATTGCAAGTTCCACTATTCCAATTGCGGAGCGAAGCGGAGCCAGGTTCATATGTACCAGTCGACCAATCCATTCATCGTGGGGGATGTGATTCCCCCGGATGCACCCTTTTGTGAGCGCACTGGAGAGCGTCAAGAGCTTGAAATACATATTCACAACGCTCGCAACGTGGTGATCTGGGGGCATCGGCGGTTTGGCAAAACCTCGCTGGTATTTCGTGTTGCCAGGGATACAGATGTGTTCCGGGGGACTCTCATCAACTGCGCCTTTTTTGGCATTTCCTCACCGCAGGAGGTGGTTCGCCGCATCCAAAGGGGCATCTGGAACGCTTTAACAGCGGCGCAAAAGACTTTGGAGTGGTTCAAGGGGTTGCGCTATCTCCGCCCAAGAGTCGATCCGGACCCGAATTCCGAGGGTGGATTTTCTATCGGTATTGAAGCTACAAGAGAGGGCCTGTGGGCCAATGCCTTAGAAGAAGCGATCGGAAAGCTCCACAGTGATCTGCCAGGGCCGGTCCTCGTGATCTTCGATGAATTTCAAGCCATCGCACAACTTAAGGAAGGCCCTGAAATCGAAGGGCTTCTGCGCGAACAGATCCAGCACCGCCCGCCACAGGTAAGCTACATCTTCATTGGATCCCAAAGAGGCATGTTGCAGGCCATGTTTAGTGACAAGCACCGACCCTTCTTTCAACAGGCTCAGGCGATTGAGATCGACCGTCTGGGCAAAGATGAGGTCATTAGCTATCTCACGAATACTTTTGCAGATTTCCAGGGCCTTCTGATCGAGGAGCAGGCAGGGCGGCTATTTGAGGCATGCCGTGGGCATCCATATGCAATGCAGGCCATTGCAGCAGCCCTCTGGGATCAGACCGAAGCCGGTACCCACGTCACAGATAGGGCTATTGAGGGAGCGATTCGTCTGGCGGCCGATCGAGAGATGCAAAAGGTGCGCCCCTGGTGGGCCAGATTGCGCAAGGGCGATCGGTTTCTCCTCGAAGCATGCGCTCGGGAGGGCTCCTTTGCCCCGTATAGCCGAGAGGTGGCGGCACGGTACGGCCTGAGCCCAAGCGGCATCCGAAAATCAATCGAAAATCTTGTTGACCTTGACCCTCGCCTGGAGCTGATCGAGACCGGCAAGCAAAGAAGAATACAGTTCGTCGATCCGCTGGAGTCCATCTGCATCCGCCGACTCAGCGAAGGGTATAGTGAACCGGTTGGCCCACCCATCAAACCTCCAGGCCATACTCCAAGGCAGAATTGAACCCTAATGTTGCATAAACAACACGGCAAGAATATGATAAAGCCAAGGTGGTAAAGGGTTTCCTGGATTTTCGG
>JABXJW010000063.1:0-16838 GCA_013375395.1 Desulfobacterales bacterium
TTTTTCTCATCTATTCGGAGTACTTTTTTTCAGTTGTTTGGTAATTGCAGGACTGTCTTCTTCGGTTTCTATTCTGGAAGCATTTGCTTCAGCTGCTATTGATAAATTCCATTATCCACGCAAGGCAGTTGTCTCTGTGCTCGCTGTTGCAGGATTCTTCGGAAGCACTATATTTACGACCCAGGGGGGCCTTTTCTGGCTGGATATCGTAGATCACTTCCTCACTCAATACGGATTGGTTTTGGGAGGTATCCTGGAATGTATTCTCATCGGCTGGGTTTACAAGGCCTGTGTTATGAGAGCACACATTAACAGTGTTTGCCAATTGCGGTTGCTTTCGTGGTGGGATCATGCGGTAAGAATAGTAATTCCGGCAACCTTGGGAGTAATACTTGTGAACAGCTTTGTTAAAGAACTAACCAGCCCTTATGAGGGGTACCCATGGCTCGCAATAATTCTCATCGGAAGAGATTGGGTAATATTTACGCTCTTTTTTGCCATGATTGTTGCTGCCAGGCCCTGGAAGGAGTACCAATAGAGACCTGTCGATGCGAAAAAAGTGAAGCTTGAATTCTGCATCCCCTTACGTCCTTTGCTGCAGGCCGTTACGCCTTTCGCTCAACTTGACAGGCATTAGCAACGCTGCTATGCGTATAATAAAATGGATAAATCTTCAATCTCCCAACCTGGATAAACCGGAATTAAGGGATTGCCTGCCAGCCAGTGCCATGTGTGCCGGCATTGTAGCTGCCCCGCGAGCGTGGCGCTGGCAGGCGGGCGAATTGAGGAATTCAGGACTTGAATTGTGCCGCTTTTTAGTTCCTGAATTCCTGAATTTGCTCATTAGGATAGACAGCTATCGGCAAGAGTTTTCTGCCGGAAGAAACACGAATTTTGGACCTAAGGGCTCGCGCAAAAATAACTTGGCAGAATTGGCGCTCAGATTTGGGTCGGATTTGGCCGATCCGATTGAGCAAAGCCACAGGAATAGCAGGCTATTTCGCGGATTTTGTGAATGAGCATCGGTCAAAGACGGCCTGAAGCCGAGATGCCAAAATGGTAAGTTATTTTTGCGCGAGCCCTAAGGAACCAACAGGTTGGTCCCATGAAGAGGATAGGGATTGTTGTCAAGCCTCACAAAGAGGCCCTTGACAAGGCGGATGAACTGGAGGCATGGCTGAAGGCGAAGGGGATTCAGGTCCTCAACCGGCAGAATATACCCGTACCTATGACCTCGCGCCACTGTTTGGTAGAAAACTTTCCCAAGGCCCCCGAGGATCTTTCATGCATTGTTGTGTTAGGCGGCGATGGAACTTTTCTTAGCGCCATCCGATGGGTTCAGGACACTGGAATCCCTGTTCTTGGTGTGAACCTTGGGGGATTTGGCTTCTTGACAGAGACCCCGGCCGAGCAGCTTTTTCCCGTCATGGAAAAGGTCATCAAGGAAGATTTTTCCATTGAAGAAAGGATCTTGCTGGCGGCAAGAGTGGTCCGGGATGGTAAGGATGTGGCTTGCCAGACCGTCCTCAACGATGTGGTGGTTAACAAGGAGGCCCTTGCCAGGATTGCCCACATACATACCTATATTGATGATGATTATCTTACCACCTTCAAGGCTGACGGCCTGATTGTGGCCACTCCCACGGGTTCCACTGCGTATTCACTTTCAGCAGGCGGCCCCATTGTCTATCCTTCACTTGAAACCATCATCCTTACCCCGATTTGCGCCTTTACCTTGATCAATCGCCCTCTGATCGTGCCGGATACGATAACCATCAAGATCAGGTTGGAGGAACGGGAGTCAGACATTTTCTTGACATTTGACGGCCAGGTAGGGCTCCACGTGAACCACCGAGACACGATCATCATCCGCAAGGCGCCGCACACGATTCACATCATCAGAATCCCCGGCCAAAGCTACTATGACGTGCTAAAAACGAAACTGAAATGGAGCGGACGTTAGTCCGGATATCTCACGAGCCCGGAGGGTAAGAAATGTCGATAGTTTGTTGGAAGAACGCATGTGACAAGTTGTCGCCCATTGACTTATTCCCATGAATTTCTTGACCAATTCGCCGAGAAGATCTTTTTTTGAAAATCAAAGAAAACAAGAGGAAACAAAAGGTTTTCGGTGGCAACCCCAATTCGTCATAGCTGGACAACAAGGTATAATTTGTCCAAAATGCTTAGAAAAACCATATTCTCAGAAAAGTGCCTACTTGCAAACATTTTCGGCGCGTCCATATTTTATATTCTTTGATGTTGACGAGTTATAAATTGTTGATACCTTTTTCACAAAAGTACTGAAACTGCCCGTCATCCTCTTTGACACAACCCTCCGGATTCCTCTATGAGATTGCGACTAATGGTGACTGCCGCCGCGCATTTCACGTACGAGCGACGCTCTTCGTCTTTCATCAGCAAATGAGATAAGCGCAATATATAGTATGCCATTGAAACGGTACATACAATATATAGTTGACAAATCTTGAATTGTTTGGTATCGACAAATACTCGTTATACAGGATGGACCTTTGGTTGAACTTAGGCCTTCTTTGAACAGACAGGGGGTTTGAGCAATGCAGAACATATTGGTAATTGACGACGAAAAGATCGTATCAGATTTGCTTGCAGATGCCTTGACACAGCTTGGTTACCAAGTGAAGACGGCGTGCGGGGGGGCCGAAGGTCTTTGTTTGTTTGAGACCGGGTTCTTCGACTTGGTAATAACGGACATCCGAATGCCCGGCATGGATGGCCATGCTGTGGCTCAACATATCCGCAACTCTGACAGACCCTATACGCCGATTATAGGAATTTCAGGCACACCCTGGCTCTTTGAGACCGGCGTGTTTGACGGCATTCTTTGTAAGCCGTTTCCGATTATGACCCTTTTAGATGCCATGAAGAATGTTATGGGAGAGGCTTTGCCCTCCCCGCCGGATTCTTACGGGAAGGCTCTGCCTTCACACTGAGGCACAATCCCACCCGCTGATTTTTTCCACAGCGTATTGCACAATTGAAGGTTTCCTGCAGCCCGCCTAATGCGGACGGGGAATGCTCTAGCTTTTGCGGTTCAGATCTCGAACACCTTTTGGTATTTCATGGTTGATCTCTCCTAGAGACAAGGCGTATATTTGTCAGCCGCTGAGGAGACTTCCATGGCAGCCAAGACCATAGAAACGAAAATTCTGTTCCTGTCCCTTACGGTCATCCTGTGCGCTGAAGTGGGTACCAGGGCTCTCGTCTCTGAAGGCATGCTTCCCCCCATGCTTACACTGGGCGCGGCGCGTCTTGCGGAAGCAGTTCTTATTCTTTTTGTTGTTTCAATCTTTGACGAAGGAACCTCGTCCATAGGACTGGCCCCGCATCAGATCGTGGCCGGGCTGAAGAAGGGATTGATCTGGTCGGCTGTTTTTGGAATGCTTGCTTTTCTGGGTTTTGTGATCCTTTACGCACGAGGCCTAAATCCCGTTACCCTGATAAAGGCCCCTCTGCCCGCACATGCACAGGGGGTGGCCTTGTTTTTCCTTGTAGGCGGACTGGTGGCCCCTGTGGCGGAAGAGGTTTTTTTCAGGGGCATTCTCTATGGTTTTTTGAGACGATGGGGTGTGGTGTCAGCTATTATCGGCAGCACCCTCGTATTTGTCCTCGCCCACGCCCCGAGCACCGGGCTTCCCCTGATACAGGCTGTGGGAGGGCTTGTCTTTGCCCTGGCATACGAGGTTGAGGGGAACCTGACGGTCCCTATAACGATTCATTCCTTGGGAAATATGGCAATTTTTGCCCTTTCGCTGGGCTTCCAGCTGTCTTCGTAGAGTTGACGTTCCGGCAAAGTCTTCGTGGCAGCAGTGCCATATCTGCAGCCGATGCCAATCCGTTGAGTTCCATCTGCTTGGATTGTACGTCCTCTTTGTTCAAGCTCTTTGTCCTCTTCCAGTTGTGGCTTTCCATTCGATTTGCCACTCGCTAAAATTCACCCGTTGACCAAAACAAGAAAGGGCACTCCATCTGAATCGATGGAATGCCCTGTTTTGGCTTCGAAAAGCAGCCTAGACTGTACTTACATTCACTGCAGAAGGACCTTTTGCGCCCTGTTCGACATCAAAGGTCACCCTGTCGCCCTCATTGAGAGATTTAAAACCGGTTGCGTTGATCCCTGAATGATGAACGAACACATCCGGGCCATCTTCCTGCTCAATGAAGCCGTAGCCTTTGCTGTCATTAAACCACTTCACAATTCCATCGGCCATAGTGACACCCTCCTTTCAAAGAAATTCTCATGGTTCCAAACTTGAGGTTGCCACTCTTGACAAATGGATCTTCCCTCAAAACGAAACCGGGCCGCCAATAAAGACGGTCCTTTATTGATTGTCGTTATTATAACCCAGTCCTCTGAGGAAATCAAATCATTTATAATTATTTCTTGGTCGGGATTCTTGGCAAGGGAATCATACGTTGGGTTCTCGATCAGGACATGGAGGGTCAACAACCTGACACATCGTCGGACCTCTAACCGGACTGACTCGCATTTCCGCAGGCAGATACTTGGCGAATGTGCTCTAATCATTTGGAATTACGAACAATTCCTTGCTTCAGAACTATGGCATGATTCCTGCTCGGATAGGGAACGGTGTCTTGTCCCGCACTCAAATCATTATAATGCAAGTATGATGATCTCGTAAAAAGTCCAAATTAGACGGCAAAGTAAAAAGCTCCAAATTCAAGGCGCGCAAATCCTGAGGAATGAGGCGTAGTTATGGTACGCCGCAGTGACGAAGGATGCAGCGCAACACAGAAGTTGGACTTTTTACGAAGCCGTCAAGTATGAAACGAAACAGAAAGAACCTGTCTTTCATGGTCAGAAAGCCGACATACGAAGAACTCAAAAAAAGCGTCAAGGAGTTGGGAAAGGAAGCTGCTGAGCGCAAGCGGGCTGAGAAAGCGGCTCGGGAGAGTGAGGAGAAATTCAAGGCCATAACCGCTTCGGCCAAAGACGCTATCATAATGATGGATGATGAAGGCAATATTTCCTACTGGAATGAAGCAGCCGAAAAAATATTTGTATATTCGGCTGATGAGGCCCTGGGGAAAGAATTGCACATGTTTCTGGCACCACAGAAATTTCACGATGCATATAGAAGGGGCATTTTGACATTCAGAAAAACAGGCTATGGGCCTGCTGTTGACAAAACGCTTGAGTTGGAGGCAGTGAGAAAAGATGGAGCCACATTCCCTATAGAACTGTCCGTATCAGCGGTCAAAATAGAGGAGAAATGGCACGCCACAGGGATTGTCAGGGACGTCAGCGAACGCAGGCAGAAAGAGCAGGCGCTGCAAAAAGCTCACGATGAATTAGAACAGCGGGTCGCCGAACGGACAAAAGAACTGACGAAAGCGAACGAAAAGTTGAAGCAAGAAGTATATGAGCGCAAGCGGATCGATGAGGCGCTACGGCAGAGCCGGGAGCGTCTTGCACTTGCTTTGGACGCCAGTAACTGCGGAATGTGGGATTTCAATCCTCACACTTTCGGGGACGCGCATTACAATGATACATGGTTTACAATGCTGGGCTATGAGCCTGATGACGTTCCACATACCGCTGAAACATCGATGAAACTGATACATCCTGAGGATCTTGAGCCAGTTTCAAAGAAACTGCAAGTTCACATCAAAAAAAAGACCCCGTACTCTGCTGAATTCCGCATGAAAACAAAAGACGGCAGTTATCGCTGGATTCGCTCTATCGGAAGAATTGTCTCATGGGATAACAATGGAAATCCTCAGCGGATGGTCGGCATTCACATTGACATTAATGATCGGAAAACAGCCAGGGCCAAAAGAAGAAAACTTGAAGCCCAACTTCAACAAGTCCAGAAGTTGGAGGCTATGGGCACCCTAGCCGGAGGCATTGCCCATGACTTCAACAACCTGCTCATGACTGTGCATAGCAATGTGTCTTTGATGCTTTATGACATTGATAGTATGCATCCCCATTATGAAGCTCTAAAAGACATTGAAAAACAGGTGCGAAGCGGGGCCAAACTAACCGGGCAGCTTCTCGGATATGCCAGGAAAGGAAGATATGATCCAAAACCTGTTGACTTGAACTCGCTGGTTCAAGGGGTCGCTGAAACCTTTGGCAGAACCAGAAAGGACATTACGGTTCATCAACAGCTCGCCGAAGACCTGTTTGCCATAGAGGCGGACCATGGGCAGATTGAACAGGTTCTGTTGAATCTGTGCGTCAATGCCGCAGACGCCATGCCTGGCGGCGGCGATCTCATGTTGCAAACGATGAATGTGGCCCACGAGGATATGAAGGGCAGACTGTATCATCCAAAGCCCGGCAACTATGTCTTGCTGACCGTTACGGACACAGGCACAGGCATGGACAAGGAGACACAACAGCGCGTTTTTGATCCTTTCTTTACGACTAAGCAGATGGGTCAAGGCACAGGCATTGGGTTGGCCTCTGTTTACGGTATCATAGATGTCCACGGCGGTCATATTGATGTTGATTCCGAGAAGGGCCGGGGAACCACTTTCAGCATTTATCTGCCAGCGACAGAAACAAGTGTCGACAAAACTATCAAGGCTGCCGAGCAAATCGTTAAGGGAACAGGCACTATCCTTCTCGTAGATGATGAAGAAATGGTCCTGAAAGCTGGCATTAAGTTACTGAAGAAATTGGGCTACACGGTGTTAGGGGCTGGAGGCGGCAACGAAGCACTCGAGATATATAAGGCGAAAAAAGACAATATTGATCTGGTCATCCTGGATATGGTTATGCCGAACACCGGTGGCGGCGAAACCTACGACAGAATGAAGAATGTCCACCCTAACGTGAAAGTTCTTCTCTCAAGTGGATACAGCATAGACGGCCAGGCACAAGAGATACTGCAACGGGGTTGCGACGGGTTTATACAGAAGCCATTCAGCATTGCCGAATTGTCTGAAAAAATAAGAGAGGTCTTAGGCAACAAATAGAAAAGTTCCGACCGCCGATCTCATGTCAGGGTGATCATCGAATGTCTCCATATGGCCGGTCACTAACAATTTGTAAAAATGAATTCTCCTTCTATTCACTCGCTGGTGCAAAATTCAGGTAATACTCGACGGGCCACCTCCTCCACTTGTGTGCGGGCGTCCCACCGCTCATAGCCTCTCATCAGAAGCTCGTCGTACTGTGTTTCCGCGTGCCGGATATGTACAATAACGGCCATCCTGACTGCGTTTTCATCGAGGCTTTTTTATACGCTTCATTCACTTATCTATTCTCCACTTTCTTGCCTCATGAACCGGCTCTAAGAGGATTACTTAGAAACTGATTAGCAGTATGTCCCTGTCTTGTCTTTTATCAGTTTAGGCAGGCAAGCCAGTTTGGAGCACTGGCAACAATGATTGTGTTGGATGCGTTTCTGATTTTTCTTGCAACATTTGGTGTGTTGACCAGTTGAATGGCGGGCACACCCAAGGCATTTTGAAATTTCATCAAACTAGGGCTTATTGTAGTGTCCGACAATTTTGCCTCAACCATGAATTGCGGTTTGCCCCTTTCAGTTACAAGGAAATCAACCTCTTCCTTTTCCTTGTTTCTCAAATACCAAAGGTCGTATTCTCCAAGGCCAAAATCGGTCCAGAGTGTTACTGCACGGCTAAGCTCAACGGCAACCATGTTTTCAAACCGCAGAGCATGATCCTCTATCCTGCAGTAGTCATAGAAATAGATCTTTGGCTCTTTGACCAAACTCCTGGAAATGCGTCTGCTGTATGGGCGCAGCTTAAAGATAAGAAAAAACCGCTCAAAAACACTTATCCACGATGATACTGTCTTGTGAGATATCTTAAGTATTCGCGCATGATTTGAGCAAGAAAACGGATTGCCGACACACTCAGATAAAAGAAAATACAATGCCTCCATGGTGTCGACTTGCCTTACTGCGTATTCGTCCCTTATGTCGTCTCTTATGACCTGGCTGTGATATGATTTCGCCCAGCGCCTGTACTTCATCTTTGTGCCCTTGAGAAAGGGTTCCGGGAATCCGCTTACATGAAACATAGTCTCCCATGCCTCTTGAGCTTTTCGGTTTTGCTCCGGGATTTCCAACAGGACGTCTTTGTCATCTATTCCTGTCGATGAAGCGGGCAGCTCACCGACTGTAAAAGGGTAAAGATGAAAATGCAGGTATCTGCCTGCCAGCGAATCCCCTTTCTTGCGCGAAAGCTCTAGTCGCCCACTACCTGTAGCCAGAAAGCGAAACTCATCCGAATAACCGTCGTAGATGCCTTTCAGGTAGTTCTTCCAGTCCCTGTATTTGTGAATTTCGTCCAGGATGATTAGCGGAAGCGTGCCCTTTTCCCGGTCTACCTCTTCAAAAAAGGTTGGATTTTGCAGGATTTTGACTTTGTTGGCTGGAATGTCATAGTTGAAATAGAGCGAAGAAGGCTCTCGTGATGCAATGTCCTTGGCAAGTGTTGTTTTCCCGGCCTGGCGTGGCCCGGAGACAAGTACCAGGTGTTTTTCTGCGTCAAAATCAGTCCATATTCTTTTATAATAGCCCCTCTTTATCATGGGGGCCAAATTAACATAAATTACCAAAAAGTCAAGATCAAATGGGAATTAAGTGCCAAATGGCCGCCAATCTGCCCTTTTGCCACCCTCAACCCCGCCCATACCCAAATCTTCAGTTATGTTGCCAAATGTCTGGGCAACCACATATAGCCTTCCGGTCTATTATCGGTCGCAGCATTTGTTTTTGTCCCCTATTTTCTATTTTCCCCCTTACGAAGTCGTCAATGATAGGTGGGTGCATCTTTGTCCTCTTTCTCCTGGCAGCCGTCCACGACTTTGAACCGGGATCGTTTCTTTTTGAACTGCCACATGCGATACTTCAGATAAATCAATTTGGGATCTACTATATTGCCGGGGCCTCTAAAATAGAGATAGCCGAAAAGAATCCCTCCCAGATGGTACGCGCCGTGAGGATTGGCCTTTGCCAGAAACGTTAAGAATGTAATAATGATCGTTGCGTAGCTCAAATACTTTGCTTTTACGGGTAAAACAAACATCAGCAGTATCGTAGCTTCGGGGCTCAGCAACCCAAAAACAACAATCAAGGACAAAAGGCTGGGCATCATACCTAAAAATGGGGCGTTGAAACCTGCAACACTGCTAAAACCCAATCCACACAGGGTTGCTCCAACTGCGGATGAATAGAAAAGGATCAAGAATCGTTTCGGACCAAAAGCATTTTCAACAGGCCCGGCAAAAAAATAGAATACGATGCAGCTGACCAGGAAACTTATTGGTGACTGGGGATTGTGGATGAAAGGATGCGTAAAAAGCTGCCAAACATGAAAATCCAAGTGCTTAAATGGGTAAAGCTTGAGAACTGAAACAACCGGGATTCTAAACCAGTGCTCAAAAAGGAGCTCCAACACATAAATCACCCCATAAATAAGTAAAAGCCTTTTCCCAAGCAGCGTTAACTTAGATCCAAATCCATAGGACATTCTTGTACGATCAGGTCTCATCTTATGTCTCTCCAATTGGCTTTTTTGTTAAGGATAAATTTCGAATTCATAATGTTATTATAGAGTAACATAACATAGTTTGCATTGTAAGAGTATCAATTAACGGAAAGACCCTCTGCATGGTCTGGTTCGTTTGGATTGAGCAACAAGTTGTGAAGACCCGCCCCCCCCTTATCCTTAGAATGTTGAATCGTCCCTGGAACAGGTGGCCGCTTCGGAAATGCCGAAGATTAAACCGCCTGCAAGGTTCGGATGATAGGCGGTAATGATCCGCACGTTATCATTTTCCACGTAAGTGGCAAACAGCACATGGAATATGCGATTTTGATAACGGGAACAGACAAGATAGCTTGGCAGATATTTATCCTTGGGATACTGCTATATGATCTCATAGTCCGCAACGGAATCAAGGATCATGTTTCGAGAAATGAATCTACCTTTCAACCGCATATTTACATCATAAGTCCGCAGAATTCTGCGCTACGACACACAGCGCCGGATAAATTCTATAGGATCGTATGGAAATACGTTGCCAGAGGCCATTAATCTTCCTTTCAGCAATCCGTGCCTTCTCGGCATATTTCATGCTGTTATCATATATATAACCGTCCCGCTTCCTCCGTGTCGATCCAAAAGAGTCAAACGTAGACTTGATATTCATATAAAGGCCGCGGCGTTTGGGGACGCCCTTTACATTTCCACATTTACAGTTTTAGCCTTAAGGATCGATGAGATTGTAGCCCTTTTGTTGTACTATTGTCTCTCCTCGCTTTACCGACTGACTCACCCCGGCCAATGAGAGATTCAATCGCCTTGCTATTTTAGCCATACCAATACCAAGGTCTCTTACCGCCCAATAGCACAACAGACTTCTTGCTTTAACGTGCACAAGAATCATAATTTCAAATCTGTAAATGTAAAGATGTCCCCAAAGTTACGTATAAGTTAGTAGCTCACGTACGGATCTGTGCGGGGGCGCCGGGCAACCGGCATTCCTACCGCGACCTGATACGTCCCAAAATAATATCGGGAGGTAATCGTTTACATCATAATGGTCTAAATTGGCATTTTCCACTAAAGTATGACCGTATCTAAAAAATACAGTCTTTTTCTTTAAATAATAAGATGTTCGCCCCATTTACTTTGGACTCTCACTATTGGAAAGTTTGTAACCGTTAACGGTTCAGAGGTTCAGGGTTCACCGAAAATCTGAACCGTCCCGCCTGCCTCGCAAGCTTGGGATCTGGCTCGCAAGGTCTAATGTCAACGAAAGAAAGGTAAC
This sequence comes from Desulfobacterales bacterium, assembly GCA_013375395.1. Taxonomy (GTDB): domain Bacteria; phylum Desulfobacterota; class Desulfobacteria; order Desulfobacterales. Next base: position 10,820 of record JABXJW010000063.1, read on the forward strand.
CCTGAACCCTGCCCGCCATTGCCAGAGTGCCAGCACTGCAGTTCGGGTGCGAGCCATGCGTTGGCAGGCGGGGGTGAACTCTGAACCTATGAACGCCTACGAAAGTTTAAATTGAGACTTGTGTTACATGTTGAACCATGAGCTTGCTTTCTAATCATTTTTGAATCAACTATCGTTTTAGCCAAACCGTTTTTCCCGTCTTTCGCTCCCTTATTGAGAGGAGGTTTCCCATGGCAAAAAATGTAAAGACATTGACCACTAACTTTGGCGCACCGGTTGATGACGACCAGAACAGCATGAATGCGGGCGACCCAGGGCCCGTCCTCATTCAGGATCTTCATTTGGTTGAGAAGTTGGCCCATTTCGACCGTGAGCGCATCCCCGAGCGCGTGGTACACGCCAAGGGTGCGGCTGCGCATGGCTACTTCGAAGTGACCCATGATGTAACCAAGTACACCAAGGCAAAGTTTCTTTCTGAAGTAAGAAAACGCACCGAGCTCTTCATTCGCTTTTCCACCGTAGGCGGCGAGAAGGGATCAGCAGACGCAGAGCGCGACCCCCGCGGATTCGCGATAAAGTTCTACACCGAGGAGGGAAACTACGATATGGTGGGGAATAACACTCCGGTATTCTTCATCCGGGACCCACTGAAGTTCCCTGATTTTATCCACACGCAGAAGCGTAATCCCGCAACCAATCTAAAGGATCCGGACATGTTTTGGGACTTCCTCTCTCTGACACCCGAATCCATCCACCAAGTCACCATACTCTTTTCCGACCGCGGCACCCCAAAGACCTACCGTCACATGAACGGCTATAGCAGTCACACCTTCAAATGGTATAACGACAAGGGTGAATACTACTGGATTAATTACCAGATCGAGACCGATCAGGGCATCCAGAACCTCACCCGAGAGGGAGCCACGCGGATGAAGGGCGAAGACCCCGACCATGCCACTCGTGATCTGTTCCAAGCGATTGAGCGAGGCGAGTATCCGTATTGGACAGTGTACGTGCAGATCATGACCCCTGAACAGGCCCAGGAATACCGCTTCGATCCCTTCGACATTACCAAAGTGTGGTTCCATGGTGACTTCCCTCTGATCCCAGTAGGGCGGATCGTTCTCAACCGAAACCCAGAGAACTACTTCGCCGAGGTGGAGCAGGCCGCCTTCTCGCCGGGGAATTTCGTTCCTGGCATTGCTTCATCACCGGACAAGATGCTCCAGGCACGCCTCTTCAGCTACCACGATACCCATCGCCATCGATTGGGACCAAACTACCACCTTCTGCCAGTGAACCGGGCCAAGGCGTGCCCGGCACAGAACTACCAGCGCGATGGGTTCATGCGTTTTGACGCCAATGGCGGCGGTAGCCCCAACTACTACCCGAACAGCTTCGGCGGGCCGGTACCCGATCCCAAAGCTGGAGAACCGCCTTTTGAGGTTTCTGGGAAGGCTTCACGCAAGCCTTACACCCACCCCAACGACGATTTCTTTCAGGCCGGGGAACTCTACCGAAGGGTGATGACCGACGAGGACAGGGATCACCTAATCGGCAATATTGTAGACCACCTCGGCAATGCGCTAAAGCGGATTCGGCTGCGCCAGACCGCCCTTTTCTACAAGGCGGATACAGAGTATGGCAACCGCGTTGCTGATGGGCTCGGGCTCGACATCAAAGAAGTCGAGAGCCTGGCCAATATGTCCCACGAAGAACGGGCCAAGGCCACAGAGGAAGGAGCCTAATCCCGTAGTTGGTTGGAATTTTTTCCTTGGGCTCATTAGCCGCCGATGGACTTCCTGCTAACTTGAATCTATCATAGCCTCTATTACTCACATAGAGGAAAAGACAAAGTGGATGGTGCAAGCGTTTGGAAAATACGTAGGGATACTAGGAGATCCGGCCTGTCGTCCGGGCTGGCAGACAAATTTTCCACGGATGGCAGAACTTTTGTGGGAAAAATACCGGCCCTCGCACGTATTCGTGCCTGGAGATGTGAGCACAAACGGTAAGGTGGGCGAACACGAAGAAATATTACAATATTGCCGGAGACATCCCTGGGAGTGGGTGGTTGCAATGGGTGACCACGACCGACCGGCTGACATCTTCGGGCAGTACTGGGGCCCACCCCACAAGTCGACGGACCTCGGTCGGTGGCGCTTTATTGGCGTCGACACCTCGGATCGTGTTTTTTCTGAGGGAGAAGCACTCTGGCTGCGCGAACAAATTAGGGAGGATAGCATTATCTATACTCACATGCCACCGGAGATGACGGGCTGGAAGTTCCATTCTCTTTATCTGGAATGCACCCAGCGTTTCTTTACGGTGCTGGATGATTTTCATGATAAGATACGGGCCTGTTTCTTCGGCCACATACACTCATACGACCGCAAAGAATACCGGGCAATACCCCTTGTCGTGACCGGTGCCGGTGGTGCCGAGGCACGTGGGTTGGGAGCAAATGGATACGAAGGAAACCGGCCCTTCCAAGCAATAGCCTTTGACACAATCACCGGCGAGATCCAACTGCTCGAAGATGGCCAACGAAAGGATTATTCTCTCATTAGAGATTTTTATGTTTGAGCAGCGCAGCCTGAAAATCCCTGACACATCTTATGATTTCCAGTAGATATTGGTGTTTGGGGCCGCCCTTTACATTTCCATATTTACAAAAAAGGGGGTCAAAGGGGGTCAACTCTACGTTTGACCGTTAGTTATCTGGGATCTCAATCTTTCAACGCGTTTTCTTAGTTGCCGGTCTCTTGACATTTGGGTTTGCGGCCCCTGTAAAGAACTGCTCGCAGAACTATACCTATTCATCCCGAATTCTTCGCAAATTTCAACCAGAGGCGCAGATCTCAACACTCTGGTCAGGTAAATCGCCACATTCCTGGGCTCATTGAACAAGCCTCTTTTGGATTTGAGCAATTCGTTCTTGTTGACACGATAAGCTTTTGAAACCACCTCCTTTATTCTTTCCACCTCAGGAGCCAATGCTCTAGATTCGGGGATCTCTTTGTGATGCTTTTCATCAAAAAATTTGTCTTTCACCCAATTGATGAATCTTTCACTGCCCAACGCCCAAGGCAGCTTCTTTCGTTCAAATATCTGGTTGACTTCCTCTGGCTCCTCTAAAGAAATAAATTGCTTGTACGCCCTTCGCCGCTGGCCTTTGTCGCTGGTCAGCATTGAAAGGATAAAGTCTTTATATAGCCAGCCCCACTTTTTTCCATCAGACAGATACCCCTTATGACTACTCCAAGAATACCTATCCAGTTTGTCAGCTAATCCGACCTTTAGAGGATTTCTGTGAATGTATCTTAGCAGTTGCAAAAGATAGCTGTCCGCCTCAACAAGAATGGACTTGTAACGGCCTCGAAACAATTGGCCGTCGCAGCGGTGGGAGCGGTTGAAACGCTGGGTGTAAACACCGTTCAAATGCCTCATACATCTGGAAAGGTTAGCGTCCGGGGTCTGAATTAGAATATGATAGTGGTTGGGCATAAGGCAGTAAGCGGCTATCCTAACATTCCACATTTCCACGGATTCTTTAATAAGTTCTACAAATGCATCGTAATCCTCTTTTTCTGAAAATACTTTCTCACCGCGCCTGCCGCGATTCATCACGTGATACCAGGCATCGGGATATTCTATTCGCAATGGCCTTGACATATGCCTCTCTTATCAAAAGATGCACAAACGGTCAAACGTAGACTTGACCCCTTTCAAGATTTCCCCCTACCTTATCACCTCCTTTCTTTTTTTAATTCCTTAACGTATTCAGCCACTAAGGCTCATCTGGGAACCGCTGTTGGCCTCATCGACAACCTGATTGACCTCTGAGATATCCTTGACAATTTCTCGGGTTGTGGAATCCGTGCACGTGTTCCTTTATCAGTCAATCGGTGCATAAAAGCATCTCTTTGGGGATGTAATCTTTCCGCTCTTTTTTAATTCACTTAAAATCTTAGAGACCTCATCCTTATCCAGACCGGTCATTTTCGCTATATCTCCGGGTCTTACCGGTTTTCCTGCTTCTTTCATTTTTGAAAGCACCATTTGTGTTTTGTCTGCCACTTTCTTACCCCCTTTCGTGCCTTCATAATTAATTTTACCCTTGATAGATTTGCTCTCAATTAATGAGTTATAGCACAGTCCAAATAAAAAGCAGGGGAGATTTTTTATCCTAATATTCTCTGATGCTGGGGAGGCTAGCGTGCTGGCCACCTCCCCACGCATTTAATCTGTGTATTACAGCACCTTTTCCATAGCTTTGGCCTGTTTTATCCAGTCCTTCACCATTTCAAGGGAGGCTACTCTACCTACCAGTTTAATTTTCTTTTTTTCTATCAACTCCTCTAACACGTGGTGTAAGTGGTCTGGGCGTTCTTTTGCGAGATCTGAGACCGTTTTCACTTTAATATGTTCTAACAGGTCGGATAAAACTCCACCTACCCCATGAATACGAGCCAGATCTGCTCGATCTGCTAATCCTAAGATGGCTCGGGCCGTCACGCCGCAATGCTTTGCTAATGCCTTTCGATCGGAGGGTGTCCGAGATGCATCAAGAAGTTGATCGCTATCATGGATCCCTTGCTCCTTCAATTTGGCCTCTAATTCGGGAGTCATACCTACGAGTTTGTTAATTGGTATAGCCATTGTTGCCTCCTTCCAAAAAATAATTGTGAATGGGCCACCTCTAGCCCAAATATTTGGTGGATCTCCCCTGTTTTTTCCATTTCGGCTTGACCAGCGATTGAAGCTGGCAGTTCTTTAAGACAGATGATAATCATTTCACGATTGTATTAGTTTTGTCTGCCATTCTTTCGCCTCCTTTCTTGCGTTCGTCGAGAACAGCTTGGCGTCCGCCTCCGAAAGTTTCAGGTGGATACCAGCTGAAGGCTCAGGCTTTACATTACCCTTTTATTCAACATATTTCATAAATTCCCCACGATGTTTTGGCATTTCTATGTGGCTAATGGGGACGTCCGTAAGTAACTAAGTAACTGGACACAAAATCTGAGTTATTTACTTATTTACGGACGTCCCGATTGTCTCCACAGAGCTCCTCTGGAGTCAAGGTCAGCAGGTCATTATCTGGTCTCATGGTCGTTGTCGAATCGGGATAGGGAGGGGCCTCACGGCCTCCCCCCTCCCACACCACCCGGCATACGGATCACGTACCAAGGCGGTTCGGCTGATTAAATCGGTTTAACGTCCGAACTAAGCCGCTTGAAACCCTAACATAGCTTTGCGATGAGCAAAAATGCCCGCGGGGGTTTCAAGTCGGCTTGAGTGAGTTGTTAGATTAAAAATAAAAAGAGGGCGCTATCTCGTGCAATAAATTCCTCCGCTGTGCCGCAGTGAGAACACCGGTACTGTGCGTCATAAATTCTAACCCCTTGCCTGGCAAAGACAACCTCGCCAGCCTCAGAAATGCCAACAAATCCCAAAACAAAACCAATGCCAAACTTAGAATTGATTTCGTGTGTTTCATAGCAATCCCCCTATGTTCAAATCATTCCAAAACATGTTCTGACGAAAAACAAAATCTTGTCAAAATTGTAAAAGTATTCCTAGAGTTAAGACCCATGCGAGTCGCCTAGTTTCCTGAATGGGCTTTAGGCTCCTGACAGAACGGACAATGCCCCGTCAGGAGCTGGGTAGGCACAATTTGAGGTTTTTCTCCATGGGGGATGAATTCCGGAATAGACGTAAATTGATGGTGGGAACGACTAACAGTATTGGACGTTACCAAATATCATTCTACTCACAGCCGATCAATCGGGATAGCCCACATTTTGATGGGGAATATTCCCGCTTCATATAGAAACAACTAATATTTTTACTACGATTTCCTAGGTAATACTACTCACACCTTAAGAAAACAAATGCCGCTTGTAAGAACAGGAATGCAAAGAAAAGGGGTCAAGTCTACATTTGACCGTTAGTTATCTGGGATCTCAATCTTTCAACGCGTTTTCTTAGTTGCCGGTCTCTTGACATTTGGGTTTGC